>JAVBNI010000005.1:0-36606 GCA_031551645.1 Bacteroidales bacterium | reverse complement strand
CAAAAAAATGACGCATCTGAGATTCAATCTCTAACGAATAAAAGTTTTTCATGTCTGGAATTTCATTGGTTAAGTTGCTGAACAAAGATAACATGAAATAATTGGAAATGGGAATTTTATTTTGGGCGCATTCCTAAGTATATATTTGATTTGTTTTATGTGGATAAAGGGCTTATTGGTCTCACTATTTGCAGCTTATTGACTCCATACGATATACATTTTGCGTCATCGCAAGACGCGGTCGGAGTAGTTTAAATGTACTTTTAAGCTGAATATTAATAAAATAGACCAATAGTAAAAAATATCAACGATAGTTTTATGTTCAATATTTTTATATTAACTTGCGACCAAAAACAAAACATAACTATGGTAAAACTTACTTTCCCTAAGACATACCGGATCATGAATTCCAGAGATACTGTTACAGACTTATTTTTTGAGCGTTTGCCTTCATTATCGGGCGAATCCGAGGAAATTGTTGTATCCTCCCTCGAGTTTTTGCGGACTATCTATCCTATGATCACCGGCAGTGTATATGTAATAGATTTATACAAACGCTGTTTCAGGTTTGTTTCGCCCGATCATTTGTTTCTTTGCAGTCACTCACCAAAAGAGGTAATGATGCTTGGGTATCGGTTTTATCCCCAGATAGTCCACCTAGAGGATATGAAGTTGCTGATCAATATCCATCATCTTGTGTTCGATTATTTTCATGATCCAGATGTCTGTCTTCGCGATTTGGTTTATGTTGCATTTAATTTCAGAATACGTCAAAATCAAGAAGAGCTGATGGTCTGCCACAAAGTAAAACCCTTTATGGTCAACAGCCGTCCACAACTGGCTATATGCGTAATAACCGAATCGATAAGAAAAACTCCGGGTAATCTGACAGCATATTACAAGGGTAGCTCTTTCTGTATGCAATATTCATTCGGAAAACGGAAATGGGAACAACAACCTGTTATAGAGCTCACTCCACAGGAAAGAAGAGTGTTGAAATTAGCCAAACAGGGAAAATCGACAAAGGAGACTGCCCGTATACTCAACATGAATGAACAATCGGCGCGAAACCTGAACTGCCAAATATATCGCAAGTTAGATGTAAACTCCATGCTACAAGCCGTTATATTTTTAGCTAACCATTGTTTGGATCTTAGCTGACCGATTTCTATCAAGAGATAGGAAGGAGATACGGAGGAAACAGAACATAGACAACACGAGATTACATAGATTTACACAGACTTTATTTTTATTTTCAGCGTGATCAATGCGGTCTGTGTTCAATACAGAGACAACCACCTTTCAGACAATATTTTCAACTTACATTTTTAACTAAAATCCAGTATAAACGTACTGTATGATACAACAAACTTATGTCGTATCTTTAAGTTGTTTTTTATTGCCATAATAACTAAAGAAACAATGGGCATATAATGCGTAAATAATTACAAATAAATATATTATACAAAATGCATTAAGTTATGGCACGAATGATTTATCAGAAAGATTTCGTTGCTATTTGCCAAAAAGATGCTGTCAGCATGGGACAAATTTAAAGAAAAAGAAAAGGGTTCGGTTTCCGAAACTTGCGATGATGTTTATGGCAATAATAGTATTGAAAGGCTAAAGGACAATCTGATGGGGATCTTTATTGAAAGTAAATTTATTCAAACAATAGTCTGGATAACAAGAATTATAGAATTTAACTTAAAATCTTATGCAAATACAATATTTGTTCAAAACATTGGTATTAAAACCCCCTTAGAGGTGATAAAATGTTAGATATATCATTTAATTTATTTAAAAACAATTTAATACAAGAATCATGAAAACAAAATGTAAAAAATTAATAACCTTAATCGCTTTCTGTTGTATTTGTGGAATTATGACGGCACAAACCACTATTGTAACTCTTTCTTTGACATTTGTACGTGTACAAAGTTCTAATAGCACTTATCCACCTACAGAGTATGAGTGGGTTATAGACGCTCATGTACGTGGGGATGAACCAAGATGGGTTGATTATTATATAGATGGTGTGTGTAGTGGTAGATCACAGTACGTTTATGAGCTTGGATCTGAGTATTTTGAGGTTAGATTATACATCCCATTTAGCAGAGCGAGTTCGGGTCAGGTGATAACTGCTGAAACCTATACACGAGGTAGACGTACCGCTACGAGTAGCAATTCTGTCACGCTACCAACAAATTATTGATTTCTTAGCGTCTATTCCCGCCGCTTGCGGCGAGAACACAAAGTATGTTCCTTGATGATACCCCGTCCGCTTGCGATGGGGTAGTTTATTTAAAATAGACAGGTACTTGGAAATAATCAAAAAGATTGCCAAAATAAAATTTTGCGCAAAAAGAGGATTAAAATGCGCAAAAAGAGGCTTGATATTTGTTTTTTAGTTTATAAATTTGTATCAATTAAATCTTGATTTTTATGTGTTTGCGTAAATTGAGGATTTAAATACGCAAAAGAAGGATTAAAATTAGGATTTTATTATATTAATTTGTATTCACAAAAGTAGTTTAAAAAGGGAAACTGTTTTATTAATTTAATTTAAGGAGGAACGATATAAGTATGTTTTATTCTTTCGCTTAAACGTTTAAGCAAATTTAATTATTTTATTATTATTTATGAATCTAAGTGTTATCTAAATCAAGTTTATTTTATTTTATTAATCTCAAAAACCAAAAAGCATGAAAAAACAAATGTCATTAGGAAAAGGTTTTGGCCGTTTACTTTTGATGGCGTCAGTGGTATGCACGATGCTACTGGCGATACACCCGGTGGCTAATGCCGCAGTTCAACAACGCACGGTTGTGGGTAATGTAGTGGATAACGACGGTGCCCCGATGCCCGGGGTAAATGTTGTGATAAAAGGTACTACAACCGGTGTGGCTACAGATTTCAATGGACAATACTCAATCAATGTGCCCAACAGCAATGCAGTGTTGGTATTTTCCTATATCAGTTACCATAGCCAGGAGGTCACAGTGGGTGACCGTACAACCGTTAATGTTACGTTGGAAGAAAATATTGCGGAAATCGAAGAAGTAGTAGTAACAGCACTTGGTATCAAACGGGCAGAAAAGGCGTTGGGATATTCGATAGGTCAATTAAATGAAGATGCTGTGACTAATGCACGATCGGCCAATGTTATGAACAGCCTTTCCGGAAAAATATCTGGGGTGAATGTTCGTGCTGCATCAGGTGATCCGGGTAGTACGGTGCTCATTAATATCCGGGGACAACGTTCGCTGACAGGGGATAATCAACCATTGATTGTTCTTGACGGTATTCCGGTGAACAATTCCGTTAAAAACACAAAAGCACAGATTGGGTCGGAAGGTACCAGACAGACTGTTGACTATGGTAATCCTATTTCAGACATCAACCCGGATGACATCGCTTCCATTTCTGTATTGAAAGGTGCTGCTGCCGCTGCATTATATGGTGGTCGTGCAGGAAACGGAGTTATTCTGATTACAACCAAATCGGGAGCAAGTCAAAAAAAGGGTATCGGTGTGAGCTTTAATACCAGTGTTGCTTTCGACAAAGCATGGCAATTTCCGAAATTTCAGAATACGTTTGGATCAGGTTCTCGTGAAGGTACTGATGATGTTATATCGGATGCATCGTGGGGGCCAAGATTGGATAATGGTTCAAAATATGTTCAATGGGATAGTCCGACAGACCCTGTTACAGGTGAAAAAATACCAACTGATTGGGTATCCTATCCCAATCGTGTAAAAGATTTTTTCAATACAGGCCATACTATTATTACCAATGTTGCTGTGAATGGAGCCAATGATAAAGGCGATTTCCGCATATCATACACCAATATGGAAAATAAGGGGATTGTTCCTAATACTGATTTATCCCGTAATAATATCAATTTTACAGCAGGGTACAAATTACATAAAAATTTAAAAGTGAGCACCAATATCGCTTATGCAGGTAACAAAAGTGACAACCGTCCTTCAGTCAACCGTGAAAGTGTGGTGAACATTGTATATACAATGCCGGCAAATATTGATGTCAGCAAGTTGAAAGATTATTGGATGCCTGGACTGGAAGGAATTAAGCAAAACAGTCCTGTACCGGGTGGTAACGATAATCCGTATTTTGTGGCCAATGAAGCCTTAAATGGATTTAACAGGGATCGTATGACCGGTAATGTACAAGTAGTGTGGGACATTCTCCCCGATTTGAGCCTTATGGGACGTACTGGTCTGGATTATTATAACGAAGATCGTGAAAGCAGGCAGGCATACAGTGCAAGACGATATCCGCAAGGAGCTTATCTCACTGCGCATTCCTATTTTATGGAACAAAATACCGATTTCTTACTTAGTTATAAGAAAGATTTGACTTCGGACTGGTTTGTGTCTGTTTCTGTTGGGGCTAACCGGATGGATTCGCATTGGAATTCATCGCTGATGTCAACCACAAAATTGGCGACTCCCGGAGTTTATAATATTTCTAATGCTGCTGCTGGTACCGTACAAACTTCAGGAAATTTTGAGAACGGAAAATGGAAAAAAAGGATTAACAGCATATATGCTATGGGACAGGTTGCTTTCAGAAATTATGCGTTTTTGGATCTGACGGCGCGTAACGACTGGTCGAGCACATTACCGGACGGTAATAATTCATATTTCTATCCTTCAGCATCTTTGAGCTTTTTGTTGAGTGATATGCTCCATATGAGTAATAATGGTGCTATATCTTTTATTAAACTGAGAGGTAATATTTCCCAGGTTGGTACGGATGTGGGTCCTTATGACCTGTATAATACGGTTACAATGGAGTCATGGGGTAGCCAGAATATTGTTAAGCAGGGTGAAACTCTACAAAACAATCAATTGAAGCCGGAAATCAGTACTTCGTATGAAGTAGGAACTGATCTACGGTTCCTGGCCGGCAGGTTGGGGTTCGACTTTACCTGGTATAAAACCAACATTGTCAATCAGGTGATGAGTATCTCTACTACGTGGGCGTCGGGTTATGGTAGTCGTAAAATCAATGCTGGGGAAATTCAGAATAAAGGGATTGAGTTTACTTTGAGAGGAACACCTATAGACAGCGAGTTAAGGTGGGATATTTCAGCTACCTTTTCGAGAAATCGTAATAAAATCGTTGAATTAACTGGAGGCGTTACTCAAATCAGCATGTATGGTGCTGAAGGTGTTGAATTTTATGCACGGGAAGGTGAAGAAATTGGCGATTTCTATTCCCGTTCATGGCGAAAGGTTCCTAGTGGCCCTTATGCCGGCGAACCCTGGTTAAATGATGGTGGTGGATATGAGCGGGAAAATGAATATATCAAAATTGGTAATTATAACCCCGATTTCATGATAGGTTTTGTTAATACTTTTACTTATAAGGGATTTACTTTGAACGCTTTGATAGATTGGAGACAAGGGGGTCAATTTTATTCCTATGTAGCTAAGAATCTACTGTCAGACGGTCGTACTGAAGTTACTGTTCCCGGTAGGGATGCGGCAACAGGAGGGCTTCCATGGGTGGACGGTAATGGTAATAGCCGGAATGACGGGATGATTGTACAAGGTTACATTCAACAAGCAGATGGCAGTTATGCTGCAAATACGTTAAAGACGGATCCCGAAGACTATTATGGTGAATATTATTGGAGTTGGAATGAACGTTCTACTTTTGATGCTTCATATGTAAAACTCAGGGAAGTATCGTTGGATTATACCTTTGGTAAGAATGTATTGAACAGGTTACCATTTACCAACATTACCATAGGTGTTTTTGGGCGTAATCTATTTAGCTGGACTGCAGCTGATCAAGGATTCGATCCCGAAACATCTATGACCTTTACCCAGGACAGGATTGCGCCGGGTGTAGGTAGTTGGGCTTTGCCTTATACCCGTACCTATGGTTTTAAAATAGGTTTTAATTTCTAATCATCTTAACAATAAGAAATCATGAAAACAAAAAATATAAGTTGGTTTCTCTTCATAGGAATCTTTTTGATACATTTTTCCTGTACCAAGGATTTTGAGGAAATAAATAAAAATCCCAATGCAGGGACGGAAGCGAACGACATTTTTTATCTGACCAAGGTAATCATACAAACAGCATATGATTATCAAAAGGCATCCTATAGGGATGAACCTTCGGCTGCAGGTCGCTATATTACCAGGCTGAGGAATGCCAGCGCAGATAACTTTGGTTGGGCGGCAAAAAGTTGGGATGATCAATATAAGATTTTATCAACTAACCAGACCCTTTACGATCAGGCTACAGCTGGTGGTAGAGATCAGTATGTGGCTTTATCGCTTATCATGGAGGTGTTTAATTTCGCAAATATTACCGAAACATGGGGAGATTGTCCATATACGGAAGCTTTAAAGTCGAAATCGGACATGATTATTTATCCGAAGTATGACAAGCAGCAAGATATCTATCCAGATTTGTTGAAAAAGCTGGAACAAGCCAATACGCTTTTGCAGAATACAAGTTTGACTATTGATGCGGGAGCAGATGCATTATATGGCGGTGATAAACTGAAATGGCGTAAATTTGCTAATTCATTGCGATTGAGGATGTTGTTACGGTCAGCTAAGAAGATATCCACAGCATATAGTGATATTCAGGCAATTGTGAATAACCCAACACAATATCCTATTTTCACAAGTAATGCTGATGATGCCGAAATACCCTATGTAAATACCCATAAATGGCCGGGTGGTCCCACAGGTGGCGGAGGTACTCTTGATGATGAATATGCAGAATTTATTAAAAGAAGGCCCAGTAAAGAAATTATTGACTTTATGCAATCACGTAATGATCCGCGTTTGTCAATCCTATTTGAGCCGGTTAAATTAGCTCCGGAAGCCAATACTCAGGATAAGAATGCTTATGTTGGCGTACCTATTTCTTTGCATTCTCCATATGATTATAATGGTGGAGGCGATCATATATCCATACTTAACCGGAGTATTTTTTATAAAGATTATCCGACAGACAGTAAGGATTTTATGGTAAAAGCAAGCTTGATAACATATGCGGAAGTTTGTTTTATCCTCGCTGAGGTCGCTCAACAAAATGGTGTTACAGTTCCCGGGGAAACAGCCGAATCATTATACAAGAAAGGAATATCGACTACTCTGAATTATTGGCGTGTAACTGATCAGCAAGTCATCGATAACTATTTAGCCGAATCTGCAGTGGTCTATGACGGTACTCTAAAACAATTGATTGGACAGAAATGGGCGGCTCTGTTTATTAGAGGATACGAAGGATGGTTCGACTGCCGGCGTACAAACGATATTCTGGAATTTGAAAAAAGTTTTATTCAGGAAAATCTATCGCAAAGAACTGTGCCTTTGCGTTATATTTATCCGGATGGAGAGCGTTCTAATAATAAAGAACAATACGATGCTGCACTCAAGGTGTTTGGTGCCGATGATCGCAATACCAAAATGTGGTTGTTACAATAGTTTTTAATTGATTTTGCCATTTACCGGCCCGATCATTCGACCGGTAAATGGCTTTTTTTGTATCTATAAAATATTCCGGAATGAATTCAGTTTTTCGTTATATCGTAGTGTTATTCTTTTTGTCGGCTTGCGGCAGCGGTAAACAACCGGACCGTTTCATTCCGGTTACCGAAGCCAGGGACCAGGTGATCGAACGGATCATCCGGCAAGTGCCGATGCAACGGTTGGATAGCCTGGACAATGCTTTTGTGATGGGTTTTATCACAAAGGGGGAAAAACAGGTTTTTGCCGATAATCATTGGGTGTTTACTGTTGACCGGCCTGTGGTAGTGTCCGTGATGAGGCACAATCAGCAGGAAGTCGTTCCGTTTTGGCTGGCGGAAAAGGGGTTCGTGAATACCGGTAAAACTGTCAGAAACCAGGAATATGAGTATGAGGTATGGCAAAAGCAGTTTCCTGCCGGGAAGGTTCATTTGGGAATCAATGGTTTCGATCTTCACCGGGTTGTTTATTTTGTAAGCATTGGTCCGGTTGAAAAAGGCGGTACGGTAAACATAACAGATGTTTATCCTGCAAAATGGCCGGTTATCAAGATGGAGAAAGGGGCTTACATGTATAATGACTGGGACGAATTGGTGGTGGAAGATATGCCTGAAGAACTGGCCGGACATACTTTATTTACCACCATCCGTGGGCGCGCACGGGAAGCAAGTATTGTGAAAAGTTTCCGCAAAACGGAATATCCTTCATCAAAAATGCCTGATGAAGTTTTACTGACGTGGGATGGCGATCCTGCTACCACACAGGCCATACAATGGCGTACCGATACGACTGTGGCCGACGGCTATGTCCGTTATTGGAAAGCAGGTACTAACGAAAAAGAAGCAAAAGAAAGTACAGCGACTACCATCCGCCTAAAGGATGTATACATCTGCAATGATATGGTGGTCAACCGTTGGGGTGTGACCGTTACCGGCCTGACTCCGGATACGAGGTACGAATATACGGTGGGAAGCAAACAGCACAACAATCATAGCGAAACCTACACATTTAAAACAGCTCCTGAAAAGGAAGCGCCTTTTAAATTCATATTTTTAGGAGATGCTCACAATAGCGATATTGTACGACCTGTGATGGAGCAGGCTTACCAGGCATACCCCGATGCAGCTTTCCTGACCAATTCGGGCGATCACGTCAATACGGGACTGTTCCGTGATTTGTGGGATAAATATTTTGAATCGGGTAAACAGGTGTTTGCCCGGCTTTCATTTGTTCCTGCATTAGGAAATCACGACAGCCAGGACGGTCTTCCGCCTGTATTGTATACACAGTTTTTCAGACTTCCGGCCGATAGCAGTTGTAACCTGACTGCCGAACGCAACTATACTTTCAAATATGCGAATGCCCGTTTCTTCTCGGTCGATGCTACCGGGAATACGGATCATATTGCATGCTGGTTGGATAAGGAATTAAAAAAGGCAACAGAAACATGGAAAATTGTCATCACACATTTTCCACCGTACACTGCAGATAGTTCTTACGTGGAACTGAGGGAAAAATGGGGTTCGCTGTTCGATAAATACCATGTTGATCTGGTGTTATCGGGACATATCCACCAGTATTTCCGTTCGTACCCGATATTTGACAGTAAAGTAGTTGAGGAACCGGCGAAAGGTACTATCTATGTTTCTTCATTGACGGTGGAGACACGTGAAAGGGGTGCGCCTTCTCTCAAATATAATAAAGTATACGCCAACAAAGGCGGATTGTATCAGATTATAGAAATCGATCATAAAAAACTTAATTTTCTATCCAAAAGTATAGACGGGCAAGTTATCGATAAGTTCCGGATTGTAAAACCTTAAACCGGTAAAAAGACAGACCCGTATATCAATTTCAGAAATTAGACTTAATCAGGTTGTAGCCGAACAGGTTCTGTTTATTTAGAAATCTTTATACGTTCATGTAACGTATACTCAATTATATATATCAATTTTTATCACCCTTAAACACAATGAAAAAAATAACATTCCTGTTCTTTTTATGTTTTCCTGTCTTGGTCTTTGCCGGACAGCTCGATTTATCCAAAGCGACCTTACTCGTATCTCCCGCAATAAAATCTCCGGTAAAGGAGACGGTTATTCAAATGCTGCAGGAGGAAGTAAATAAACGTAGCCAGATACAGCTTCCGTTGGCAACAAACTGGCAGGGAACCACTGTTATTGCCATTGCCTTATCGTCGGATAAACAGTTATATGGCAAACCGGTTCCCGAATCAGCTAAAGAAGCAAAACAGGCCGAAGGTTTCCATATCGTTCAAACAACCGAAGGCAACAAGCAGACGTTGTGGTTGATTGCTGCCGATGACCGGGGCGCTGTGTTTGCTGCCGGTTATTTGTTACGCACATCGTCCATAACGAAAAAGAAAATCACGTTTGATACAAAATATGCGGTTGCAACAGCGCCCGAATACCCGCTTCGCGGGCATCAATTGGGATATCGCAACACCGCCAATACATATGATGCATGGACGAAGGTGCAATTTGAACAATATATTCGCGATTTGATCATTTTCGGCACAAACAGTATTGAAACGATCCCTTTTCATGAAAATGAAAAAAAGGTTCCTTTCATGAAGGAAACTCCGACAGAGATGAATCGTTTCATCAGCGATATTTGCCGTCGTTATGATATAGAGTATTGGATGTGGACGCCTGCTGAAGGCGATTTATCAGACCCGGCATATTATGCTGCCGAACTAAAACAACACAGCGACTTTTATAAAATCTGTCCGCGTATCGACGGAGTTTTCTTTCCCGGAGGCGACCCGGGCGACAATCATCCCAAGTATGTCATACCTTTCCTGAAAGACCTTGCAGCGGAGTTGAAAAAATATCACCCCAATGCGGGTATTTGGTTATCACTTCAAGGTTTCAGCGATGCACAAATAGATTATTTCTATCAGTATCTTGAAAAAGAGAATAATCCGGATTGGCTCGTAGGGATTGCAAGCGGCCCGAGCAGTCCGTCGATGTCGGAAACTCGCGCCCGTTTACCCCTAAAATACAAACAACGCCACTATCCGGATATCACGCATACGGTACGTTGCCAGTATCCTACGCCTCAGTGGGACCAGGCATATGCATTGACTTTGGGCCGGGAACCGGTTAATCCGGAACCATTCTATTATGCGGAAATACACAATCGTTACGCTCCGTTTACCGATGGTTTCCTGACTTATTCCGACGGATCGCACGACGATATGAATAAGATCGTATGGAGCATGTGCGGTTGGGATACTAAGGTGGATGTAACCGAAATAGTGGAACAATATGTCCGGTTCTTCTTTGGCACTCAACCATCTGATCATGTGGCTGATGCTGTCATAGGTCTGGAAAATAACTGGAGAGGACCGGTTGAAGCAAACGGGGGTATCGAAATGACTTTTATGCGCTGGCAACAGTTGGAAAAAGCCTATCCCCAGTTACAAAACAACTGGCGCTGGCAGATGTTTGTCTTGCGCGCCTATTATGATACTTATGTCCGTAGACGGAAAATATACGAACAAGATTTGGAAAAAGAAGCCAATCAAATTTTGGCCAAGGCGCCGGTCATTGGCGTAGATCAAGCTCTGCAACAAGCTTTGGATAAAGTAAATGAGGCAGACCGGATCAATCCATCGGCAGCATTGCGTCAAAAAATAGTTGATTACTGTGAGGCTTTATATCGTACCATTGGTTACCAGACCAGCGTGGAGAAATATGGAGCTGCCGGGGCAGAACGGGGTTGCCTTCTCGATTTTGTCGATTATCCTTTGAACAACAGGTGGTGGTTGGCCGATGAGTTCGCTAAAATACGCCAGATGAAGACCCAGGAAGAAAAATTAGCCAGGATAAATGTTATCCGGACTTGGGACGATCCCGACAAGGGAAGTTATTACGACAACATATCAAATATCAGCTATAGCCCGCATGTACTGACGGTAGTAGACGATGCCTGCGATGTGGCATGGTGGGATGATGGAATGAGTCGCAAACGTCTTTCCACACAGTTGTTTCAGAATTTCCCCAAATTAAAGTACGAGGATTTGGACCCCAACGGACGCTATGTTATTCGTATTGCCGGATATGGGGACGCATTATTGCGTGTGGACGGACAACGTATTGCACCGATTCTGTACAATAAAGAGTTGGAAGAATTCAAAGAATTTTTGATTGACCGGAAATATGTGTGTGATGGCAAGTTGGAAATTTCATTCGACATACCCGAAGAATCAAAACTCAATTGGCGGGAGCGTTCCAAGGTTTGCGACATCTGGTTGTTGAAAAAGTAAGGAAAAAGAAAAACCTCGGAGGCTTCCAAAACTTCCGAGGTTTTAATTGAAAACGATTTGCGGACTGGTTTTATATTTTAGAGCAGGCTATCTTTATTATTGATCATCATTATCTTTTAAATGTATAAATTCGTATTTTTCTCATTAACTGTATTTTTTATTGTTAGTTGTCAGGTTAAAAACAAAAGCAACGAAGTCAAACAAGAGACGGATTTTTCGTTTATTTTCATGACAGACATTCACCTGAAGCCTGAAGCCGGAGCTCCCAAAGCTTTTATGATGGCAATAGATACTGCAAATAAACTGAATGCGGATTTTGTTATAACAGGTGGTGATCAGGTGTTTGATGTCATGCGCGGTAACCTGCCGAGGGCAGATTCGTTATTTCAATTGTACCGGAAATGTATCGAGTCATTTAACATGCCGGTTTATAATACGGTCGGAAATCACGATTTGTACGGTATCTATGAAGAAGGAGGGATAAGTCCTTCCGATCCGGATTTCAAATACGGGATGTTTCGCCGTTATTTTGGCGAGCCGTATTATTCTTTTGATCATAAGGGATGGCATTTTATCGTGTTGAACGATTTGGATATCAACAAAGAAAGAAGCTATATAAGTGTAATCGGTGAAGATCAGATCGCATGGTTGAAAAACGATTTGTCGAAGGTCGACTCTAAGACACCGATTGTGGTTTCATTGCACATTCCCATGTTTTCTGCGTTCAGCGATGTATTCGAAGAAAATATTTCTTCTCCCAGACCAACTGTATCCAACCGCCATGAGGTTATGCGTATTTTTGAGAATCATAATCTGAAACTGGTTTTACAGGGACATCTTCATTGGCTGGAAGACATATACATTAACGGAAAGACGCATTTTATAACAGGAGGCGCAGTGTCAGGCTTTTCTTGGAAAGGTGTCCGGTTTATAGAAGAAGGCTTTTTGCTTTTCAAAGTGAAAGGTAATGATTTTACCTGGGAATATATTGATTACGGGTGGGATGTACCAGTACCGGCTGTTCGATGAGTTGAAGCTTAAGTAATTGAATATTAATATTCGACAATTGAATATTAAGTCAAGATGCAGATAATCAACATTAAACGCATTTTAAAAATATCGATTATATAGGCGAAAGTACTTAGTACAGATAAAAAATGGTAAAAATTTGAGATTGTGAATAGATTAATTCTTTTTCTGATATCAATACCTTTTATTGTTTCTTGTGGCGGACAAAAGAAAGATCGTGCCGGTCATGAGAATGAATTTTCATTCGTTTATATGACTGATATCCATATAAAACCCGAAAATGGTGTGCCCCAAATGTTCAGGATGGCTATTGATACAGCCAATAAGCTTCAGTCCGATTTTGTCATGACCGGAGGCGACCTGGTTGTCGATGTTATGCGGGGTAACCTGCCAAGAGCCGATTCCTTGTTCCGGCTTTATTTAGAGAGTATAAAAGCTTTCAATATGCCGGTATATAATTGCATGGGTAATCATGATATGTTCGGCATATACGAAGTCAGTGGGGTTAGTCCTTCCGATCCGGATTTCAAATACGGAATGTACAAACGATATCTGGGCGATACCTATTATTCATTCGACCATAAGGGGTGGCATTTCATTGTGTTGAACGATTTGGATATAGACGAACAAAGAAGATATGTGGCTGTTGTTAACGACGAGGTGTTGGCCTGGCTGAAGGATGACCTTTCAAAAGTGGATAAAAATACGCCTATCTCCGTCACTTCGCATATGCAGTTGTTTTCGACCATCAATGAAGTTCATGGAGGAATGACGCCAAGACACACAGTATCCAACAGATACGAAGTAATGGAAATTTTCAAGGAACACAATCTCAGGTTGTTGTTGCATGGGCATATTCACTGGTTGGAAGATGTTTATCTCAACGGAAACATACATTTTATTACAGGCGGTGCAGTTTCGGGAGATACATGGAAAGGAACCAAATATATAGATAAAGGTTTTTTGAAAATCAATATCAAGGGAGAAAATGTTACCTGGCAATATATTCATTATGATAAGAATGAGCCAGTGAAACATTTTAATGAATATGGTATGGACTTATAATGTTAAAACCAAATGATATACACATGAAAAAGACATTATTTTTAATTTGCTTATGTTTTCCGGTTTTCGCTTTTGCCGGACAATTAGATTTTTCGAAAGCAACTTTGTTGGTTTCGGATGGAATAAAATCTCCTGTGCGGGAAACCATTGTACAGGTGTTGCAGGAAGAGGTAGCGAAACGCACCCAGATAAAAATTCCTGTATCCGGTAAATGGTCGCAAACACCGGTTATAGCCGTAGCATTGGCATCCGACAAGACGTTGGCTGGCATGGCGGTACCATCGTTGGATAAACCGGTAGATTGTCCGGAAAGTTATGCCGTTGTGCTTGCAAATAATACCAAACAACCGGTTTTATGGCTGATTGGGTTTGACCAGCGCGGAGCATTGTTTGCTGCAGGGCATTTCCTACGCAATGCATCTTTGGAAAAGAAAAAAATTACAGTCGACCAGACATGCGAGGTCATAACAGCTCCAGAATATCCCCTTCGCGGTCATCAGTTAGGTTATCGTGGTCAATCCAATTCGTATGATGCGTGGACGCCTGCACAATACGAACAATATATCCGTGATCTGGCTATTTTCGGTACTAATAGCATAGAAGTCATTCCTTTTTGGGATAAACCTTCATCTTTCATGAAAACACCGCCTGATGAAATGCATCGTTATATCAGTGATGTATGTCGTCGGTATGATCTCGAATACTGGGCATGGACGCCATCGGATGCACATCTGTCCGACCCGGCGCAAGTTGCAGCAGAAGTAAAAAAGTTTAGCGAACATTTTAAAAGCGTCCCACGGATAGATGGAATTTTCTTTCCGGGAGGCGATCCTGGCGAAAACCATCCTAAGGACGTGTTGCCATTCCTTAAAACTATTGCAGCGGAACTAAAGAAATATCATCCACAGGCTGGTGTTTGGATATCTCTGCAAGGATTCAACGACGAAAAGATAGATTATTTTTATCATTATCTGGAAACCGAAAAGCCCGAATGGTTACGGGGTGTGATAACCGGCCCAGGAAGTCCGCCGCTAAGCGAAACCCGTTTCCGCTTGCCCGCTCAATACAAGCACCGCAGTTATCCCGATATCACTCACAATGTCCGCTGCGATTACCCTGTTTTGAACTGGGATCAGGCATATGCGTTGACGCTGGGACGTGAGGCCATCAATCCGCAACCTTTTTATTATGGTGATATCCATAACCGTTTTGCTCCGTTTACTGATGGTTTTATTACTTATTCGGATGGCTGCCACGACGATTTGAATAAAATCGTATGGAGTTGCAGGGGATGGGATTCCAACGAGGACATAACCAAAATTGTTGATCAGTATGTTCGTTTTTTCTTTGGTACAAAGCCCGGCGATCATGTCACCGAAGCTGTACTTGGATTGGAGCGCAATTGGGAAGGTCCGATCGAAAGAAATATGGGCATCGAAATGACATTTTCTTTATGGCAAAATTTAGAATCAAAATACCCTGGGTTACAAAAAAACTGGCGTTGGCAAATGATGCTGGTCAGAGCTTATTATGATACTTACCAAAAGAGACGTAAGATATATGAACAGGACCTGGAAAAAGAAGCAAATCTCATATTGTCGCAGTCGGAAAAAATAGGCTCCGGTCCGGCCATGCAACAAGCTTTGGCAAAAGTCAACCAGGCCGATACAAACCCTGTATCGCCCGAATTAGTGAAAAAGATAGAGGAATATTGCGAAGCCTTGTTCCATTCAATCGGTATGCAAACCAGTTTAGAAAAATACAATGCCGAATATGCCCAAAGAGCATGTATACTCGACTTTATCAATCATCCGCTCAACAATCGCTGGTGGCTCAATGATGAATTCGAAAAAATCAAACAAATGCCTTCCGAACAGGAAAAGTTAGCCCGCCTGAAAATTATTTACACATGGGATAATCCCGGGAAAGGCAGTTATTATGACAATATATCCAATATCAGCCAAAGCCCGCATGTGAAAACCATTATCTGGGATGCTTGCGATGTTGCTTGGTGGGACAACGGGAAGAGCCGTAAACGCTTATCCACCCAATTATTTCAAAGAAGTCCAAAATTAGAATATGAAAACCTTGATCCTCAAGGCCGTTACATTATTCGTATTGCAGGTTCCGGCGACGCCCTGTTGCGCGTAAACGGCGAACGGATTGCTCCCATTGTCTATAATAAAGAATTGGAAACATTTAAAGAATTTCTGATTGATCGTAAGTACGTATGCAGTGGAAAAATAACCGTAACCTTTGACTTAGCCGAAGAGTCACAAATCAATTGGCGGCAGCAATCGAAAATCTGTGATATCTGGTTACTGAAACAATAATCGAAAAATAATCTATAAATCTATTTTTATCATGAATCTCAAATCTTATTCTGTTTTTCTTATTTGTATTTTTTTCTTGTTTTCCTGTCAGTCTTCCGTTAAGCAGGAATCAGGAAAGGGAATAGCGGGTACGCCTGTTAAAGATAATCCCTACAAAATGCCCGAGTCGGTGAAATACACCATCAACCCTAAATGGGCAGATGCACAGTTTAAAAAAGTATTGGTAAACGGGGATAATAGTGTATATGTCTTGACCGATAAAGGCTTGTACCGTGATTTTCCGGACAATATTCTGTCCAAAGACTTATTGTACGGTTCGCTGGCAGACAAAATACCGACTGATGCCTGTATCCAGGAATCGACCGGATATCTGTATTACCTGTATCCTGACCGGTTTCTGACCAATGCTCATGCCGGAGCTATTTGCGGACATCTACCGGTAGGCCGTTATACGAATATGGCTGTTAATGCCGGAGATGACGTGTTACTGGTCGGTAGCACCGGCGCCGTGATGTATCACAAAAGTGAAAAGAAATCCGATATAACGTTGCCCTCCGGAAAATTTCTCAAGTTATATGTCTACGACAAATCATTCTGGTATCTGACCGACAAGGCTGCCTACCGTCTTGAAGGGACATCGTGGAAAGAAGTTCATAAAGGTGATCAGATTACTGCGTTGGCATTTTCGGGTAACCGCATAGCTGTGGGTACTCCGGACGGATACTATGTAATCGACAATACAGGTAAAACTGTTGAAGAAAAGGTCAACCGCTTACCTGTTCCGGCCATTACCAACATGTTGTATGCCAAAGCGGCTGAAGGTAACGGGAGTAATTTATGGTTTGCTTCCAACGAAGGCGCTTACATGAAGGAACCCAACTGGTATCGCTATTATGCATCGAAACGTTGGTTGGATCAGGATGTGATTATTGATATGGCGGCTGACAGCGACGGGAATATTTATGCGCTCACACCGACAGGATTGAATAAGATTGATTTCCGTGAAACAACCATGCTTTCAAAAGCCGAATTTATGCAGGATAATTTGCGTAAATACCACTATCGTTACGGGTTTTCCAACGAAGCAGGTTTACTTGATCCCAATGATCCGACATCTATGCGCTTGAATGATACCGACAACGACGGTTTGTGGACTGCTTTTTGGCTGGGTAGCCAGGTTTTCCGTTACGCCATTACCGGCGACGAAGATGCAAAAAGATTTGCATGGGAATCTTTCGAACCGTTCGAACGCCTGATATCCATCCATTCTGTCACAGGATTTTCGGGCCGTACATTTGAACGTAAAGGTTACAACATGAGCGATATCGACCGGTGGCATCCTGCCATCGACCCCGACTGGGTGTGGAAAGGAACTACCAGTACCGACGAATATGTTGCTTATATCTTTATTGCCTCAATTCTTGACCAGTTTGTAGCCAAAACTCCACAGGAAAAAAAGCGTGTAGCTGATTATTTCGACGCCATCATGACCCATATCATCAGTAATAACTATTACTTTATCGATGCTGACGGGGAACCTACGCTCTGGGGAAGATGGAACCCGGATTATGTCAATTCGTTTGCCAAAACCCAGTTTGACCGCCGTCTCAACAGTTGTTTAACTGTCGCCGGACTACAATTGGCTTACAAATTGACAGGCAAGGATATATACAAAACCGAAGCGTTCCGCGTTATGAAGGAATGGGGATATTATGACAATATGAAAATCCCGATGAAAAATATTGTTTACACACCTGGTTTCAGGCATAAGGGAATTTCATTGGGCGAAGATTGGAACCATTCCGATGATGAAATGGCTTTCCCAACTTATTGGGTACTCTATTATTCTGCGCTTAACGACACCCTTAAGCAGACATATGCGGATATTACCAGGGATCATTGGGAAGTAGAAAGACCCGAACGTAACGGGTTGTGGAATCTGTTTGCATATGCCATATCTGGCGATATCGATCTGGAATCGACTATTTGGTATCTGAAAGAATATCCGACCGATTGCCGTCGCTATGCGATTCATAACTCGCATCGTAAAGATATTGACTTGTTGCCGAGGGATGTACATACAAACTTCAGGGATCAACTTTCTACTCAACTGCCTCCTAAAGGCGAGCGTCCGATGAACAGGCACAATGCCAATGAGTTTAGTTTGGATAGCAGGGGAGGCGGAAATTCGATCCTTGCCGGTGACGAATATCTGTTGCCTTACTGGATGGCGCGATATCTGAAAGTAGTAGAATAATTAAATTCTGATTAACGATTTTTATTTAAGTGGTTTTTGTGGTAAGTTAGTTTTTCTCAAACACTGTCGGGAATACCTGTTTCAATATAGATATATTCCTGACAGTGTTATTTTTGTTTGTTTGCACTTTTAGCAAATGTTTCCGGGGTACGAAGATTGTTTATATAACGAATTTGGAATAAATCATTGGAACGATGTGAAATATTCCGGGAACATTCTATAAATTTGTGGCAAGACAAATGTTTTTAGATTTTTAACATTAAATATATTATGACAAGTAAACAATTAAAAGAAGCTTTACGCGCCGGCAAACGGGTATATGGTACCATGATTGCTTCGCCATCTCCTAAGTGGATGCAGTATGTGACAAAAATAGGTTTGGATTTCGTATTTATCGATACCGAGCATATACCGCTCGACCGCTCGACCGTCAGTTGGATGTGCCAGGCTTATAAAGCTGCCGGATTGACTCCCATTGTACGGATACCATCTCCCAATCCTTACGAAGCATGTATTGCCATGGATGGAGGCGCATGCGGCGTCGTTGCTCCTTATCTCGAAACCGTACAACAGATCAGGGATCTGCGTGGAGCTGTAAAATATCGTCCCTTGAAAGGACAGAAACTATCCCGGGTACTTTCAGGAGAAGAAAAGCTTACCCAAAAGGAAAAAGATTATCTGGAAGCCTATTCGCAGGACGCATTGCTAATTGTGAATCTGGAAAGTAAAGTTGCATTAGATAATATCGATACGCTTCTTGCAGAACCCGATATCGATGCAGCATTCATCGGGCCGCACGACTTGAGCGTCAACCTGGGGGTTCCAGAAGAATACGAGAGCGAATTATGGAATGAATCCTGTTTAAAAATCATACGTAAATGCCGAGAGAAAGGTATTGCTGTTGCCAATCATTTCTCGGATGATATCGAAAAGCAATTGCTTTGGGCACGCGAAGGCATGAATATGATGCTTTGGAATGTTGATATGTTGAAAATGTTCCAGGGACTTCACAAGGACTTTGCTTACATGCGGAAAGAACTTGGTGACGGCGAAACAACCGCTGCCACACGGATGGATGTGTAGTTATTGAACTATACGATATCCTGAAGTGATATCTGTAAAAATGAAGAGGCTGTTCAAAAAGTTTTGGGCAGCCTTTTTGTTAATATAATCATTTAATTGTTAATAAATTAACTTATTTTATGAGATTGGTTTTTTAGATTTTTGTATCTGAAAATCAAATCCATATGTCAAAAAATTGCGATAAAAGAATATAACCAGGGTTCATAGCCGAACTGTTTTCCAAAAGTCTTACAAAGTAAAGAATTTTCTTGATCCGATTATCATGTAGCGTACTTCAGTCACATTCAACAGCTATTTCAGATAATGCTAATAAAAACACGGAGTATATGGCGGTTATCCACATACTCCGTGTCGTTTAAAAATTATGCAAATGTGCCTTTACTTTTTCTTGTAGGTGAACATTTCAAAGTATTCTACTCCTACTATACTACGTTTGACAGGATAACCGGCAGCATTGTATTCGTATGTGTATTCCTCTGTCCCCTCTCCATCATAACTCGCTGAAAGCGGATTATTGTTGATGCCATACTCAATACCATCAAATAGTATAAGCACCCATTTGGGTGACGCACAGGAATAGAGTGGCGATTTTTTATTGTCATAGCTATTGATCGTTTTGTTAAAACCACCGCTTATCTCAAGGAGATTACCGTTGGTATCATACGAAAGTGTTAAGGTACCATCCTCCTCAAAATCTTTAAGTTCTATGGGTAATCCCTGACCATTCAAGGTCACAATCCCGGTAACAGTATTACCTTCTTTTATGGTGATGACATTGTCGACTTTGGTAACAGACCTTCCGTTGGCTTCTATAACATCCCCGGCACTGTTGTATTTGATCTCTGTTTCAATATTTTGCTCTCCCACATCAGCAATCATTTTGGTGAGCCTGCCCTGCGCATCATACGTATAAGATTTAAACAATTTCCCATCTTCAGTATAAACCCCTTCAAGCAACAATACCGAATTTGCATCGATGTTTTCATTCTGAGTAGTGAAACTTACTTCATTTCCATAAAATACATCACCACCATTTAGAGTATATGCTCGTACGTAGTATTTGGTATTGGGTATCAGACTGGTGAGGTTTGCAGTAAAAGCGCCCGTTCCCGTTCCTGCCACTACAACTTTCTGATCGTGGATAGTAGGGTCGGTTGTGATACCAAAACATACACCCCGTTCGGTATATGTGAACGTACTGGGAATATTTCCACCGGTAGTGGCGGTGGTGGTCGTGATGGCGCTAACCTTGGCAGTGGTTAACTCCGATACTGAGGGGGTGTCATCGGCAGTAGTGAAGCTTACTTCAGTACCATATACAGTTCCACTGCTACTAACAGCATACGCCCGCACATAATATTTGGTGTTGGCCGTCAACCCGGTGAGATCGGCCGTAAAGGCGCCTGTTCCTGTTCCGGCAACCGAAACCTTTGAGGCTGCGGTAGTAGGAGCGGTAGTGGTGGCATAACATACGCCACGTTCAGTATAGGCCGGCGTTCCGACATTGGTGATATTACCCCCGGCAGTAGCCCTAGTAGCGGTAATGGCACTGACTTCGGCTGTGGTCAATACCGGCGCTACCGTACCCGGTTCCGGGGTAGCGGTGGTAAAGCTTACTTCGTTGCCGTAGGCTGTACCTGCGCTATTGGTGGCATATGCCCGTACATAGTATTTGGTATTGGCAGCCAACCCGGTGAGGTTACTGGTAAAGTTTCCCGTTCCCTTACCGTCGGTAGTTTTACTACCATCGATGGTAGGACTGGCGGCAGTACCCCAGCAAACCCCGCGCGCGGTAATTTCACCGCCGCCGTCACTGGTTACATTACCCCCGGAAGTGGCGCTCCCGGAAGTAATAGCGCTTGCCTCGGCAGTGGTTAATGTCGGCGCTTTAACGGGGTCGTCTTTTTTGTCGTCCCCGCAACTACTTGTAAACACTAAGCAAAAGGTTACGATTGCCATACATAGCAATCTCGAATAATTATACATTGCTCTCATTGGATATGGATTTATAAAATTAGGTTTAAAATTACCCATATTAATGGGTGACAAGTGACAAGTGACGGGTTAAGAATGAAGATTTTTCAATTATTCCGTTATTCAGTTATTCAACTACCAACTACCAACTGCCACTGTCAACTTTCAATTCTCAATTAATCAATTGGTCGTTGCTACCGTCGCTTTTGCCGTATAGGTTTTGGTGGTAGTTCCGTCCTCGGCAGTTACCGTATATTTCACCCCTTCGGTGGTGAAGAAGTTTTGTGCAACTCCCGATTTCGGATTGACGCTGGCTTTGTCGGAGGTAACAATGATTGGTGTCAAGTCCTCTTGGGGCGTACCTTTAGAATATTGGAAGCTGATGTTTGTGCCCGATACTTGCCATGTGTCATTACCCACCTTAAATGATGTGATATCACAGGCTTTACTTTTTGACGGTTCCGGGGTGGGGTCGTCATCACCTCCGCCGCAAGCTGTAAAACCAATGGCTATTGCTAATAAAATGATGTATAAAAATGACTTTTTCATGTTGATTGAATTTTAGATGTTTTTAGATAAAGGAAGCTGTTCAAAATGACTGGTTTTATCTCGTCATTGCGAGTGATAGCGAAGCAATCTTGTAATTAACAGTAGATTGCTTCGTCGTTCCTCCTACCAATGACGTTTAACTTTGACTTTTTGAACAACCCTCTCTTTTATCCTTCACTATTTTTTAACGATTTTTGTTGTGCTTTGCCGTTTGCCGTCGTTGATCAGTATCAGGTAGACGCCTGCAGGATAGCTGCTGATGTCCATCTGCTTCAACAGATCGCTTACCGTTTGGCGAAACAGTACCTTCCCGGCCATATTGGTAATGGTAACGCGGTATGTCCCCGGTGCATCGAATGCCAGGGTGAAAGCGCCGTCTGTCGGGTTGGGATACATTATGGCAAGCGGCGCATCAGCGATTTCTACGCCTGTGGTTTCGGATGTCACTGTTACGGTGCAGGTGGCGGTTTTGTTGCCATCGACGGTGGATACCGTAATGGTGGCTGTGCCTGCGCTCACTCCGGTTACTGTACCTGTGGCGTCCACTGTGGCTATGGCTTCGTTGCTTGTAGCCCAACTTACATTCGTATTGGTAGCGTTAGCCGGAGCTACAGTGGCTGTCAACTGCTCGTTGTCGCCTATAACTATGGTGGTCGTTGGTTTGTTGAGGCTCAAACCGGTTACAGCAACCTTGGCGGTGACGGTTACGGAGCACGTAGCGGTTTTTCCGCCATCGGTAGTGGTTACGGTGATGGTGGCGGAACCAGCTTTGAGCGCTGTTACCCGTCCTTCGGCAACCGAGGCTACATCGGGAGCGCTGCTGCTCCAGGTCACCTTCTGGTTGCTTGCGTTGGCCGGGTTGATGGTGGCGGTCAGCGTTGCATACTCGTCCACCATAAGGTTAAGGCTGGCGGGCGCAAGGGTAACGCCTGTTACGGCAACATTGGCGACTTGCACCGTGCATGTTGCGGTTTTGCTTCCATCATCCGTAGTGGCGGTGATGGTAGCGCTGCCTTCGGCCTTAGCCATCACATTTCCGTATGCGTCCACACTGGCTACGGCGGTATTGCTGCTGCTCCATTTAACTTTCTGGTTGGTGGCCGCTGCCGGCAGGATGGTCGCTTTTAACGTTTCCACTGTACCTGCGTTCATGTTCAGGTTAGTGGGGCCTACCGTGATACTGCTCACTGCTACTTCGGATGCGCTCACTGTTACCGAGCAGGTAGCCTGCTTGGCGCCATCGGCCGAGGTAACTTTAATGTTGGTGGCGCCTGCGGCAACGGCTGTAACCACGCCCGAAGCGCTTACCTTGGCTACACTTGCATTGTCGCTGCTCCATGTTACTTCTTGATTGAGTGCGTCGGAAGGCGTGAGTGAGGCATGCAGGGTATAGTTTTTCCCGACCAGCAACCCGATAGCCGTCCTGTCTAAGGATATGCCGGTGACTCTCACTGCGGTCAGGTTGATGTTGACGGTTGTAGCTGTAGCGCCTACCGTAAACGGCTGGTTGACGGCTGCATACCCGGGCATATCCACCTTGCAGGTGTACGTTCCCCGCGCCATCTCTGCTGCTGCGCTACCATAGATACTCCCGGCGGTAATCGGGTTGCCCGAACCATCGGCAAGCATAATGTATGCCATTGCATCCTTGCCTTCGGCTTTTATATTGAAGGTGACCAGTGTTGAGGGCTTAACCGAAATATTGACGGTTTGTGCCTTGTCGGCTGTGAAACTTCCCTTTTGGCTAACGCCGCCGCCACCGTCGATCATTGCCTCGTAGGTATATTTTCCGGGCGACAGGTAAAGGCTCCCGGGCAACCCGGTGTCGCGAACGTACACGCCGCCTTCGCCGTATACCACCACAAAATAATCCTTATCTAACGGCGACCCGTCTTCGTTCTTCCCCGTAAAGTCGATCTTGTACTTTATTGCTTCATCATATTTGAGGTACAGCCTGTACGGGGTATTGGTTATTTCCACCTGTCCTGTCAATACGTCGCCGTTGTTATACGCACGGTAAGAGTATTTGCCGGCGGGCAGATTAACAACGATATAGTTATAATTACTGTTTTCACCGCGGAACACTTCGGTTCCCGATTCGTTATACACAGTCAGTTTAAGGTTCGACGGGTTGTCCACCCACACAAATTCGACAGTGCCTACTGTAGCAGACGCAATTGTTATTTCCACCTGCTGCGCTTTACCTCTAACGGCTATCTGGCCGGTTATCCCGCTTGCGTCATATGTGTAGTTCCCATTGGGAAGATCAATGACGCCCCCCATGCCTGTCAACCCCGTATACACGATAGATACGTTCTGGTATTCATCTTTTAATGCAACCCTGGAACTTGGAAGTATGGCGCCTGCAGGATTTTTGCATATAAAAGTAACCGGGTAGCGCAATCCGGCTTCGTATGCCACAAGGATGGTTTGGGCGGCTGCGGTTTTGGTGAATTGAGCTGTTTTTACAGGCAGGCCACTGTTTTCTCCACCTGTTTCGTAGAAATAATCGCCCGCAGGCAAATAAAGCGTGAGATCTTCCTCTCCATACTTACCGGCAATATACTCGCCATTCTTGAAAATACCCAAATTCACATTCGCAGGTTTACCGTCATAACCCGTAACGGTAAAGGTAACCGGATAATAGTCGGCATACGATACGGTGACATTTTTTGCTGTATTATTGATGACCAACTCGCCGGTTTTGCTTGCATATCCGTCTTGTATGCTTACCTCGTACCGGTAAGTTCCATTGGGGAGGTATACAGTGCCTTCGCCATCTTCGACATAGGCATACGCGATTTCCTTCTCATTCGTATAAATATAAATATGGCCGTATGGGATATCGCCGGTAATGCCGGTTAGGGTGAAGTTTGCGGCATAATACCCTGTTTTGTACGAAATGGCGATCGTAGCAGGGTTGGCATTATTCACTGTGAAACTGCCCGTCCGTTCGGGGAAACCGTTGGATCCCCCGGTAGTGTATGTATACGTACCGTTGGGAAGCATTACAGTTGCCTCGCCGGGGTCGTGCGTGTACCCGTCCTGGAGGTATTCGCCTTTGCTGTCGTGGATGGAAATGCCCATATACTCCATCGGGTTACCGCTATTGTCCTGGAATGTGAATTTAACAGAGTAATAGGTAATGTCGGCAAATTTAACATCCACCTGCTTGTTGCCGCTCACCGCGAGGCTTTGCGCCGGATATACATAATCGTTGTAATGAACCGTGTAGCTGTATTCGCCGCCGGCTAACCGGATGTTTGCTACGCCATCATAAATATCGGCGTTTTTTTGATTCCCGTTGGCCTTGTTGATGGTGTGTACATAGCCATACTGAAGGGCTTGCCCGTCGACACCGGTTACATTGAATGTAACGGCATATCCCGAATCATCCGCCGGGTTGATGGATAGTTGCTTTCCGGCGCCGGAAACAGTAAAAAATCCTGTTTTATTCACACCCTGTATTTCTGCATAATAGGAGTAATCTCCATTAGCCAGGTATATGGTAGCTTTTCCCGTGGTGTTATTCGGAGTTACCAGATCATAACTATTTTCAGTCCCTTTGTAAATACGTACCAAATTGCCATAGGGGGCTCCGTTCTGATCAGTCTGCGTGATTTCCACAGGAAAGTATCCCATTGCATACGAGATGGTTTTGGCTTTGGCGCCGTTTATGGTCAAGGTACCGGCTTGCCTGGGATACAAATTCGCCCAGTAACCGTAATTACCAGGGAAGTATCTATAATTATATTCCCCGTCAGGCAGATGCAGCAACGCTTTACCGGTTCCGTCAAGAGGTACAGAAGCAAAGTTCGCCTGATTACTCACATAAATAGATCCTCTCTCAAGTGCGGCGCCAGTGTGATCAACGGCTGTTACCGTGAGTGTTGAGAAATTTTCGTACGACAGTGTGACAGGGTCGGGCGCTTTACCCGCAACGGTAAACTCGCCTCTTTTGTTTCCATACCTGGCATTCTCTACGGTAGAGTTGGTATTCGTCGCGTATGTATATTTACCGTCGGGCAGGTATACCGTATACTTTCCATCGATATAGTCTGCACCTGCAAAAAGGACATCGTTAAGATATATATAGATGTTTCCTATATAAGTCTCATCCACCCCGGTAACATGAAACACAACAGGGTAATGCGTTGCCGAAGCTACACTGACGTTTTTATCCAGCGCCACGCCATCCGCTACGGTTAATTCGCCGGTTTGATCCGGGTAACCCGGGACGGTGAGCCTGAAGGTATACTCGCCGGCGGGTATGTAAAACATGTAGTTGCCGTCGGGATTCGAAAAAGCATAGCCGGTATTGCCGTTCTTATTGGCAATCGTAACGTTCACGCCTTCTTTTATCTGTTCCCCACCGGCTCCGGTTACTGTAAATGAAAGCGGAGAATAAAAGCGCACGGGGATCGTTATGTTTTTTCCGGCTACGGTAAACGGATGATAATCGGCTATTAAATATGTGTTGCCATATTGCGAATATACATACATCCGGTATGTATATTCCCCATCGGGCAGAAAAAAGGTCACTCTCCCCGTACCGTTTTTGGTACGTTCCTCCATACCGTTTGCTATAACCGAGACACCATCGAATACAGGCTGTCCGTAAATATCGGTAATTTCGAATGTAACGTTGTAATTCTGCGCCCGCGCACCCATAGCGCCAAGCAAACAGAATAATAAGAGTAAAAACTTTTTCATGAATAATAATTTTAAAGGGTTAAAAGTCATCAACTGCAGATTAAAACTTATAGGTGATGACGGAAATTAATCAATAGGGATTTCTATTTTTTTTTGTATGTGAAGGTATATTCGCCGTCCCGCGAACTTGTGCGTTTTACGGGATAACCGGCAACATTACATTCATACGACCATGTTTCCTCGCCGAAGGACTCATGGATATTTTTGCCCGGATTATTGTTTACGCCGTAAGTTTTGAAGTAATACATCAATAACCATTGAGGCGATGCGCAGGAATAGAACGGGGATTTTTTGCTGTCGTAATTGCTGAAGGTTTCATTGCCGTCTAAATCGTACACGTCGAGAAGGTTTCCGCCGGCATCATACGCATATGTTGTCGAATGGCCCATGTAGTCCTCATATTTTTCAAGCAAACCCTTGTTGTTCAAAGTAAATTTGTCCCCACCCATCGTAATGGTATTGCTGTTTTTGGTAACTGCTGTTCCGTTTATTTCGGTTACGTCTCCGGCTGTGTTGTATTTAAAAACTTTTTCACTCCAATTATCCACAAACTTGGTAAGCCTCCCCTGTGCATCATATTGAAAAGTATGGTACAACACTCTGTTGTGATATATAGACTCAAGAAGCAGCGCCGAATTTTCGTTGATATCATCTCCGCTGATGCTTTGGGTGGTAAAGCTCACCTCGTTGCTGTAAGTTGTACCCCCACTGTTGATGGCATACGCGCGGACGTAATACTCCGTACCGGCAGCCAAACCGGTGAGGCGCGTCAGGAAAGCGCCCGTTGTCGTTCCGGCAATTGTTATTTTTGTATTGTCAACGGTGGGGTTGGCAGCAGTTGCAAAACAAAAGCCGCGTTCGGTATAGGCAGGCGTTCCTGCATTTGTGATTTCCGCATTGATCCTGGCGGAAGATGTGGTGACGGAAGTGTCGGTAACGCTGATCGGACCGAACACCGGAGGTAATGCCGGTGCGGCAGCGGTAGTAAAGATTACCTCGTTGCCATATACAATTCCGTTGCTGTTGACTGCATATGCGCGGATGTAATACTTCGTTCCTGGTTGCAATCCGGAGAGAGTGGCCGTGAAGATGCCCGTTCCCGTTCCGGCAACCGTAGTTTTTGTACTGTCGGCAGGGTTGGCAACCGTTGCATAATAAAATCCGCGCACGGTATAGGCGGGCGTCCCGGCGTTGGTGATGTTCCCGCTTGCAATAGCGCCGGTAGCGGTGATGGCGGTGACCTCGGCAGTGGTCAATACCGGCGCTATAGGTTCGGATGCCGGTATCGCCTTGTCAACGACATATGCAACAGTTTTACCGGCTTGCACTTCTTCGCCGAGTTCCACGCCGTTGATATAAATCTTCCCACCCGTGTTGCGAATCAGCAGTCCGCTCCCGTCAAGGGCGGTTAACATCAGGCTGTCGGTCAACGAAGACTTGCTATATTTTCCTTTCACGATCTGACGGCGTATGTTCATACTTTCGTCATTCATTGCCTTCGTAGTCGATTGGTTCATACCGCTGTTCTTCACTGCAAAAAGCGTCAATTCTTCGGATTGGATTGCTCCAAAGTCAATTTCCTGCAAAGCGGCGGTAAATTCACTTAACTCAGTTTTTTTGTTCAACGTTGTTATTACTTCTTCTTTCAGCAATTCGTAAAGCGATTTGGGCTCTTCCTTGTCGTCACAGGAAGTAAAAACTACTGCACATAGTACAAAAAAGAAAAGAAAGAAATGTCTGCTCATGATAAAATTTGTTTTATTTATGTGATACAATTGTTATCAGAGTTTATAAAACCTGTTAGGTCTACCGGGCTTAAACAATAGGATTTTTTATATTATAGTTATATGATTATCGGATATCATGCTCTGCTGTCCCATACGGGACATTCTCAGGCGTGCCGTCAGGCACAAAATGTCGGTAGGATAACAAAAACGGTTGTATATAAGTCCCCTCAGGGGATATATCTTTTCATGATAAAATGATTCTGAAGATAGAAAAAGATCTCCAAGGTTTTCAAAACCTTGGAGATCTTAAAGGTGGTTTATTTTCCAAACATATAAGTAACGGTAAGCGCCAAGCCATTGTTTTTCATCTTTTGCTTGTCGATATTGCTCAAATTGGTCAGCCCGAAATTATAGCCCAGGCCAACCTGGAAGTTGCTGAACTGCACGCCAGCGCCCAATCCCAATCCGAAATCGAATGGATTAACTTTGTCATTATCGCTGCCGAATTTGATTTTTTGGTCGCTTTTTTCACCGTCTTCTTCCGATTTGTATTTACCGCTAATGGCATAACCAAGGTAAGGGCCAGCCTGCAACAATAGTGTGGCGCCGCCCAGGTCGAGCTTGTATTGGGCATTGATCGGGATCTGGATATAAGTCAGGTTGGTGCTCCCTTTCGATTCATAAGTCGTACCTCCATATGTTTCTGAAAATTTGTACTTGGATCCTTGTGTGGCAATCAAAATACCCGGTTGGATAGCAAAAGCGTCGCTCAAAGCGTATTCGCCAACTACCCCGATCTGAAATCCGGGTTTAAACTTGTTTTTATCATCGCCGCTTTCCTTTTTCCCATCGTATTTTGCGGAAATATTGGTGAGATTAAAACCTGCACGCACGCCAAACGTAAATTGGGCCTGTGCATAACCAGCTGTCAATACAGCTACTAATAAAACTACGTAAACTTTTCTGAACATGTTAATTTAAATTAAAAGGTTTATAAATAAATAAAAAATAAAAGTTTGCTTGATGAATGTTACGCTGCATCGCACCGTAGCGTTACGGTGCGTTACACCCCAATGCTGCGGTGCGACACACCGCACCGGTGGGGAGCGTCGCACCGCAAACCGGGGTCACGATACGATCAATAACCGGTCATAGTCGATGGTACGAGGCTCTGTGAGGAGGGTGCCGCTCTTCGAGAACCGCGTCACTACCCGCAAGGTATATTGTCCTGCCGGTAAGTTAGGCACGCGAGCGATCAGCTTTTTGGGCTCGTTTTGCGTCAGGCGGCGGGTAACGGGAATGGCTTCGCCGGAGACGTTGATAAAAAATACGCCTAAGCCTGATTCGCCATCGGGGACTATTTTTAACTTGTCGCCTTCAACCAGGATGTCGTCGCCGGGGGTAATTGTTCCGTCAGTCAAACCTGTAGCAGTGTCGGTTACCAGTCCGATAAAGGCTCCGCCATCTTTCACACCGAGTACTTCAACGCCCACTTCCTTTAAGGAAGCGCGCATTTCGGCGCTTGGTACAATATCTAACGTGATTTTATGTACTGCGGGGTCAAATTTGGCATTCGCGCCTATCCATGTGCCTGCCACACGTGGGCTGTACTGGCAACATCCCGTAAGTACGCTGTGTCCCGCCTGTACCTGCTCGCGGGTGATCCGGTCGCTTTGGTCCAGGATACTGAGCAGGGTTTCGTACTTCAACTCGGAACCTGCTTCCTTGATCAGCCGTGCAATGTCGGCGTTGCGCAATGCTTTTTTGCCCGTAAGGGATACTTCGGCCACATAGTCGTTGTCTACGTCTTTGGTCAATAAGTTCAGCCGTAGCCAGATCTTCCATAAAAATTTAAATGCACTCATGATGTTAATGATTTAAGGGTAATTATTAATGATAAATGATCAGCAAAAGATAATTTGTATAGTAAAAACAGGCTTGCCGGATGACCGTTCTCTGAAATAGGCATACCAGACCCGCTACCGGTGCGGCATTCATTCATATCGGGTATGGCAGGAAAATAAAACATCTCTCCGGGAGTTTCAATCAACAATATTCCGGTTGCAAATGTATGATATATTTACAAAAAAGAAAATACGGGAAACCGTAGTCTTTGCCTTTTTTTGACGAAAGGCAATAAAATGATGATCAACAGATGTGAGATATGAAAATTTCATGCCAACCCTGTCAGCAGTTTTGCAGCTTGCGTGATCATAGTCATCAAGATAGGATGTTGAAGTTTTATTTCGGCTGTGTAGTTCAATATTGAGTTGTTATTTAAGGTTGCATACCTACGGCATGCAATACGAGGCTGGATTGGAAATATTTTCTACCGATATTGTATTCCTGACGGGATACCTAAATCCCGTTTAGGGATACAAGCTCGGTAGAAATATGATAGCCACATGCTACGCAGCATGCCGTCAGGTATGCAACCTTGCCGGTATGATTCATAATTTTTGCAACACTTTTCTTAACTACAGCCTTTTATTTCTTGTGTCTATAATCTTAAATTTTCTGACTTTAAACCTTAGTAGGCCATAAATTCACGATTGTTTTAGACCTTATTACCTTATTTAATCGAAGTTTCGTCCAATAAGGTCAATAAGGTTGATGATATATACCTGCGCTTCTCCTACTAAGGTTTGTCTTGAAAATAAGGTTTTTGCGGTTAGAGGGCAGTAGAGACGGGGCGCGCCCCGTCTCTACATTACGTCATTGTAGCCAAGCGTGGTCGGGCAGGGTACAGTACGCGCATGGAGATATCCCTTAACTAAAAGACATTGAATCGTACCCTCGTTCCTTTCCTAATCGTACTGTAAATCCACCATCTTGAATATAGCAGATCCTTTTCCGCCTGCCTGTATGCCGGTCATCGGCGGGCGGTCCCATTGCGGCAGTTTTTGTATGTGCAACGGTGTCCCCACCGGTTGCCGTTTCCCGTCCTGAAGGATGAACCCAAACTGGCAATATTGCCCGAAACGGGTTTCAAGGTACAGTGTGACATCAGTTGCTTGCGGTAGTTCCATGGTTGCAAGTACCGAACGGTTGTCTTTTTCGACTTGCCATAATTCCAACCGGCCGTCTGTGCGGGACAAGCCTACTGCCTGCTCTTTGGTTCCGTACATGCAAACACCCGCCGGAGACGTTCCTTTTTCCACGGTGACTAACAGAGTGTAACGATCTTTACGAGGCCGCAATCCGAGACAAGTTCCTGCCGGCGATCCGTTTCCATCGAGCGAAAGCCGTCCTCCTCCCACTCGTACTATAGGTTGTCCCTGCGATACATCCCACATCCATTCGGGATTGAGGGTAGAACTACCGAACTTGTCCGTAAAACCTGTTATATCCTGTTGCACAGTTCCAGGATGAGGTGTAGCAGCCTGGATGGATGGTATGGAGCCATAACGGAACGACGGCCAACCCGATGCCGCATCCCAAACAATCTCATCCAACAATCCCTGACGACCGGTATATATATTGGTTGCTGCGTTATAAGCGTGATACAGGTAAAAATAACGTCCTGCAGGCGTCGTTACCAGGGTTCCGTGGCCGGGACAACGCCACTGTCCGCCGCTGTATAAGATCGGGTTGCCTGAATATCTTTCCCAAGGGCCACGGATGGAACGGGAACGGGCAACCCCGGTCTGGTAGTTACACCGGGCGCCGCAACAGGAATTTCCTGCATAAAACATGTAAATGTAATCGCCATGTTTCACCAAACATTGTCCTTCCACGCCTCCGGCTTCCCATGTTCCGGCATCTGCCTGGAGCATAGAAAATGCTTCTCCTTTCAGTTTCAGACCGTCATCCGACAGTTCAGCTCCGAGTATCTCGATGGCTTTGCCCCGGTCCAGCCCGTATGCTTTCCAGGTGATGTATAATTTCCCGTCTAATTCGATCACGAACGCATCAATGGCTTCGTTCGTCCATTCAATGATAAGGCCGTGGTCGGTAAAACCCTGCCGGATATCCTTCGTGGTAGCCACCCCGATGAACGACTTGCGATCGCTGCGACGGCGGGCCGTATAATAGACGTAATACGTTCCGGCACGATAAAACAGTTCCGGCGCCCAATAGCTACCCATCGTCCAGTCGGGCATTTCCCGGAACAATGCTCCCAAGTACGTCCAATTCACCAGATCCTTCGATTCGAACAAACGATAGGGCAATGCCCATTCGGAGGAAGTACTAGCCGCATAGTACGTATCACCGACACGGATAATGGTCGGGTCGGCACAATCACCGGCAATCACCGGATTACGATAGGTCGACTCCTGCGAGTGTACATACAACGGGAATATCAACAAGAAAGCAAGAAAAAGAAAAGGTTTCATCTGAATTATAAATTATGAGTTATGAATTATGCAAATCAAGGGTTGGATAAATATTGTCGGTCAGCTTGAAAAGCTGTATTTTCGTAACCTCGGGTAAGCTAAGCGCGACCCGAGGCAAGAAATAAACATCTTGCCTGCCTGCAAGGCAGAACCATAACAAAAACAAAATCCTGCCTTACAGGCAGATGTGCTGTTGTATTGCTTTTCCGAAGGTCAACGACCTCCGGTTATGAAAATATAGCTTTTCAAGCTATCTCTTTACTTTAACTCTTGATTCGCATGAGTTATGAATTGTTGAATTTGGAATAAAGATATAAATTAAGTTTCAATATACAACAACAAAGAAAAAAGCGGATGTAAAAGATCCGCTTTTTCGTGAATTCATCTTGTGTTTTGAAGATGAAGCTTCCGTGTTAACTTGTTCATGATCCCGGAGGATTGTCAACTGCCGTTATTCGGATTATCCGCATTTGGAATATCCGCAGTTAGTACAGGTAAGGCATCCTTCCTTGTATATCAGGGTTCCTTCGCCTTCACATTCGGGACATTTATTGCCTTTGGTGACTTTGGTACCATCGGGAATATATTTCTTCAGAGCGCGTTCCACCCCATTTTTCCAGGTATTGATGGTTTCGCTGTTCAAATGAAGGGACGATACTAAGTTAACTACATCGGGGATTGGCATTCCGAACCGCAACACACTCGAAATCAACTTGGCATAGTTCCAGTATTCCGTAGAGAACATACGTGAAAGTCCTCCTACCGTATTGGTATATCCGAAACGGTCTTCGTATTGGAAATCATATCGTTTGTTACCATCTTCATCTTTCACTTTAATGATCTTTCCTTTGGTAACCGATTTCGGGATCAGGAACACTTCGTCGTCGGTGATACCCGTAAATATCTCATACGGACGGCCTTCATACAAACCGATGAATGCGATCCAGTCTTCCTTGTTGTTTTTGAAACGAATGATTTCTGCATCTAACGATGCCGGGCGGCGGCGTGGAGCCTGTGTTTCCGAAGCATGAGCCGGAGCATCCTTCTTGGTCGAAACCAGGATACCTTCGCGTGAACCTTCACGATATACTGTAATCCCTTTGCATCCACTCTTCCAGGCGGTGATATAAAGCTGGGCAACCATATCCTCCGATACATCTTCGGGAAGATTGATAGTCACGCTGATGGAATGATCCACCCATTTCTGGATCTCACCTTGCATCCGCACCTTGTTCAGCCAGTCAACATCAGCCGAGGTAGCTTTATAATAAGGCGATTTTTCGATTACGGACTGAATCTTGTCTTCATCATATTTCATCACCTCCTTGACGTTATATCCGTTAATTTTCAGCCAGTCTAAGAATTTGTGATGGAATACCATGTATTCTTCATACGTGACCCCTTTTTCGTCAGTAAAAGAAACAGTCACATCCTGATCGTTGGGGTTTACCGTACGGCGGCGCTTGTAATATAATGCAAATGCAGGTTCAATACCTGAGGTGGTCTGTGTCATCAAGCTGGTGGTACCCGTAGGCGCAATCGTCAGCAAAGCAATGTTCCGGCGACCGTACTTTTGCATGTCGCGATACAATGTTTCGTCTTCATTTTTCAAACGTTCGATAAACGGATTATTGCGTTCGAGCGACGAGTCATAAATATTGAAAGCCCCGCGTTCCTTGGCAAGATATATCGAACCCCGGTATGCTTCCAACGCCAGCGTTTTCTGTACTTCAACAGCAAAATCGATCCCGTCATCGCTGCCATAACGAATACCCAATGCAGCCAGCATATCGCCCTCGGCTGTGATGCCGATACCTGTACGACGGCCTTCTTCCGTTTTCACGCGAATCTGTTCCCACAAACGACGCTCGACACGTTTCAGTTCGGCATCTTCCGGGTCAGAGTGTATTTTTGACAGAATAGCATCAATTTTTTCAAGTTCCAGATCAATAATATCGTCCATGATACGTTGCGCGTAAACAACGTGTTTCTTAAATAGACCGAAATTAAACTTGGCTTCCGGAGTAAAAGGTTGATCGACGTAGCTGCATAAGTTGATAGCCAATAAACGGCAACTGTCATAAGGACACAATGGTATTTCACCACAAGGATTGGTCGATACGGTACGGTAACCGAATTGCGCATAACAGTCGGGAACTGATTCGCGAATAATGGTATCCCAGAAAAGAATACCAGGTTCAGCCGATTTCCATGCGTTGTGGATGATCTTGTTCCACAGTGCCTGGGCATCAATCTCCTTGGTAAAGACCGGTTGTTCCGAATCAATCGGATATTGCGTCTTGTAAGGTTCCTTGTTGACCACAGCGTTCATAAAACCGTCGTCAATCTTCACCGACACGTTGGCTCCGGTTATCTTACCCGGGGTCATCTTAGCGTCTATAAAGCTTTCCGCATCGGGATGCTTGCTGGAGATACTCAACATCAATGCACCACGGCGACCATCCTGTGCTACCTCAAGGGTAGTATTGGAATAACGTTCCATGAACGTCACCACGCCTGTAGAAGTTAATGCGCTGTTAAGTACCGGACTGCCTTTGGGCCGGATACTCGACAAATCGTGTCCCACTCCTCCGCGGCGCTTCATTAATTGCGCCTGTTCCTGGTCAATCTTCATGATACCGCCGTAAGAGTCGGCATTACCTTCATTGCCAATCACAAAACAATTGGATAACGATGCAATCTGGAACTTATTGCCGATACCGGTCATCGGACTTCCCTGGGGAACGATATATTTAAAATTTTTAAACAAGTCGTATAATTCCTGTTCGCTCATCGGGTTGATATAGCGTCTTTCGATGCGCGCTACTTCACGCGCTAAGCGCCAATGCATGTCGTCGGGCGACTGCTCGTAAATGTTCCCGAAAGAATCTTTGATAGCGTACTTGTTCACCCATACCTTGGCCGCCAACTCATCGCCATTGAAATACTCGAGGGATTTTTTATAGGCCTCGTCGAACGTATAGGTTTTTTCTTGACGTTCGTCTACCTTTTCTTTTTTAGAAACCATTGTGCCTGTAAGCATTATCGTATATAATTTTAAACTGTTATTATTTCTCAATAGGAGCCGCAAGTTATAACCACAAAAACCGACGGGCAAATATTTTCAATCAGTCTTATTAACATTATGGGGATAGTTATCAACTTGCTTGTCTAACAGTCTCTTTCATATAACATAAAACCATACATGGTTGTTTTTGGACAATGAAGAGATTATTTAAATTTCATATGATGAATCGAATTTCAATGAAATATACCTTCGTCATATTTTGTCATAAAGGCGCCAAGATGTTAATGTTTTGATGATTTTATAAAAGCTTTTTCCGGGTTGATACACTCATTTATGGTCGATTCCCAGACATATATATAATGCTATTCCTTACAATTCCTCTGTGGCTCTCTGTGTTCCCGTTTACGAAGAAAATCGCAGAGAGCCACAGAGGTAGATAAATTTTTGATAAGTGCTCACTATAAATAATCGTTGTTTTGATATTCTGTACTATGATTATTCATTAAACGCTCATGAGGTCGCGAACCTGTCAGTCGAATGGGCGAGCTTAACGACGTTATACTCCGCGCCGCCAAGTTTTGTGCATTCAAATTTGAGATTGCTTCGGCTGCCGCCTCGCAATGACGCGCTACCGTTCGTCATTGTGAATCGCGAGGTACGAGCGATGAAGCAATCTAACTTTGCACAAAACTTGACA
>JAVBNI010000061.1:0-17956 GCA_031551645.1 Bacteroidales bacterium | reverse complement strand
GTGATGAATGGCATGGAAACACCTGATTTACCTGAAGCCAGAGAAATTGGTGGCATGGGGCCTGTATTTGGAGAAGTAAGTTATGGAAATGGTATATGTTATACATTCAATAATTACAAGGATATGATAGTACGAGTACCCGACAATGAAGTTCCCAAAATCGCTATCAACGATGTTTTTCCCGAAAATAAAACAATACAAAACGGGACATATCCATTTATATCAAAGGTACATGTAGCAATCCGTTCCGATTTAGACCATAATTCGATGGCTTACATTTTTCTTTGTAAGGCTTTGTTTTTTGCCATGCAAATTTGCCATTCAACTCACCTATGTCCTCATTACTGAAAAACAGTGCAAATTAATGACTTATTACGCCACATCTACATGTTGATCAAACTCAGTGACGGATATTTTTCCATCACATAAGATAATACATGCTTGAGGTTTGTTATCAAGCTCTATTTGAACTGCTTCCTCATCAATGATTGACACTGCACATTCTGTCTGCTCTGCAACCTGATCAACCACTGAACTCTCATCAAGAGTCGAAACGACAATTTCCGATTGATGATCGGCCAGCGTTATTTCGGTTGATGATTCATCCTTCGTAGCATTGTCCGATTGAGCTTCCAACATTTTTGATTCATTAATCAAACCCTCAATCTCCGCGATTCTTTCATTAATTCGATTTTGACGTTTGATATACACTTCATTATGTTTTTCCTTGATCTCGGCGATCTTGTCGGGAAAATGCAATAACGCAAAATCAATCATCAGGTCGGATTGTTTGCAAATTCCAACCGTATCAGATAAATGGCAAGTGATGAAATCCCTGCGAATGAGGTTCTTTTGGTCGTCGGTTAATTTTGAAACAATATCGGTGCGGATTTCATCGCTCAGGTATTCGTGTTTCAAGCCGAAAACGGTTTTGTGATCATCGCGAAGGTTTCTCAACATGGCGTAATAGAGCATATCCTGTTCAAATTCCTTGAAATCACTGTCGGGTATCGTTTCCTCCCGAAGGAACTTCTTTATGTCTTCGACGGTCTTTTCGACGGCTATTTCCTTGTTCCGTTGGTCTTGCGAGCGTAGTTTATGGATCGGATTAATCTCTTTTTTTGAAGGTTGATCTCCCTGCGATACTCTCCGATAACACAGGCGGGGCTCATCATAGCTGATGTCTACAATTCCAATAAATATGTATGCATCAGCAAAATTGAAATTAATTGAAAAGACATCTTGATGGTACAGAATAAAATAATCAGTAATATATCCATTTTTAAATTTGTCTATAAAATTAGCAAATGTCCCGGAAAATATCAACAACCAAGGTAAAATATCTTTAAAACGAAGTCGAAAGGTTTTTCTTATCATTAATATAGCAATAAGCATTGTAGAAATAAAAATTCCGTATATTACTATATTTTTAAATGGAAGACGAACTCTACTTAAAATGTTAAAAGCCATATTATAGTTTTTAAATAAATTAATATCTAAAAAACTAGTTATACTGAATATCCGACCATTGAGTGTATTTATCTTAAAAATTTCCAAGAACATTTTTGGAATATAATCTATTCCAAATAAAATTAAGAATATTAATAAATATTCTAAATGCCTATTCTTCATAAGAATAATGAGGATTAAATTGTATTTTGCAATATTTCTATTCGTTTTTTAATTACCATCGTATCTATATACGGTTTGGTATATTCTAAAAGTCCCATATTTCCCGTTAAAAATGATGCTGAAACCCGTTTTGTAAAGTTATCCGGATAAAAAATCTACTTTTGTAAAAAATAACATGATCGCGCCGCTTGTAAAATGACGCGATCATTTCCAAATATGTAATTTATATTCTTTAATCATTCAATCAAAATGAAAATAGTATTTCTTGATGCTGCCACCATTGGCGAGGTTTCCAACATGAACGAGATAAAAAACTTAGGCGAATACACCGAATACCCGGTAACAGCCCCCGAACAACGGGTGGAGCGCCTCCGGGATGCCGACGTAGTGATTGTTAATAAAGTAGTGATCGACCGCCAGGTAATGGATGCTTGTCCCAGTCTGAAACTGATTTGTGTTGCGGCAACAGGTACAAACAATATTGATCTGGCATGCGCTGCCGAAAAAGGTATCGTAGTAAAAAATGTTGCCGGTTATTCTACCGACAGCGTAGTCCAAGTAACTTTTGCACTCATACTGGAACTACTCACCCGTACACATTATTATAATGAGTACGTTCAGAGTGGCCGTTATTCAACAAGCAATATTTTTACCCATTTTGGGAAACCTTTTTGGGAACTCCGAGGAAAACAATTCGGTATCATCGGACTGGGCACCATTGGAAAACGGGTAGCTACCATTGCTGAGGCTTTCGGAGCAAGTGTGTGTTACCATTCAACATCGGGTAAAAACCTGAGCGGCCCCTATATGCACTGCAGTCTGGAAGAATTGTTGCAAATTTCCGATGTTGTATCCATTCATGCGCCACTGAACGACCAGACATCCAATTTGATCGACAAACCACAATTTAAATTGATGAAACCCTCTGCTCTGCTGATAAATGTGGGGCGTGGCGGTATTGTCAACGAAGCAGCTTTGGCCGAAGCTATTGATGCCGGTACCATTGCCGGAGCAGGAATGGATGTTTTCACAAAAGAACCTGTACCTGCAGATAATCTGTTACTTAAAGTGAACAACAAAGAACGCCTGTTGTTATTGCCACATATCGCATGGGCAAGTATCGAATCCCGGACATTCCTGATTTCCCGCATTGCCGATAATATCAAAAACTACACTGCCTCAGTTAAAATAAATTAATTTTTATTTAATTATATATTTCTCATTAATAGATAGTTATATATTATTGAAGTTATTTTACCTGAGAAAGGTTATATAATGTCTGCAAAAAAGCAAACAAAATATGCCTTTCTCTCGTAAAAGCCTATAACCAATATTATTTTTAACAAATATATGAGTTCGACAAGCGAAGAAAAGATAAAAAGCGCGTTTAACGATAAGAGTTGGAATGAAATAAAAACCGAAGATTCGTGGCGGATATTTAAAATCATGTCCGAATTTGTTGAAGGTTATGAAAAATTGGGCAGGATTGGTCCGTGTGTCTCTATTTTCGGTTCAGCCCGTACCCCACCCGACCATAAATATTATAAAATGGCCGAGGAAATCGCCTTCAAACTCACTCAGTTTGGTTATGGTGTTATTACCGGAGGCGGACCGGGTATTATGGAGGCAGGTAATCTTGGCGCTATGCGGGGTAAAGGCCGGTCGGTCGGATTGAATATCAATTTACCCTTTGAACAGTCGAGTAATTTGTTTATTGATCCCGACAAACTGATCACGTTTGATCATTTTTTTGTCCGCAAGACCATGTTTGTTAAATATGCACAAGGTTTTATTGCATTGCCGGGCGGATTTGGAACGTTAGACGAATTGTTTGAATCATTGACTCTGATCCAAACCGAAAAAATCGGGCAATTTCCGATTGTCCTGGTAGGAAAATCATATTGGGAAGGTTTGATTAACTGGATTAAAGAAGTGATGTTGAAACAATACAGTTATATAAATGTTAATGATTTGGACATATTCACAATTGTGGATGATGCCGATAGCGCTGTCGAAATCATTAATAAATTCTATTCGAAGTATTTGCTGAGTCCAAATTTTTAATTCAATTGTTTATCATTTAGATACATTTTGTATATTTGTCCGATCTTTTTGATGTAAATCATTCATATTAGATTTATGAATCGTTTTTTTACACTGGTAGTTACAGGTATTTTGTTTATCGCTTTTTCGTCGTTTTTGAGCAACGACGTGACGGTAAAAATGGATATACCCGACGTTATTGAGGCCGGAACGGAAATTACAGTCAACGTTACCATCAATAAAGGTAAAATGGCGGGGTTTGCACGTTTCCAACAGGAATTACCCTATGGCTTTACAGCCATGCCGGTCAATTCAGCTAATGCCGATTTCAGTTTCCAGGATCAGAAAGTCCGCCTGATATGGTTGCGGCTTCCCGACGATGATGAAATAAACGTCTCATACAAGATTATTGCCAATGAACGCCTGACGGGAAATATTGATTTGAACGGACGCTTCTCGTACATCGAAAACAACGAACGGAAATATACCGATCTGCAATCGCGGATGCTTGCCATCAATCCGTCACCCAATGTCGACCCGGCATTGATCGTCAATGTGAAGGATTATGCAAAAATGGCAACAATGGAAGCATATGCATCCAAAGCAACGCGGGTGGCCTGTCTACGCCAGGAACCTGTATGGATGCAGGAAGACAATGTATTCTTAGTAACGCTTCTGGTTAATAAAGATGTCATTTCAAAATTTGCAAAGATCGAGGAAAAAATTCCGGTGGGCTACACTGCCGTAAATGTCGACAGCAAAGGAGGAATCTTCACTTACAAAGACCAACTGGCGAAGTTTATCTGGATGGATTTGCCTGCTGAGCTCTATTTCACAGTAACGTACAAGCTGATACCCGACGAAGGGTTTGTTGTGGATCAATCGAATATGCAGATCGATGGCATGTTTTCCTATATGTTGGGCGACAAAACCATGACAGCCAATGTGGTTGAACGAAATGAAAGATTGGCCGGATTGAGCCAGGCAGAAGTCAACCGTATTTTAGGAGGTGTCGTTCCGGTTATCGAAGAACAACCTGTTCTGGTAGCATCTGTTGATGAAGCTGTCCGGCAGGGTACTGCTCCCGAGCCAACCTTGAGGAAGCCCTCTGCCACAAATAATACAGGCGATATGTTGACACCTGAAGCAGGAATATATTACCGTGTGCAGATTGCAGCCGGACACAAACCGATAAATGCCCAGCGTTTTTTCAGGCGGTATAAACTGGAATATTCCGTATTGAAAGAAACGCATGACGGATGGTTCAAGTATTCGATAGGTTCGTTTCCCACCTATAAGGATGCGCGCGATTACAGGATACACCTGTCGAACACCACACGGCTCAACGATTCGTTTGTGGCAGCATATAACAACGGCAAGCGCATTACTGTGCAGGAGGCCTTGATGGCGTTGAATCAAAAATGGTATAAATAAATGATGTTGTAACCTCTATTTTGGAGACTTGCAAACGGCGACGAAAAATATGATGTTGATGAATACTTTCAAAAAGCTGGTACTTACGCTTGTAGGACTAATGTTGGCATTGTTGTCGGGTTATTCGCAAGACGATGAAAGCATTGTCGACCTGTTGACCAGGGAGGTTGAGGTAGAAAATCCCGTGTACATGCCGGTTATTGGAATCGGAGGGGGTTATTTTAATTTTTATGGTGATGTGAACGACTCATATCGCAGCTACACACTCGGAAAGCCGGGAATTCGTGTCAATGTGGCTACCTTTTTAGGTAAAAAGCATAATTTCCGGGGCAACCTGGTGTTTATGATGGGAGATATCCTGGGAACGCAACGCTCGGTATCCGATACCAGTCAAAACCTGAATTTCAAGTCGAGTATTTATAGTTTTGGCATCAATTTTCATTACAGTTTCAAACCGCTTTTGAAAGGCAAATATTTTGAGCCATTTATTTCCGTGGGTGTCGAAACCGTACAATTTGACTCTAAGGCCGATTATTATGATAAGAATGGATACCGGTACAATTACTGGAATGACGGAACCATCCGTATTGCTCCCCAGCTATTCGACACAAACGGTAACACATTAAATCCTGATGTAGCTACCACTCAGCGCGATTATAACTACGAGACCAATCTTCGAAAGGCCGATCGCAGCGGATTGGGTAAATACGGGCAATTTGCATTAGGTATTCCCATTGATGTGGGGTTTGACTTCAATATATCCGAACGGGTAACCTTACGTGCTGCCACTTCGTTGCATTATACATTCACCGACCTGATCGATGATATGAGTTCGGATTCTAAAAATTCGCAGTATAAAGGAAAGTCAGGAAACGACATGTATACTTTCACCTATCTTTCATTACACTTAGACTTGTTTTCATCCGACAAAACCAAGATCGTTGAAGACTTATTCGCTAATATTGAGGATTTTGATTTTACCATGTATGAAGACCAGGATAATGATGGTGTTTTAGATGGATGGGATCAATGTCCCAATACCCCTGACGGTATCCCGGTGGATACAATCGGTTGTCCTTTCGATACCGATAGTGACGGTGTCCCCGATTATCTTGACCGCGAAGTGTCGCGTGCCGGAGCTATTGTAGATGAATATGGTGTTGAAATCAACGAAAATACGGTAGTTGAATTACTTGATGCAAAAGCCATTCGCCGTAGCGATGTGGAATCGTATCTTTTGATGCAAAAAGTTCAAAACAAGACGCGCAGAGGCGACTCATTACCCATACCTGACAAATTCAAGAAGGTAGATAACGACAATGACGGGTATATCTCATTCGACGAACTGCTGAAAGCCATTGACAATTATTTCGATAATGCGTCTGATTATTCGCCGGACGATATCAAGCAATTGAACGATTTCTTCTTCGAGCAATAAATTTACAAAAGACAAACGGCCGTAGTAAGATACGGCTGTTGAAGTTATTTTCTAAGCCGGATTTCTGAATAATCTCGTTTATTTTTTCGAGATACAAATAGTGTCATTATTTAATCCGTGTACGTACACGGATTTATATGTGCGCACACATAGTAACAATTCGTAACATGTAACAATTTGTGATAACTTTAATAGATTTGCAACTATTTTCGATCAAACCGAACATTTCGTAAAAATTATCAGAAATGCCCGAATCCAGAGAGCAAATGCAAGTTTCAATATCAAAAATTTGTGCGATACTTGTATTTGTTGTGTTTCTCCCATACCGGAGTAATGCGCAGGTGGATAGTGTTTATATCACCCCCTTTGAACAGGAGCTTTTCATAGGCATTTACTCATATTACCAATACACCATGCTGACGCACGAGATCAGCGATAAAGAGTCTATCGTTTATAAGCCCAATAGCCCGGTAGGCATGGGATTATCGTTTGCGTATAGGAATTTTTCGCTAAGCGGGGGAATGAGTTTCAATTTTATGCGGGACAAAAAACGCGGGAAAACAAAAGCTATTGATTTTCAATATCATTACTATGGAAAAAAATTTATCTTTGATCTGTTTCTTCAGGATTACAAAGGGTTTTATACCGGTGAAAATGGAAAGGTATTAGTGATGTATCCCGACATCAGGCTTACACAATACGGCCTGTATGGACAATATGTATTCAATCACAAAAAGTTTTCGTATCGTGCAGCCTTCAATCAAAGTGAACGACAGTTGAAGTCGGCTGGAAGTTTTCAATTGGGCGGCGGATTTTACTACAACCAGGTGCGGTCTGACAGTTCGTTAGTGATGTACGGGAAAAATGATCTGAACAACTACCAAATAAGCATTAGCGGCGGGTACGCTTACGTCTGGGTGATCAAGAAAAATTACCTTATTTCGGCGGGTATGGCTTTTGGTATTAATATTGGATTCGGTGATACCCATGAATCGAAAAAAGTGGAGGTATCGCCCAGTATGTTTCCGCGAATATCTGCGGGTTACAATGGTAATAATTGGTCGTTGGGGTTGTCTTTTGTCGTGAACCGGATGTATGTGGCACACAACGATGAATTAAAAATGTTTTTCGATACCGGATATGCGCAAATTGCTTTTATCCGACGATTTGATGTAGTTCCCAAATTCATAAAAGGCATAAAATTTATCAATTAATCGGTTAAGTAAGTAATTGATAATTGATTGACAGTACTTTTCCAAGGTTTTTGGTTACCTTTTTGCGGCATAAAAAAGAACAAAGAATAATAAATAGCACCTCAAAAAAGAATTAACTTAAATCATAGTTGAACCATGGCTTAACAAAGTTAACTAACATACCATATCGCAACGTGTATCATGCTTATTTTATGACTATTACATCCGCCAAGCCGAACGGGCAGATTAATATTCAATTATCAATAGTCGATTACTTTATCTATTATCTTTTTGATTCACATTATTTGCTGGTCATTCCTAAACGAATCCCATTTCACTCTTTAACTGTTCCACCCATTTTTTGATTCGTTCATTGGTTTGATTTGCCTGGTTTTCAAAATCGATGACCAATCCCATAAGTTTATCTCCCTTCAAAGCAAGCGATTTACTAAAATCATAACCTTCGGGGGAAGTGAATCCCACTAAAGTAGCGCCACATTTTTCGAACATTCTCGCAAGAATACCGATGCCATCGGCAAAATTATCCGGATATTTTCTCTGATCACCTAAACCGAATATCGCCACCGTTTTACCTTTCATATCAAGTTCTGCAAGCTCAGGCAGAAGCTCGTCCCAATATGCAGGCAATTCGCCATCGAACCAGGTAGAAGTACCCGCAATCAGGTTATCGCAAGCTATAAAATCATCTTTCCAGGCTTTTTCGATATCAACAGTTGTGATTCCATTCCCGAATATTTCCTGAATTTTCTTTGCAATCATTGCCGTTTTTACAGTGGATGTGCTATAAAATAATGCCGTATTTTCCATTTTAGAATGATTAAATTTGAAAATAGGATCAATGTCGTTTACTTAAAAACCATTAGATTTCCTGCCCGTGCGAATCCAACCCTGATAGGTCTTCGAGACCGTTACTATCTGTGTTATTGTAAGTGGAGTCCTTTTTTATTTGTATATCCTTATGTAAACGATATTGATTCTCAATTTTTAATTCTTAATTTTTAATTCTTAATTTTTAATTACTTAATATTCCAGCAGCTCCTTCGCTGCCGAATATATTTTATCTGTGTTGGGTAAAATAGCATTTTCGAGTGCGGGATGAACTGCTACGGGCGTAAAAGTGGAACCAACCCGACGGATAGGCGCATCCAGATACCGGAACATCTCGTCGCCAATGATGGCTGCCAATTCAGCGCCAAAACCCGAAAACACTTTATCCTCATGTACGACTAATACTTTGTTGGTTTTCTTTACGGATGTAAAAATCATTTCCTTGTCTAACGGTATCAATGAACGGATATCAATCACTTCAATATTTTTACCCAAGTCCTTGGCAATGCGTTCAGCCGCATCCAAGCACATGTGCATGGTATTACCGTATGTGATGATACTCATATCAACGCCTGTCCGCCGTATACGTCCTTTTCCGAAAGGGACTTCAAAGTCATCGGGTATCGCAGTGGCAGCCCATGCAGCATTATAAAGAGCCTTAGGCTCGAGAAAAAGCGTGAGACCGCGCGATCGCATGCTCGTGCGTAATAATCCTGCTGCATCATCGGCAAACGACGGATAAACAATACGTGCACCGGGTAACGTACTGAGCGCTCCCTCGATTGTCTGCGAATGGTACAACCCGCCGCCGATGTATCCGCCCGATGCAAGCCGTATAGTGATATTCGGCGCAAACTTACCCATACTGCGCCAGTATTCGTGTGTACATTCTACATATTGTTCCACTGCAGGCCAAAAATAATCGGCAAATTCAGCTCCCTCGATTACAACACGTACCTTCGGGTCGAAACGACTCATACCGTTGGCTGTTCCTACAATGAAGTCCTCGGCTATGGGCGCATTGAATACCCGTTTTTCACCAAACTCCTGTTGCATACCTTTCGTTACATTGAATACACCACCCTTGTCCTTGTTAGCGACATCCTGTCCCCATAAAAACGTGTCGGGATTATGGCGGAACTCTGCTTTCAACGTTTCGTTGATTGCTGTTACGAGCGTTTTCTTTTCGCCTTCCTGATGGTGCGTTCCGTCGATATACAATTTAGGCTCATAAGGTTCGGGTAACACAAAGTCAAGAACAGTCGCCGGATCAGGATCGGGAGCAGCCAAAGCCTTACGGTTGGCTTCCTTCATCTCTTTTTTCACGTCGGCCTCAATCTGTTGCAATTCATCTTCGGTGAAACGTTTGTAACGCAACAACATCCGGCGGAATTTTGCCAACGGATCAGCAGCTTTCACGTAAGTCAACTCATTTGCATCACGATACAAGGTCTGCTTATCCGAATTGGAATGTGCCTCGATCCGGACACAATTGGCCTGTACAATAACCGGTTCGCGATTTTCAATCGCATGTTCACGTGCCGTGGCCATCACATTCATCGAGTCAAACACATCTTTTCCATTACAATGGATAATTTTCAAATTCTTGAATCCAGAAAAATTATCGGCCACTTTGCGGTTGGCCGTCTGGTCTTCTTTAGGGACGGAAATACCATAACCATTATCCTGTATCACAAAAATAACAGGCAAACGTTCGACACTCGCCCCATTGATAGCCTCATACGCATATCCTTCGGATACTGAAGACTCGCCATGCGAAGCAATTGCCACACCACGATGTCCGTAATACACCATTGCCCGGGCAACACCTACTGCATGAAGATCCTGCGTGGCCGTAGCCGATGATACATTGTGGATATTCCATTCAACTTTTGAAAAATGATTGGGCATATGACGACCGCCACTGGTAATGTCCGTGGCTTTTGACAACCCATTGAGAATAATTTCTTCGGCAGTAATACCTGCCGATAATGAGGTTAACAGATCACGGTAATAAGGGAACAAGTGATCTTCACCTCTGGTAAAAATCTGCCCGATAGCTAATTGTATACCATCATGCCCTGCGTATGGTGCGTGGAACGACCAACCCAACGACTGCAACAAGTAGACTGCCGCTTTGTCGTCGAGCGAACGACCCAAAGTCATCAGATAATACCATTTTTTCAAAGTTTCTTTATCTGTGGTTTTGATGGAATATTTCATGACGAATGATGAATAAAATAATATGAATAATGAACTGCTCTTTTACATCATAACAACCAACCACACTAAAGGTTTGCACGCGGATAACGGGATTGATTTACCTGACGTGTATTCACTTTCTTTTTCTGGTGGTTGATGATGTATTGGTCGTTATGAATCACGGATTTTGTTGCATCAGTTTGTGATCCTACGATATTACAGATATCATGCGCCGTATTACAAATTGTATGCGGCGTATGGCATTTTGTATGCGGTGTGTGGCAAATAGAATGTGCCGTATTACATACCAACTGCGATGTGTTTTCTCTCGGTTGCGACGTACTTTTCTGAGACACACTACGTTTTAATTGTGGCATATCGTACCATTTGTTAGGTGTTAATGTCAGTCAGGATTCATTAATTGCCAATATCTTTTATGTGCGTTCAATTTCCAGGTAATCTGCTATACGTCTCAGAAAAGCTCCTCCGAGAGCCCCGTCAACAACCCGGTGGTCATACGAGAGTGAAAGAAACATCTTATGACGGATCGCTATCATATCACCGTCGGGAGTTTCCACTACTGCCGGCTTTTTCTCGATATAACCCACTCCCAGGATAGCAACCTGGGGTTGATTAATGATAGGAGTTCCGAAAATATTTTTAAATGTTCCGAAATTAGTAACAGTAAAGGTTCCACCTTGGATATCATCAGGCAATAGCTTATTATCGCGGGCCTTTATTGCCAGTGTGTCGATAGAAACTGCCAGTCCGGAAATATTCAGGTTGTTGGCATCGTGTACCACGGGAACAATCAGATTTCCATTGTCCAAAGCTACCGCTACACCAATATTAATCCGTTTCCTGAGAATAATGTTGTACCCGTCTACCGAGGCATTCACTTGCGGAAAATCTGTTAACGCTTTAGCACAAGCCTCCACGATAGCAGGCATGTAAGTCAATTTTACTCCTTCGCGACGGAAAAAATCGTCTTTGATACGTTCACGCCACCGTACCAACTTTGTTACATCTACTTCCACAACTGTCGTTACGTGTGGCGATACCTTTTTCGACATGACCATATGGTCCGCAATAATACGGCGTACACGATCCATCTCCACAACAGTATCATCTTTTCCTGCTGTAACATTACTTGTCGTCTGTGTTTCTCTTACAGGTGGCGTTGTCGAAAGAGGTACCTCGGATGTTCCCTTTTTCTTTTCTTCCAGATAATGCAATACATCATCCTTGCTTACCCTTCCCTGAAAACCTGTTCCGGTGATGGCCGATAACTCGGTATCAGTAATATGTTCTGTCTGGGCAATATTACGCACCAAAGGCGAATAAAACTGTTCCGATTTACTTTTCTTGCCGGATGTTGATTGGGAAATATTTTCCTGATTTTCCGAAGGCCCAGAATCTGAAGAAGGTTGTTTTTCTGCTTCTGCCTGAAGCGATTTATTTTCTATGCTTTCAGAAGCTTCAGCACCGGGTTCTGTTTCAATAACAGCCATAACAACACCTACGGGTACCACATCACCCTCTGCAAAACGTATTTCCAATACCTTTCCAGCCACTGGCGAAGGAACCTCGGCGCTCACCTTTTCAGTACTCACCTCGAAAAGGACATCCTCATCCTGCACCATATCACCCACTTTTACTGCCCACCTCATGATGGTGCCTTGTGTGATACTTTCCCCCAATTTAGGCATTTTTACCTCAAACATCGACATGACAGAATGTTATTTTATCATTTTATCATTTGTGAAATTTTCCTACACTGAAACAAACGACATACAACATTTGTTCGAACAGAGGCCATATTGATTATTTTGTTTAATGATATCCAAATACGCACGACTTAATTTTCTTTTGGATGGATTTGAATAAAAAGGAAAGCTATCTTTGTCCATATTTATATCTAAAAAATGAAGACAAAATAATTTACTCATTTGACAGGATTAACACGATTTACAGGATTATTTACATCTTGTAAATCATGTTAATCCTGTCTGAAAAAGATGAGGATGTTATTTTATCATTGTCACTAAAGTTTTCCGATTTTGAATTTCTTTTACCGGATTTTCGGACTTACCATAGAATCTCAGTGCGAGTGTCCCGAACTAATACAAGTTGAAGGACACTCCAAAGCTGATGTATTCATACGGTGGGGAGATGTGCCGGAACACTTGGATAATGCCACGGCACTAGGCAACTGGGTGGAAGGTCGTCCCGGGCAATTGCTATTCCGCATTGCAGAAACTGGCAGCTACCTGATTGAAGCCGGAACATATATTACCATTCAACCCTACGATGATCAAGTACCGGCAAAAGATATCCGCTTATATCTGCTTGGTTCGGCTATGGGCGCCATGTTACACCAACGGCAAATACTACCTTTTCATGGAAGTTCTGTCAGCGTAGGTGAACATGTGATTACTTTTTCGGGGCCGTCGGGAATTGGCAAATCAACTCTTGCCGCAGCATTATTGGAACATGGCTATCGTTTGCTGGCTGACGATGTGAGCGCTATTTCGATTACTGCAAACGGCTTACCCGTGGTGAATCCGGGTATGCCGCAAATTAAGCTGTGCAGTGATGCCATGCTGCAATTAGGTCGTGACCCGTCACAAGCGCAAGCAATCAGTAATCGCATCGAGAAATACGGATGTCCCGAACATTCGGTTTATATAGATCATCCCCTCGCCTCACGTGCCATCTACATATTGGGACGAAGCACCAGAGATCATTTCGAAGACATTCCCCTGAAAGGGATGGATAAATTCCATGCACTACGTGTCAATACCTATCGTCCGTCTTTTGTAAAAGCAATGGGTTGCGAACGGGAACATTTCGAATTGCTTCGTCAACTTGCCGGACATGTTGATGTCCATATGCTACTGCGGCCTGCGGATGGTTTCCGTATCGATGAACTGGCTAATTATGTATCTCACCTGATTGCAAAATGACGCGACAAACCAAACTTTGTAACCGCACAACATTAGTTGGCCTACTCCTTGCCATTCTCCTTGTTGTGGCATGTTCCCGGAACGACATCACCACCGACCCAACCTGTCGCCTGACATTTTCCGTTGATACCCTGCAGTTCGACACCGTATTTACTACATTGGGTTCATCCACCATGCGATTAAAAGTGTATAATCCCAACAAACAAGCCATTCGTACTGACATTACCTTAGAAGGCTCAGAAAAATCGCCTTTTCGACTCAACATCGACGGGATATCAGGCCAAAGTGCCCGCGGGGTGAAAATAGCAGCTGAAGACAGCTTGTACATCTTCGTGGAAGTAACAATCGATCCCCAGAACAGTGATCTGCCTGTCAGTGTTGCTGACTCCATTCTTTTCGAAACCAACACCAACCGGCAACATGTCCGTCTGGAAGCATACGGGCAAGATGTGTTCATCCTGCGCGACGAAACCATCCAAAGCCAGGTTTGGCAAGGCCCTAAACCCTACCTTATTTATGGAATGTTAGTTGTTGATACGTTGGAGACATTACAGATCGGACCGGGAGTCCATGTTTATCTGCATAAAAGCGCAGATATCCACATCAAAGGCACATTAATCGCCAAAGGTGAAACGGAACGTCCTGTTGTTTTTACCGGTGACCGATTAGAGGAAATGTACCGGAATATTCCCGGACAATGGGGAAGTATCCGCCTTTCCACAGTGAGCCGCGATAACCTGTTACAACACGTCGAAATCCGCAACGGCACCAACGGGTTAATGTTGGGTAATCCCATGTATACCCATACGCCAGCTTTAACGCTCGATGCTGTCGTCATCATGAATATGTCTTATTCCGGACTGATGGCTTTCACATCTGATATCAATGCATCCAACTGCCTGATTGCAAATTGCGGATCATATACGGCAGGATTGTTTTGCGGTGGAACCGGCCGGTTTGTCCAATGTACTGTCGCCAATAATTATTCACCCTACATCCGTCGTAAACCAAACGCAGCCTTAACTGTCAGCAATTCATTCAACGGTATGGAAGGAACCATTCCATCGGTCATTTCATTCAGGAATTCGATCGTATACGGAACCATGAACGAAGAGCTGTCATTGGGTGAAGCGACAGAATTCTCATTCGATCACTGCCTGTTACGCACACTAATGAATACCGGCACTTCTGCGTTCAGGAATGTAATAGTTAATACCGATCCTTTATTTGTATCTCCTACTGAAAGCGATTTTCATCTGGATGAAACATCTCCTGCACGTGATGCCGGTGATACAACAATAGCCTCGAAAGTTCCTTACGATCTGGATGGTAATAGCCGGATGTCCGACCATGCACCGGATTTGGGTGCTTACGAATGGGTACCGGAATAGGCTGGTAATCCGAAATTGGCACATTTTACTCCATTACCTCGCCTGTTTATACACCTACTTGGCCTCATTTGGCATACCCACACCTAATTCGATCTTAAAAAAACTGTTATTTATGCGAATCAAGAGTTAAAGCAAAGGGATAGCTTGAAAAGCTATATTTTCATAACCGGAGGCCGTTGACCTTCGGAGAAACGACACAATCAGGTTCCTGCCTGTAAGGCAGGATTTTGGTTTTGATATGGTTCTGCCTTACAGGCAGATGAGATATGTACTTTTCCCTCGGGTTACGCTTTGCTTACCCGAGGTTATGAAAATACAGCTTTTCAAGCTGATCAGTAGGATACTTTCAACCCTTGATTCGCATCATTTATCACTTCTTTTTCACCACTTTCACTACCGTTTGCCGTTTGCCATTGTCGACAGCCACAAAGTACACACCGTCGGAATATCTACTGATGTCCAGTTCCTTCAAACGGCCGGTATACACCTCGTGCAAAAGTGTTTTTCCCGCCACATCGGTGATGACGATCCGGTAAGTATCTTCCCTGTCAAAACTGATCATAAAACGGCCGTCGGTTGGGTTGGGATACGCCTTGAACTGGACGGCATCCATATCTTCAACTCCGGTTGTACCGCTGGTAACCGTCACCGCGCAGGTAGCTTCCTTGCCGCTACCGTCGTTGGCTACTGCTTTAATGTTTGCAGTGCCTGTGGCCACAGCGGATACTTTGCCTGTGACATCCACCGTGGCGACATCGGTATTGCTACTTGTCCAGGTAAGAGTTTTATCGGCGGCATTTGCTGGTTCAACAGTAGGAATGAGCGTTTCGGATGTACCCACGGTTATCTCCATGGTGGTCTTGTTGAGTGTAATACCGGTAACCAACACGGCATCAGAAACCGCGATAGTCCCCGTAACAGCCTTGGCAGCGTAATCCGGGTGACTGGCGATCGCTGTATTGGTCATTTCTACGGTGTAACTGCCGGTTTTCAGGAAGCTGACCTTACCGCCGGTTTCGTTATAATCCGTCCCCTTAACGGCATTGGTAGTTCCCTTTTTTACAGCAAACATCGTATTGGTTGCGCCGTATTTGGCATGGACGCTCAAATCCAGCACACCGCCTGCATTTATCGTTTTCGTTTCGAAACCGACATTGGTTTGCGTTCCCAGCCGTTTGTCGTCCGCTTTGGCTATTTTTTGCGAGGCGGTATACAATACGCCCAACGGTAGACGGTTGTTGTAGCAACTGATATATGTCAGCGCCGTATTACTATTGATATTTAAATCGGTGAGCCTGTTTCCGTCACAGGCTAATTTAGTCAGCAAAGTATTTTTACTGATATCCAATGTGTTGATTTGGTTACCAGAACATGACAGTTCTGTCAATTCCGTATTTTTATCCACCTCCAACGCAGTTAACCGGTTGTCGGAACAGTCTAATCCTGTCAACCTGGTATTTTTGCTGACATCCAAAGCGGTGAGCTGGTTTGTTTCGCACCGCAAATCCGTCAACAGGGTATTTTTACTCACATACAATGCAGTAAGCCGGTTATCGGAACAATAGAGGTGGATCAGTTTTGTGTTCTTGTCCACCTCCAGGACGTCGAGCCGGTTACCGGCACAACCCAAGGATACCAATTCCGTGTTGTAACCCATATTCAAATCGGTAATCAGGTTATGGTAGCACTCCAGGCCGACTAATTTTGTATTCCTGCGCACATCTAAGGAAATAAGCTGGTTGTAGTGACATACCAAGTCTTTCAGTTCCGTATTGGCGCTCACATCCAAAGCGCCAAGCTGGTTATTATTACATATCAGGCTCACTAATGCTATATTTTTGCTTACATCCAAGGCGGTTAACTGGTTGTTGTCACACAACAGGCTTACCAATGCTGTGTTTTTGCTTACATCCAGTGCGGTTAACTGGTTATTTTCACAATTCAGCAAAGTCAGCTTGGGGTTGCGGCTCACATCCAAGGCGGTCAACCTGCGACTGATAGCCACCAGTTCGATGATGTTATCTCCATATATCTTGATATTCTTGCTGCCAGAGGGGGTGTTGCTGATAGATGTGGGTGTAGTGCCCACAGCATATTCAACCGGTTCGCCGTTACCCCAGTCGACCCATACGGGGGGACCCGCAGCACTGGCTTTCAGGAAAAAACCTGCCTGTCCGGTGGTAACGGTGGTCATGGTCATGATCGGATTGGCCAGATACTGGTTGGTAACGGTAATGGTTCCCGTGACGGACTTGGCAGGATAATCACTATGGCTGGCAACGGCCGTGTTGGTCATCTCCACAGTATAGCTGCCGGCTTTCAGGAAAGTAATTTTGCCGCCTGTTTCATTATAATCCGTCCCCTTAACAGCATTGGCAGTACCTTTTTTCACTGCAAATACGGTGTTGACAGTACCGCATTTGGCATGGGCGCTTAAATCGAGTTCGGTAAACAGCTCCATGCTTTTGGTTTCGAATACCACATTGTTTTGGCTGCCCAGCCATTTGTTATCGTTGCCTGCGATCTTCTGTGAAACCCCGTACAGTACATTTAACGGAAGTCGGTTGTTGTAACAGTGTATTTTGGCTATTTTTGTATTCTGGGTCACATCCAGGTTGACAAGCCGGTTGTCAAAACATTGCAGTTCCGTTAATTCCTTATTCTGAGTTATCGGTATAGGCGTTTAAAGCTCACTAATTATTTTTTTAATTTTCTGCGGATTGGCTCGAATTTAATCATTCTGCAAATTAGGTTGTCAAAAACAGTATCCATGTGGTTGCGTCTATTGTATCTGTAATGGTATTCATC
>JAVBNI010000139.1:0-14892 GCA_031551645.1 Bacteroidales bacterium | reverse complement strand
TTAACCATTTATCATTAACCATTTATCATTAACCATTTATCATTAACCATTTATCATTAACCATTTATCATTAACCATTTATCATTAACCATTTATCATTAACCATTTATCATTAACCTATATTCAACCAAATCCCATAGCACACCATGATCACCTTTTTTGTTTCTATTGCCATGCTACTTGCCGGATATTTTATTTACGGCAAATTAGTTGAACGTATTTTCGGCATACAACCTGAAAGGAAAACTCCGGCATACACACATACCGATGGGGTAGACTACGTTCCGATGGGATGGGGACGCGTTTTCCTTATCCAGTTTCTGAACATTGCAGGATTGGGGCCTATTTTTGGCGCTATCATGGGTGCTGTGTACGGTCCGGCAGCTTTCCTGTGGATCGTGTTGGGAAGTATTTTCGGCGGAGCGGTACACGATTATTTTTCAGGGATGTTGTCCATCCGCAACCGGGGCATGAGTCTGCCTGAAATCGTGGGAAAATACATGGGCAAAGCCTTCAAGCAGTTTATGCGTGTTTTTACAGTCTTATTGATGGTTTTGGTTGGAGCGGTATTTGTTGCCGGGCCTTCCGGACTTTTGGCCAACATGACTCCCGACTATCTGGACTTTACATTCTGGTGTGTTGTCATTTTCATCTATTACATCGCGGCAACGCTTCTCCCGATCGACAAAATCATCGGTAAAATATACCCGGTATTCGGCTTTGCGGTTTTATTCATGGCTGTGGGCATTGGCATCGCCATAGTCTGGAACAACGCTCCGATACCCGAGATCACCTTATCCAACCTGCATAACATGCATCCCGAACCTGAAAAATACCCCTTGTTCCCGATGCTTTTCATTTCCATTGCCTGTGGCGCTATTTCGGGTTTCCATGCGACACAATCGCCATTGATGGCACGTTGTCTGAAAAACGAACGATTGGGACGAAGGGTTTTCTATGGAACCATGATTGCCGAAGCCATTGTTGCGCTTATTTGGGCTGCCGCAGCCATGAGTTTTTTTGGTTCTATCGGGGGATTACAGGAATTCCTGACAGCAAACGGGAACAATGCTGCCGTAGTGGTTGATAAGATTGCTCATTCATGGCTGGGCAAATTCGGCGGATTGCTCGCCATTACCGGCGTCATTGCAGCGCCCATCACATCGGGCGATACTGCTTTCCGTTCAGCACGACTCATCGTATCCGATTTCATCAACTACAGTCAGAAAGAATTCAGCCATCGCATTATAATTGCTGTTCCGTTATTCGTTGCAGCCCTGGTGCTGTTGCAGGTAAATTTCGATGTCATCTGGCGGTATTTTGCATGGTCGAATCAAACATTAGCAGCGGCAACTTTATGGACCATAACTGTATATCTTGCCAAGGAAAAGGAATTCTACTGGCTGACACTGATTCCGTCCCTATTCATGACCATGGTGACGACGACTTATATCGCGGTAGCTCCCGAAGGATTCCGTCTATCCACCGGCATTGGCTACCCGATAGGCGCAGCATGCACCATCGCGGTATATATCGTATTTTTGCTGTGGATGAAAAGATTGCCCGCAAACAGGGAAACAGAACAAAATCTCAGTTAAAAATACGAAAAAAATAGTTAAATATAAAATTAATTGTACCTTTGCATTCCATATTTTCGCGATGAAAGTATGCTATTTTGTTGTTTTTTAAACAGTTAAATCAATTTTTAAGTGGATACTTTAAGCTACAAGACAGTTTCGGCCAATAAAGCAACTGTCGAAAAGAAATGGGTGATTGTGGACGCCCAAAATGAAGTAGTGGGCCGCTTATGTGCCAAAATAGCCATGGTGCTCAGAGGCAAACATAAACCCAGCTACACGCCGCACGTAGATTGTGGCGACAATGTTATAGTGATCAACGCCGATAAGGTTCGTTTCACTGGTAATAAATGGTCGGATAAAGAATATGTCCGTCATACGGGATACCCAGGAGGGCAACGCGTTGAAACTGCTGAACAGTTAATGCGCAAAAATCCCATTGCAGTGGTAGAAAAAGCCGTTAAAGGGATGTTACCCAAAAACAAGTTGGGTTCAGCCTTATATCGTAATCTCCATGTATATGCCGGAACCGAACATCCGCATGAAGCACAACAACCCCAAGAAATTAATCTTAATTCTATCAGATAATTCATGGAAGTAATAAACGCTATTGGAAGAAGGAAAGCAGCAATCGCTCGTGTATACCTCAGCGAAGGTAATGGTAACATCACGATCAACGAGAAAGACCTGAAAACATACTTTCCCCTGGATACCCTTCAATACATTGTAGAACAACCATTCAATGTCCTCGAAGTTGTGGGGAAATACAATATTAAAGCCAACCTGGATGGCGGCGGCATCAAAGGACAAGCCGAAGCATTACGCCTGGCGATATCACGTGCTTTCGTAAAATTGGACGAAACCAATAAGCCCAAACTAAAAGCAGCTGGTTTCATGACCCGCGACCCACGCGAAGTGGAACGTAAAAAACCCGGCAGACCGAAAGCCCGCAAACGCTTCCAATTCAGTAAACGTTAATATCATTTTTGATTTTCGATTTTTGATTCAACTCATACAATTGAAGATTAAAAATTGGTCCGGTTTAGTATCTAAATCCCATTGACCTCATAACATTCTTGATTTATGATTTTGGCCATCATAATCAAATTCAAAATGTTAAATGCTACTTTGGGATTGCATTGGAAAACATGTAAAAAGAAAGTAAACAATTTTTAAAAGATAATTAAATGTCAAAAGTAAGCATCCAAGAGTTATTAGATGCAGGTTGTCATTTCGGCCACCTGAAAAGAAAATGGAATCCCCACATGGCTCCCTATATTTTTATGGAGCGTAATGGTATTCATATCATTGATTTACAAAAAACACAAGCCAAGCTTGAAGAAGCATCTCAAGCGATCAAACAAATAGCAAAATCGGGTAGGAAAGTTTTATTCGTAGCTACCAAAAAACAAGCGAAAGACATTGTTGCCGAAAAGGTTACAACCGCAGGTATGCCGTTCGTTACAGAACGCTGGCCGGGTGGTATGTTAACCAATTTTCCCACCATTCGTAAAGCAGTCAAAAAAATGTCAACCATTGACAGAATGGCTACTGACGGAACATTTGACAATATGTCGAAAAGGGAAAAGCTCCAGATCAACCGTCAACGGGCTAAATTAGAAAAGAACCTTGGCAGTATCGCCGATATGGCACGCCTTCCGGCAGCTCTTTTTGTGGTAGACATTATGAAGGAACATATTGCGGTAAGCGAAGCACGCCGTTTAAATATTCCTGTATTTGGAATAGTGGATACCAATTCCGATCCGGAATCTATTGATTTTCCCATACCTGCCAATGATGACGCAGCCAACTCGATTGCTATCATCATCGATACCGTTGTAGCCGCCATACAGGAAGGTAATAACGATCGGAAACTGGAAAAAGACAACGACGAGCAAACAGCTTCGCAGCCTAAGAAAATGAAAAACAAATCATCCAAACGTAACCAGGTAATGGACGAAGAGGATGAAAATGTGGAAGACAAGAAGTCCGCCAAAAAGTTGACTAAAAAAGTTGTCAAGAAAACAGAGGATGACGAAGAAGCTTAGTCTTTCCGATAATTTTTTAAAGTAATAATAAATAAAGATATATCAATGGCTATAAGTGCGACAGAAGTAGCAAAGCTAAGAAAAATGACGGGCGCAGGCATGATGGACTGCAAGAAAGCCCTTGAAGAAGCCAATGGCGATTACGAACAGGCAGTTGCCATTATCCGCAAGAAAGGGCAATTGGTAGCCAGCAAACGCGCTGACCGCGAAGCAACTGAAGGTTGTGTAATTGCAAAAATATCGAGCGATGCCACTAAAGGTGTTCTGGTTGTATTGAGTTGTGAAACCGACTTCGTAGCAAAAGGTGCCGATTTCATCAAATTTACCGAAGATGTGGCTACAGCTGCCTTAAACGGTGGGGCAGCCAACTTGGATGCCGTAAACCAACTGACTGTAAACGGTATCAGTGTTGCCGAAGGCGTTAACGAAAAAGTTGCCGTAATCGGTGAAAAAATCGAATTGACATTTTTCGATAAGATGGAAGCTGCCGAGGTAGTAGCGTATATCCATCCGGGTAACAAATTAGCCTGCCTGGTAGGTTTTAACAAAAAATTGAGTGATCCGCAGGTTGGCCGTGACATTGCTATGCAGGTAGCCGCCATGAACCCGGTTGCTGTCGACAAAGAAAGCGTTTCCGAAGAAACCGTTAAGAAAGAATTGGAAATCGCTTTGGATCAAACCACAAATGATCCTAAAAATGCAGGTAAATCAGTCGAAATGCTCGAAAAAATTGCGAACGGAAAGCTGGAAAAATTCTTCAAGGAAATGACCTTGATCAATCAGGAATTTATTAAGGACTCTAAAAAGAAAGTTTCCGACTATTTGAAAGAAACCGATAAAGATCTCACAGTTGTGAAATTTGTCAGATTTTCATTAGCTGTATAAAATAAAGGTTAAAATTGAAAAAGCCTGTGGTATTGCTATCACAGGCTTTTTATTTTATTGAATATCTAACCATTACGCGAGATGTGCCTTGCTTCAAATAATATCTGCCAATTGATTAAAAAGGTAACCATTTATCATAGAAAACGTATATTTTATGTAAGTTTGTCATTCGGTATCATCTGTTGAAAAAAATAAACAGAATGTATTTGTTTTGTAATTGTAATAAATCAAAAATGAAAAGAATTTTGGTCACCGGAGGCACCGGTTTTATTGGTTCACATTTATGCGAAAGGCTGTTAAATGAGGGAAACGAGGTTATTTGTGTAGATAACTTTTTTACGGGGTCGAAAGAAAATATTGTCCACCTGATCGGAAACCCGTATTTCGAACTGGTACGCCACGATGTGGTGACACCATTTTTTGCTGAAGTAGACGAGATTTACAATCTGGCTTGTCCCGCTTCGCCAATTCATTACCAGTACAATGGTATCAAAACCATTAAAACATCGGTGATGGGCGCCATCAATATGCTCGGCCTGGCCAAGCGTACCCGTGCGAAAGTACTGCAAGCTTCTACCAGCGAGGTATACGGAGACCCATTGGTTCATCCACAACCGGAGAGCTACTGGGGACATGTGAATCCCATTGGAATCCGTTCGTGCTATGATGAAGGCAAACGTTGCGCCGAGTCGTTGTTCATGAATTATCACCAGCAAAACGGTGTCCGCATCAAGATCATCCGTATTTTTAATACATACGGACCCAAAATGCATCCCAACGATGGTCGCGTAGTTTCCAATTTTATCGTACAGGCATTGCAAAACCAGGATATCACTATCTATGGTGACGGTAATCAAACCCGCAGTTTCCAGTATGTCGACGACCTGGTAGAAGGAATGATTCGCCTGATGGGCACTCCTGACGATTTCATCGGACCGGTGAATGTGGGTAATCCGGGTGAATTTACGATCAAACAATTAGCGGAAATGGTTATCCGGCAAACGGGATCAAAATCAAAGCTGGTATATTTGCCGCTTCCGCAGGATGACCCCATTCAGAGACAACCCAATATTGAACTGGCAAAAGAAAAACTCGGATGGAAGCCGGTAGTTCCGTTAGAAGAAGGATTACAACAAACAATCACTTATTTTAAAGGAAAGTTAGGATTATAACGAACAAATATGAAAGGTATCATTTTAGCAGGTGGCTCGGGTACGCGTTTGTATCCGATCACCAAAAGCATTTCAAAACAAATCATTCCGGTGTACGACAAACCAATGATTTATTATCCGTTGTCTGTATTGATGCTGGCCGGGATTCGTGAAATTTTGATTATTTCCACTCCCAAGGACATCCATTTATATGAAGATTTATTGGGCGACGGATCACATTTGGGTTTGAATCTGGCTTACAAAATACAACCGTCACCCGACGGACTGGCGCAGGCTTTTATCCTGGGCGATGAATTTGTTGGTAACGACAATGTCTGTTTAGTATTGGGTGACAACATTTTTTATGGATATGCCTTTGGCCAGATGTTGCTCGAAACGGCAACATTAAAAGATGGAGCAGTGGTATTCGGTTATTATGTAAAAGATCCAGAACGTTACGGAGTTGTCGAATTCGACGACCAGGGACGGGTATTGAGCCTTGAGGAAAAACCTGCCAAACCTAAATCGAACTTCGCCGTAACTGGTTTGTATTTTTATTCGAATGATGTGATAGCTAAGGCTAAGTCGCTGAAGCCTTCGGCCCGCGGTGAATTGGAAATCACGGATTTGAACAGACTGTATCTGCAGGAAAATCGATTGAATATCAAATTGTTGGGACGTGGTTTTGCATGGTTGGATACCGGTACGCACGACAGTTTGTTGCAGGCGTCCAATTACATTGCGACCATCGAGCACCGCCAGGGATTGAAAGTATCGTGTATTGAAGAAATCGCCTATCGGCGCGCTTTTATCGACAAAGCGCAACTTCTACGATTGGCTGATGAATATAAAAACAACCAATATGGCGAATACCTGAGATCGTTGGTAAGTTAATTTTTCTGTAAATTACGACTAAAAAATGAACGTTATCCAAACTGATTTTCCGGGATTATTGATCCTCGAACCAAGAGTTTTTGGCGATGCCCGTGGATATTTTTTCGAAAGTTATAATCAAAAAGTTCTGGCTGATGCAGGTATTCATACCGAATTCAGACAGGACAACCAGTCCTTCTCAAAATACGGGGTGATCCGCGGTTTGCATTTCCAGTTGAATCCGCATTCGCAAACCAAATTGATACGCGCTCTCGAAGGTGTGATATATGATGTGGTGGTCGACCTACGGAAGGGTTCTCCTACTTTCGGCAAATGGTTCGGGATAGAATTGTCGGCCGAAAACAAACGGCAATTATATATCCCGCAAGGTTTTGCCCATGGCTTTTCAGTATTAAGCGAGCAAACCGCCATCCTGTACAAATGTGACAATTTCTATCATCCGCAAGCCGAAGGCGGTGTTGCATACAATGATCCCAAATTGGACATTGACTGGAAAGTGGATGCAAGCAGAGCCGTTGTTTCCGATAAAGACAAACTGTTACCGGCATTAGATGAAGTAGAAACAAACTTCGTTTATAGCGTTTAAGCGTTTTGATTTTATGAATACAATAAACTAAAAATGATGAGCAACATTTTAGTAACTGGAGCCAACGGGCAGTTGGGCAACGAAATCCGTAAAATATCGGCCGGTTATGGTAACTATCAATTCCATTTTACGGATGTAGATGTTTTGGATATTACCAATCCGGATGCAGTGGAAGATTTCTTTGTCAAAAACGAAATACGGACTGTTATTAACTGTGCTGCTTACACCGCGGTGGATAAAGCCGAAGAAGATGAATACTTGGCTACACGCATCAATGCTACTGCCGTGGAATACTTAACCCGGTCGTGTGATCGTCACCAGGCAACACTTATCCATGTATCAACGGATTATGTGTATGACGGTCGTGCCTATAAACCCTACCGGGAAGATCATTATACGGCACCGGCTTCGGCATATGGACGCAGTAAACTCGCTGGAGAAGAAGCTGCATTGTGTACCCCGAAATGTGTCATACTTCGTACATCATGGTTGTATTCGTCATTTGGAAACAATTTCGTGAAGACAATGCTCCGTTTGGGCAAGGAACGGGAAATGCTGAATGTTGTTTTCGATCAAATAGGAACTCCCACATATGCTGCTGATCTGGCGGAAACCATTATGGTAATTGTCGGAAAGGCGGAAGAGAATGACCTGAAACGGGGAATTTTCAACTTTTCCAACGAAGGCGTATGCAGTTGGTACGATTTTGCCCATGAAATCATGCAGTTGGCTAATTTAAAATGCATGATCAAACCGATTGAATCCAAAGATTATCCTACACCGGCATCCCGGCCACATTACAGTGTGCTCAACAAAGCGCGGATCAAAACGACTTATGGAATAGAAATTTCACATTGGAGGGATAGCCTGATCAAATGCCTGGCAATACTGCTAAAAGAAAACTAACCATACTGAGGCTTTTTACACAAACTCTATCTTATTGATTTATGGACACTTTGTGGGCTTACTACAACTTTGTCCTACGAATTGATCGGTTCATAATTGGAAATGTGTATAAGTATTTTCTACTTTTTGATTGCTATAGTTACGGATATTTCGCAAATTTGCGTGCCATTATAGTTACGACCATCGTAATATGACAAACATCAAAAATATCATGAATTTAAAGAATTTTATTCCTCTATTTGTATCGGTGCTCTTGCTGGCATCATGTTCTCAAAAATCAGTCATTGACGAAATTATTTTATCCGACAACTGGCAAATTCGTTCTTCTGACGGATTGAGTGCCAACGGCGCGGCATTGTCATCAGCAGCGCAAACAGGCGACGGATGGGTCAACGCAACTGTTCCGTCAACAGTACTTGGAGCATTGTGCAATGCAGGCGTATACAAAGATCCTTTTTTCGGCAAGAACCTCGAAAAGATCCCGACAGCACAATTTGACGTTCCCTGGTGGTACGTCACTTCTTTCGATATCCCCGCTTTTTCATCAGATAAAGAGCAGGCACGCATGTTTCTTGACGGGTTCAACTATCGTGCAAACGTATGGTTGAACGGCAAACAGATTCTTTCCTCCGATACGGCTTTTGGTGCTTTCAGGCAATTCATGTGCGACATTACGAATGTTGCGCAGGCTTCAAACCGATTAGCAATAGAAGTCGTGCCACCCAAACCAGGTGATTTCTACATGGGATTTGTCGACTGGGCGCCGGTTCCTCCCGATCATAATATGGGAATCTACCGGCAGGTAAGAATCAAGCGGAGCGGAAAGGCTTCGATCAATCGTCCGTTTGTTATTACCGATGTCAATACCCAGACTCTCGATGAAGCGTCGTTGACCATCAGTACCGAAGTAACCAACCATAGCCCCGAACAGAAAAAAATGACGCTGGAAGCAAGCTTGGAAAATATTTCTATAAAGGATGAATTTACGATAGAAGCCGGGCAGACCGTTATAGCCAAATTGTCACCCGACAAATTTAAGCAACTGGTAATGAAAAATCCCCGCTTATGGTGGCCTAATGGTTTGGGTGAGCCGGAGATGTACACATTACATCTTTCGTTGAAAATGGGTAACCAATTGGTGGATGCCGACTCCGTAAGATTTGGCGTCAGAAAGTATGAAACGTATATGAATGCACAAGGTGTGCGTGGCTACAAGATCAATGGTCGTGAAGTGCTTATGAAAAGTGCGGGATGGGTAGACGACCTGTTCCTGCGCGATAACACCCGTTCCAACCGTGCTCAGATCCGTTATGTAAAAGAAATGAATCTTAACTCTTTACGATTCGAAGGCTTCTGGGGAACCAGCCAGGAAATATACGATCTGTGTGACGAAAATGGCCTTATGTTGATGGTTGGATGGAGTTGTCAGTGGGAATGGCCCGACTATCTGGGTCTCCCGATGGAAGTGCCGGCCGAAGGCGAGAATATTCCGATCAACGAAGGTGTTGATTTATATGGAGTCAAACTTTCACCCGCTGAGGAAACACTTCTTTCCGACATGTTCAGGGACCAGGTGCTCTGGTTACGCAACCATCCCTCTATTTTTGTATGGGCAGTCGGTAGCGATGCTATGCCCAAACCGTCCCTGGAAAAAAGATATGACAAAACCTTAAACGCATATGATCCGACACGTTCGTTGCTGGTATCGGCAGGTGAATTCAAGAGCGAATTGTCCGGCCCCACGGGAATGAAAATGAACGGCCCTTATGAATATGTACCGCCGATTTACTGGTTTGAGGATAAAAAACTGGGAGGCGCATTCGGATTCAATACCGAAACAGGTCCTGGCCCACAGATCCCGCCGCTCGAAAGTATACGCAAAATGATTCCCGAAGAATCTATCTGGCCGCCGTTGAATGATATGTGGGATTTTCATTCCGGACGTAAGGATTTCAACAGCGTGAAGGTATATTTGAATGCCTTGGACAAACGATATGGCAAGCCGAAAAACATCGAAGAACTGGCGATGAAAGCACAATGGATGAACTATGAAGCCATCCGTCCGATGTTCGAAGCATTTGTAGTGAATCGCCCCGTTGCAACCGGCGTGGTACAATGGCAACTTAATTCCGCCTGGCCCGAATTTTACTGGCAGTTGTATGACTGGTACCTGATGCCGACCGGCGCATACTTCGGCACCCAAAAAGCTTGTCGTCCGGTCAATGTTATCTATAACTATGACGATCGTAAGATTTATGCAGCCAACGATACGCGTGAAGATATTACCGATTATACAGTAAAAGCAACCTTATTCGATAGCAAGTCGAAAGTTGTTGCCGAATTGGCCAAAAAGACATCGGTTACTCAAAACACTTCTGTTGCCCTGTTGGATCTTCCTGCATTGCCGGTTGCCAGCGAAACATACTTCCTGCACATCGTTCTTCGTGATACCAAACATAATCTGGTAGCCGATAATTTTTACTGGCTGTCGGGACAGGAAGATGAAATGGATTGGAGTAAATATTTCTGGTTTTATACGCCCCAAAAGAAATTTGCCAACCTGACCGCACTCAATAATCTTCCCGAACCGCAGGTCACTGCATCCAAAAAGGCCCGGAAAGAAAACGGTGAATGGGTAGTCGACGTTACGGTCAGCAATACGAGCAAAAACATCGCATTCTGCATCGAAATGATGATGCTTGACAATAGCGGAAACCCGGTATTACCTGTTTTCTGGAACGATAATTATATATCGTTGGTGAACGATGATACCAAGACGATTACTGTCCGCTGTTCCGAAGCCGATTGCGCATCAGAGCCCAAAATCGTTATTCGCGGTGTAAATATTGAAGAAATAAAACTTTAGGGAAAAAAGATCGTCATTGTTAATTCCCCATTTTGCATAAATGGGGAATTAGTATTTTCTTTTTATCTGTGTAGAAAATCATATGACCGATTTCTTAAAAGATTTAAATGATGTCCAGCGCGAAGCTGTGGTCAATTATAACGGGCCGTCGCTGATCATCGCAGGAGCCGGTTCGGGTAAGACACGTGTCTTGACATACCGTATCGCATATTTACTGACCCAGGGTATCGCGCCTGGAAGTATCCTGTCGCTTACTTTTACCAATAAGGCGGCCAAAGAAATGAAAGAGCGTATTGCCCAGTTGGTCAGCGAAAATGAAGCCCGCCGGCTATGGATGGGTACATTTCACTCGGTTTTTGCCCGTATCCTGCGTTCGGAAGCCGAGGCTATCGGTTATCCCACCAATTTTTCGATTTATGATTCGCAGGATTCCAAAAACGTAATCAAACAGATCGTTAAGGAAATGAACCTTGACGACCAGGTATACAAAACAGGCGATGTATACGGACGCATCTCTTCGTCCAAAAATACGTTGATAACAGCCAACATGTATGCCGCCGACTCAGGCTTAACATTGCAGGATGCGGCTGTGAAACGGCCATTGATCTCCCAGATATACAAAACATACGCCCAACGCTGTTTCAAAGCCGGCGCCATGGATTTTGATGATATTTTGCTCAATACCAATATCCTTTTCCGTGATCACCCGGAAATATTGGACAAATACCAGAGATTTTTCCGGTATATCCTTGTAGACGAGTATCAGGATACAAACTCGGCGCAATACATGATTGTGAAAAAGCTGGCGCAACAACGGGGAAATATCTGTGTTGTCGGCGACGACGCACAAAGCATTTATGCATTTCGCGGTGCGCGCATTGAGAATATCCTGAATTTCCGGAAGGATTATCCCAATTATAAAATGTACAAGTTGGAACAAAACTACCGTTCCACGCAAAACATAGTAAAGGCAGCCAACACACTCATCGAAAAGAATAAAAACCGCATTCAGAAAGAGATTTTTTCCAATAACGACGAAGGCGATCGTATCCGGATATTTGGTGTGGGAACCGATCAGGAAGAAGGTTATGTTGTGGCGGCTTCTATCCTGGAAATGAAGTACAACCATCAGTTGAACAACAAGGATTTTGCCATTCTGTATAGGACCAATGCCCAGTCGCGTATATTCGAAGAAGCATTGCGCAAGCGGAATATTCCATACAAAATATACGGAGGTCTTTCATTCTACGAACGCAAGGAGATTAAAGACGTGCTGGCGTACGGGCGTTTGCTGGTAAATCCCAAGGATGATGAAGCATTCCGCCGCGTTATCAACTTTCCTGCACGGGGAATTGGCGCCACTACCCTCACCCGCTTGGAAACTGCTGCCAATGAATCCGGATTGTCGTTTTGGGATGCTGCCATACGGGCGGAACAGTTAGCACCTGACATTGCGGCCAGCGCTCGTGGCAAGTTACACCAGTTCGTCGGATTCATGAGCAGCTATGCGCAGAAACAATCGACCGTCAATGCTTATGAGTTGTTGCACCAATTGGTTTTGGCAACAGGTATTATTGCTTCGTTGCAAGCTGAAAAAACGCCTGAAAATATCAGTCGTTTGCAGAATATTGACGAGCTATTGAACGGAATTCGCGAATTTGTGGATGAGAACGTTTCTGAATCAGGAATAGTGACCCTGGATCAATATCTGGCCAATGTATCATTACTGACTAATGTCGATAATGAATCGGAGGACGATATCGATAAAGTGACAGTAATGACGGTGCACTCTTCGAAAGGCCTTGAATTTGACGTGGTTTATATTGTCGGAATGGAAGAAAACCTGTTTCCGTCACAGATGTCTGTTTCCTCATTGCAGGATATTGAGGAGGAACGCCGTTTGTTTTATGTCGCGCTTACACGGGCCCGGAAAAGCGTTTTCCTGTCATATGCGGGTACCCGTTTTCGTTGGGGATCAATCACAGCATCAGGTCCCAGCCGCTTCATAGGCGAAATCGATCCGCAATATTTGGAACATCCCGGAGAAAGTAATCCCCGGATGGCCAATAACTTGTTTACGCCCCAACCGGCTAAACCGGCATCCGGTCAGCAATTGCAGTCACGACCGCTATCGGCACGTATGCCAGCTTCTCAACCCGCATATACTTCCAAGCAACCTACAAACGTATTTTCATCTCCACCCAACGGTCAGCCGGCTGACGACCCATCCCTGATCAAAGTTGGGATGAATGTCGAACACCAGCGTTTCGGGCAAGGTAAAGTAATCAGCATCGATGGCAATGGCGCCAATGCCAAAGTTGTGGTACATTTTGGCAATGTGGGACAAAAACAATTGTTGCTGAAATTTGCGAAGTTGAGGATTGTTTGAATCAAAATTATTTTTATTTTTGAATCTTAGATTTGACAACATTTAAGGTTCAAATGTATGACCGAAGATTTTCTGCACTATATTTGGCGGTATAAGCTTTACCTACCGGAGAACCGGACTGTTGACGGCGAAATGATAGAACCGGTCCACCCAGGCGTACAAAATACCGACGCTGGTCCGGATTTTATGGATGCACGGATCCGGGTAGACGATACATTATGGGCAGGCTGTGTGGAGATACATTTACGTTCGTCGGACTGGGAACGGCACGGACACCACAACGACCCGTCATATAACAATGTAATATTGCATGTGGTATACCAACACGATGCCGATACGTTCAATGAGCGCAGGCAGAAAATACCGGTAATGGAACTACATTTTGACGACCGGTATTACGAAAATTACAATCGCCTTGTTGATAGCAAGGAACAGATCGCATGCCATAACACCATTAGCATGGTAGATCATTTCAGCCGGACTGCATGGCTGGAACGTCTGACTATTGAAAGAATTGAGCGAAAGGCCGGAGAAATTATGCAAACATACCGGTCAACAGGAAATAATTGGGAAGAAACTTTTTATCAACGTTTGGCGCGCAATTTTGGTTTTAGTCTTAATGCATTGCCATTTGAAACACTTGCCAGATCACTGCCACTCAGCATTCTGCTCAAGCATAAAGATAATTTGCAGCAAATAGAATCATTGTTGTTCGGACAAGCAGGCATGCTCAATGATAAAAATAGCATCGATTCCTATTATGACAATTTACGGAAAGAGTATTTGTTTTTACAAAAGAAGTACAATCTGATTCCTATCGACCGTTTTCTTTGGAAATTTCTTCGATTACGCCCCGTTAACTTTCCCACCATCCGGATCGCACAATTTGCAGATTTGATCCACAATAACGAGCATTTATTTTCACAAGTGATTGATATCAAAAACATCGAAAGTTTCGATCGACTTTTCCGCCTCAAAACGTCCGAGTATTGGAACAGTCATTATGTTTTTGGCAAGGACTCTATTTATAGGAAAAAATCATTCGGACAAACGACGTTTTATTCCGTAATGATCAATACGGTTGTTCCATTCCTGTTTGTATATGGGAAGATGCGTGGCAAGGAAGAATTTTGTACACGGGCAATTAATTTTCTGACAACTTTACCACCCGAAAGAAATAATATTCTCACACAATGGCAAAAACTTGGCATTGACAATCCTGATGCTTTTACTTCGCAGGCGTTGTTACAACTTAGAAACGAATATTGTTTTCCCAGACGATGCTTAGACTGCGCCATTGGCAACAAAATTGTCAGAAAACAGCAATAATAAACTGATTTACAATACAACATACTGTTTCTTTCACAAAAACATAATGTGTGTTATTCTATATTGTTATGCTATTTTTTGTTTACAGTTGAAATAAATATATTCAAATAAACATTCATTGGAACGCGAACAAAATAATTTTCCCAATTCAAGCAGATATTCGATAATTCAGTTCAGGTATCTTAGGATGTGGGCTTATGTTTTGATAATCAATTTCTTTCTTGTCAATTTTTTGCCCTGTTTGATAATATTTCAAATTCA
>JAVBNI010000118.1:0-6762 GCA_031551645.1 Bacteroidales bacterium | reverse complement strand
GGCGGCATTCAATTACATCACCATCGGGCAGGGTGCAAACGGCAAATGGAGTTACGGAGCCAGCTATTCGACCGGCGGATCGGGTGGCGGTTACGGGCTGGGGATATGGGGAAAGATTTTCAACAACCGGAAAGAGTGCCTTACAGCGGCTTTGCGGGAGTTGTTAAACCGCCATGCAGAGCAACGCTAACGCCTCAAAAACGACCCTGCCAATTTTAACACGACCCTTTCAAACATCATTGTGAAACAGGTGTACGCCATGTTACAGGAAACAACCGTAGCCAAACAATTAACCCTATTATTCAACTAAAAAAACAATAGATATGAACCATCAAGAATTTATCGAGAGAACGGGTTTAACCCCAACAATTGAAGAATACCCAACGATTGAAGCCATATACATGGCGGCGGGAGAAATGGACAAGGACGAGTTCTGCAAAGAGTTCAAGAAGTGCGGGAACAGCCGCCTTGTCGTGGAACTTTTCAGAACGGTTTGTATCCTTAAAGGTCGATACGATGAACGTTGCGACGAGATTGACGACCTGCACGAGCAGAAAAACGAAATGGTTGATTTTCTTATCGACAGGGCGCAGGCATTCAGCGATAAGGAATTGCTTGAAAAGGCTTCCAAAATAGTAGGACAAAAAGAAGTCATACGGCGCCGAATTGTGAAGGGTCACACGCTTTGGGCGTATGAAACAGAATGGATGCTAAATAATTTATTCCAATAATAAACGGGCGGAGAAATCCGCCCACAACACCCAAAGAGTATGAAAATGACGATAAATAAAAACCGTAGTGTTACCCTTAGCGGACTGACCGCAACGGAAACAGACGTGATACTGGCGATTGTGGACACCGCCAACCGTCGATGCTTCCACGAACCCGAACCGAGCGGGGAATGGTACAGTAATGACGATTTTATACTTCGCCTAACCGATGAACAGCGTCAGGCATTGGCGAAGATTGGTGGCGAGATACAGAAAATTTACGGAGAATAACAAACCCGGACGGAGTAATCCGCCCACAATACCAAAGAATATGATTGACGAATATATGCAGTACGCCAAAGACATTGCAAAGGCGGAGAAAGAACTGGAAATTGAACATTGGGTGCATATCTCCTTTCAGGTGCGTAACGCGGACAGGACGGTAGAGCGATTCCACGAAATCGACCTGCCCCGGCACATGCTCGACCGCTGGCAATGGGTGATTAACTGGCGACATGCTAAATTAGTATGCCAGCACCCGCGCAAAAATATCACGGTTTACCACTCCTATTACGACAAGCGTTCTGGCTTAATGACCGGCATGAGCAGCCTGATAGGACAGGTAACGGCGGCAAAGGCGCAGATAACGAAAGTAGAACGCGCCATTGCGCAGTACGTGGAGCATGAAACACACAACAACCTCTTTTTCGATGCCGCCACCGATGAACGGCTGGTGAAGGAAAAAAACAAGCTGGAGCAAAAAAAGCGGAACTATGAAACCATTTACAACATACTCCGCCACGAGGTAGAAGAACACCGCAAGCAACCCGGAAAATTCAAATTGTTTATCGGTTTTAAGCGGTTAGGCATATTTGACAGCATATCACAGGCAAAGCGATACGCCGACCGCAGCGGGCTGTGGGGCGCGTTCAACCTCTTAGAAGATAAAGGCTACCGGGATAGCTGGTATGTGTATGAGGGCGAAGCAAAACAAGTAGTAAACCAATAAAAACAGCCACCATGACAACCATTAAAAACATCGCAGGCGAGAATATCGAAGTAACCAATCTTGATGCCGCCATCGAACAATGCGAAATGTGCAAAAACAGCCCTTTTAAGACCCCATCCGGTCACACGGTAGGTGAAGACCATGCCTTTATGCTGGAACAGTTAAAACAACTGAAAAAGAACCAAAGAAGGGATAATTTGCTGGCGAGTACCAAGCGGAAAATGGGACAGGGCAAACGGCTCACAAAAGAAGATATGGCCTATGAAATCGGGCGAATTGAAGCCTATCACCCTGCCTCCCTGTATTGGGACACCCTAAAGCGGGATGAGATATTGAGCTTCTTTAATGACCTTTTCGGGACGAAGATTGACTAACACAGGGGCGGGCGGATTTTCCGCCCGTTTCTTTTTCCATGACCCCCAAAGCGATGCGGTAAAAAAGAAACAAAAAGCCGGAATAACGCAGCGCGTTTAAATTCTTATATTTTTACTGTTAAATGTTTAAAAATCGTATCTTTGCATTTAGTCGGCTTTTGTGTTACTTTCTAATGTAGAATAGATAAAAAAGTAATATGTCACGAGAAGTCGCGTTTCAAAATGTTAGAGTAGAGTAAAAAAATATAAATAGTAGTATTATGGAACGAAAAAAAGCACTTGATCTCCTCCTGAAGTATAATAAAGAGAAATTTCATATTCAGCACGCTCTTACTGTTGAGGAGATAATGAAATGGTATGCTAAGGAATTGGGCTATGATGAAAAGTATTGGGGTATAGTCGGCTTGCTACATGATCTTGATTTTGAGATGTATCCCCAAGAACATTGCATTAAGGTCGTAGAAATTTTGAGAACGGAAAATTGCAATGAAAATACCATTCGTTCGATCTGCTCACATGCGTATAACATAACTGTGGATATTAAGCCTGAACATGATATGGAAAAAGTATTATATGCTATTGATGAACTATCTGGTCTAATTGGGGCAGCTGCAAGAATGCGACCATCTAAGAGTGTTTCCGATATGGAGTTGAGCAGTTTGAAGAAAAAGTATAAAGACAAATCTTTTGCAGCAGGGTGTTCTCGTGATATTATTGCAAATGGAGCAGAAATGTTGGGTTGGGATTTGGATAAATTATTTAGCATGACTTTAGAAGCTATGCGTTTAACTGAAACTCATGTATCAGAACAACTATCTAAAATAGAATAGCCTATGGAAATTTTAGACTGTATAGGAAATACTCCCTTGATCCGTTTACCTAATGATTTTACACAAACAGAAGCTACAATTTTAGTTAAACTGGAAGAATATAATTTAGGTAGTAGTATCAAATCACGGGTTGGCAATCAAATGGTTATTGATGCAGAACAAGATGGTAGAATAGATATAAATCATCCTGAAAAAGTTACTATACTCGAAGCAACTGGCGGTAATACAGGTATTGGCATTGCCCAAATATGTGCAATTCGTGGTTATCATTGTGTTTTGGCTGTTCCTGATAATTATAGTCCAGTACGAATCAACTTACTGAGAGACATGGGTGCTACCGTTGTTTTGTCTGCTTCTAAAACCGGGAATGATTCCCATATACGCAAAGCCTTTGAATTATTAGACGAACATCCAGACTATATCTACATGGATCAGTTTAATAATCCTTCAAACGTAAAAGCTCATTATTTAGGAACAGGGCAAGAAATACTAAAACAAAGTGGCGGTCAGATTGATTGTTTCGTTGCTGGCATAGGCAGTGGTGGCACGATAACAGGTGTTGGAAAAGCTATCAAAAAAAAGCATCCATCATGTAGAATTATTGGCGTTCAACCTGACGGATGCGACATCCTGAATGGGAAAGCAAAACCTCATATCATACAAGGGATTGCCATTGGGCAGATTCCGGGTATTCTTGATGCTTCATTGGTTGGGGAAATGATAAACGTCTCTAATGAAGAAGTTGAAAATCTTAAAAATGATGTATCAAGAAAACTCGGATTATACTTGGGCTATTCCTCAATAGCCAACATTATTGGGGCGATGCGTGTAGCAGGGAAAATGGAGAAGAATAAAGTTGTTGTGACTGTATCACCTGACGGAGGTAGAAATTATTAATACTTTAACAAACTGACAAAATATGAAATATACAGGGCAACAATATTTTAAAACACTAAATGAGTTATCAAATGTCCTTTCAAATGTCCTTGATGAATATCTGTTTGAAGCAGATTATTTTAACGTGTATTTTGATGATAATGGTAAGGGTAAAATTATAGATCAATTAATACGAATCATTGAGGACGACATACTTGCTTTAGTAAAGGGAGACCCTGCTTCCAGAAAAAATAAAGATTCTGGTAATGACAGCACAATAGAAATCGAAGAGGAGGATGTGAATTATGTAATAAGCTCCTATAAATCTTTGAACGCAGTCATTATGTATAGGGTTGCTCATTTTATCTATACGCTTGATAACTTTTTAATAGAAAAGGAGGACTACGAAGAAGAAGATGTTAGGGGGATGAATTCCTTTTTGCGTGGTCAAGCTCGTAAATTATCGGAAGATACAAAAGCTAAAACAGGAGTTGAAATCCATCCCGCAGCGAAGATTGGACTTAGTTTTGTTATAGACCATGGTTATGGTACGGTAATCGGTGAAACTTGCGAGATTGGCAATGAGTGCTATATACTACAAGGAGTAACATTGGGAGCTCGCGAAGTCAATGAAAAACACAATAAAACAGTAGATGGAAGAAGGCATCCAAAACTTGGAAACAAAGTGGTGGTCTGTGGATTTGCTCGCATTTTCGGCCCTATTGAGATAGGAGATGATTCTTTCATATGTGCACATGCCGTTATTGATAGAAACATTCCTTCTGGAAGCAAAGTCCGTATAAGCAACCAAATACAAATAGTTAAACCGAATCTGCATACAATTGTTATATATGGGTTACATCCCAAAGAAAACGGGATAGAGATTATTGGTCGAAACTTAAGTCGTTGCAATAGTGTTGAAATATTAAATAGTGAAGGAATATTAGTTGATTCTATCAAAGTCGATTTGAATAAAACGGATAACTCGTTGTTCTTACGGTTTAATAATGTCGAATTAGGGAACGTAATAGAAAGTGGTAAGGATGCTGAAGGCAAAAACAGAGAAATTTATCACTATATGATTTCTATAAATATAGATGATGAGAACATTTTATTAAAAAATTCCACGGGATGGAATGATTTTGTTGACGAAATAAAAGAAAGGAAATAAATTATGAAGAATACAGAGGATACACAAAAAGGACATTTTGTATTTTTTGGTCCTGTTAATGCGGGTAAATCGTCAATGATTGGATATATAAAAACTCATGATTTGACGGATGTTGAATTTGCCAATAAAGTGGAAAAAATTAAATCGAGAATTGGAAAATACTATCAACAACGTAGGCTATTTAGTTATTTCGTTGATACAGCTAAAGACGAATATGAAAAAAGCAGTGAAGCTGAACACGGTGATCCAGATGGTACTTCCAAATATGTACACATTAAAGATGCTGGAGGTTATGTACTAGTAGATACTCCAGGAGGAAGTCGTTATGTAACTCAACGTTACAAAGGATTGTCCTTGGCCAACATTGGGGTTTTTACAATTGAAATTAAGCAATTGCTGGATTTGAATACCTATAAAATAGATGAGAAAAATGGAAAATATATAACAAAAATGAAGGAGTTTTTTTGTTCATGGTTTATATGGCAAAAATTACATGGAACAAAAAACACAATAATTCTATTGACTAAATACGATCAATGTAACGGACAGGAAGATTATGAAACAGCAAAAGAAGCATTATTAAATATCATTGGAGAAGATCCAGAGCATACGATCATACCGACAAGTCTTGATACCAACAATAGAGCAAATGATATAAATGTATTTACTCCGTTAGTTTGTGATTGGTATAATGGAAAAACTATTATTCAGGCGATAGAGGAAAAGAAACAATACGTGCATTGTAATGATATTAATGAAGGAGAGTTGTTGATGTTCTATAACCGAGAATATGACCGGCCAATTCTTGGTGCTGGAAAAATAATTAAATGGAAGGTCAAAAGTGGCTCAATTAATACAGGTAATAAAATAACAATAGCACCAGTTCTGATAAATAATAGTTATTCAAAGGTGATTGCATCTATTAAAAGTATGCAAGATGAAAATAAAGAAGCTATTTCATGTGCATTTGCTGGAGAAATAGTTAACATAGCCCTGAGTAACATTGTCTATGAACACAAGACTATTTCAAAAGATAAAATAGACATATCTAATACTGCCATCATCACAGCGAATACGAGTGAAATAAAAATGGGGAATATTATCATCGGGGCTATTGATTTAAATAATTGTAATGAATCCGAAAAGGTAATATTGTTTAATTCTAAAGTAAATCAGCAAATAAATCTTTTGTGGTTTGGCAAAATGTTAGTCGCTATTGTCATTTCTTATGAAAGAGAACCAGTAGAAAATAAGATCATACTCACATTAAAAATTGAAAACAAACAAGTGGCTTTACCTGAAGATTTCATGCCACAAAAGACTCTCTTGCAATTTAAGTCCATTGACGAATTGGTATTGCCTACAAATTTCGATTACATAGTTGAAGATATTGTGGAATAATTTCAAGTAAACAAACGCCCGGAGTAATTTGGGCGTTTGTTACTATTCGAATTTCAACACTTCAAACAAGCAACAACACCATTCTATCGGGTTCAAAAAGCGGTTGCCTTTCCTTATTTCGTAATGCAGGTGGCAGCCTGTCGTAAGCCCGCTGTTGCCCACACAGGCGATGTACTTGCCCATACTTACCGAATCGCCTGCACTTACCAGCGTTCGGCTTAAATGCGCATAGAACGAGCGGAAACCGCCTGCGTGTTGAATCTCGATAAAGTTCCCATACCCCGAATTATATCCCTTGCGGACGACAACCCCGCCGCCTGCGGCATACACGGGAGTACCCTTTGGTTCTGCAAAATCAATTCCCGTATGAAATTTTATCCGTTTATAAATC
>JAVBNI010000200.1:0-19220 GCA_031551645.1 Bacteroidales bacterium | reverse complement strand
TATATGATGACCAGATTTGCCAAACAAACCGGGATTTCCCTGATAATATGCCATTACCCGCCATACTCATCCAAATGGAATCCTATTGAACATCGTCTCTTTTGTCATCTGCACAAAGCGGCAAACGGGTTAGTATTTGATAGCTATCAAACTGTTATGGATACTTTTAGCAAAACTCAAACATCAACAGGATTGACCGTGGTGATCAGGCTGAATTTGAAATATTATCAAACAGGTCAAAAAATAGACAAGAAAGAAATTGATTATCAAAACATAAGCCCACATCCTAAGATACCTGAACTGAATTATCGAATATCTGCTTGAATTGGGAAAATTATTTTGTTCGCGTTCCTTATCTGATTTTTTTCCAAAAAGTTTTTATTTGTTTTTCCCAATCTTGTCCATTACCAATGCAATAGCGCCATCACCTGTCACATTACAGGCTGTCCCGAAACTATCAATAGCAATATAGAGAGCGATCATCAACCCGATAGCATCATTTCCGAATCCCAACATGGATTGCAGGACTCCTGTTGCAGCCATAATAGCGCCTCCGGGAACACCCGGTGCAGCAACCATGATTACACCTAACATCATGATGAACCCGGCAAAGAGACCAGTATCATGAGGCATACCGGTCAACATACATATAGCTAAAGCCATCGCAGTTATTTTCATGGTACTACCTGCCAAGTGGATCGTAGCACACAAGGGCACACAAAAATCAGCAATATCTTCCTGAACACCCATCTTCTTCACCTGCTTCAAGGTAACAGGAATGGTAGCGGCCGACGATGATGTCCCCAATGCCGTCATATAAGCAGGCAACATGTTGTATAACATCTTTAACGGATTGCGTTTAGTAACTATTCCGGCAAGGCAATACTGGATAAGCAGAAGCAGGATATGCAGGATGAAAATAACCCCGATAATTTTACTGAATACCTTGATAATGGTAAATACTGTTCCCGAGGATGTCATATTGAGAAAAATACCGAATATGTAGATGGGCAACAACGGGATAATGACTGCGGAAATGACGCGCTCAATGATATTCCTGAATTCAGACAATGCCGATTTGAGTGTTTCTCCTTTGCTTACGGCAATGCCGATACCCAGTACGAATGCCAGGATCAAAGCTGTCGTTACACTAAAAACAGGCTCTATTTCAAAAGTAAAATAAGGTGCAAGCAGCCCGGCCTCAGGATTGTCGATGCTCCCCATCCTATCAAATATTCCAGGATCAGGTTCGATCAGGTAAGGAAAAACCGCATTACATGAAAAATAGGTAAAAAAGCCTGAAAAGAGCGTCGATCCGTAAGCAATCAAAGCAGTAACCGCCAGCAACCATCCGGCATTTTTACCCAGATCGGCAATACCGGGCGCCACCAACCCCAAAATAATCAATGGGATACAAAAATTCAGAAAAGAAGAAAAAATAGTGTTAAAGGTTACAAAAATCCGCACCAGATCTGCAGGTAAAACCGTACCGAGCAGCATGCCCGCCACGATAGCTATGATAATCCGTGGAAGTAAACCGACTTTGATATGTTTCATATACCGCTTATTTTTGTGCAGCAAGATATGAAAAATACTGTTAAGAGATTTTAAATATTTCTTAATTCATAATGATGCCGATGAAACGGCCACAAAAACTCCAAGACACTAAAACTTTCCTCGTGCCTTCGTGGCAAAATTATAACCCAAAATCAAACCACTAATTTAAATCCTTTCCCGTGAACATTCAAGATTTCGACGGGTTCGTCCTTTAGATATTTGCGAAGTTTGGTGATATATACGTCCATACTGCGGGCATTGAAATAATTATCATCTTCCCAGATGGTTTTTAGGGCATAATTCCGTTCAAGCACCTGATTGGCATTATCGCAAAGTAACTTAAGCAATTCCGACTCCTTAGTAGTGAGCTTGTGGGAAGTCTCACCGCTTTGCAGCAATTGTTTCTGAACGTCAAAAGTATATTTACCAAGCGTATACGCTTGCGGACAGAATTGTTGCGTATCTGTTTTAACCCTTCGTAAAATCGCTTCGATACGGAAAAGCAATTCGTCCATATTGAACGGTTTGGTGATATAGTCGTCGGCTCCTATCTTAAACCCTTCAAGGACGTCTTCTTTCATCGAACGGGCGGTCAGGAAAATAATCGGCACCGTTTTGTTGATCGTCCGGATGTCCTGTGCCAGTGTGAATCCATCCTTGACAGGCATCATTACATCGAGAATACAGAGATCGTAACGTCCTCTGCGAAATCCTTCAAGCGCTAATTCTCCATTACTAAACAAATCGGTTTCGAACAATTTGGCATTCAGGTAGTTTTTGAGCAATTCACCCAAATTTTCATCATCTTCAGCTAATAATATCTTTGCCATTACTTTATGTTTTGGTTTAATTTAGAAGTTCTTATCTCATTACATGTTGTTAACCGGCATCATTTTCGAAGGTTGCTTGTGATGCAGGATAATCGTAAAACAAGTACCCTGGCCCGGTTCGCTTTCCACATGAATAGTACCATTATGGGTACTTATTACATTCTTTACATAAGCCAAACCCAAACCAAATCCTTTCACATTGTGCACATTGCCTGTAGAAACACGGTAAAACTGATCGAAAATCCGTTTCTGGTCGGCTTTATTGATGCCTACCCCCCTATCCTGTATCGAAATACAAACTTTCCCATGGGCATTAAACGTCGATATGGTGATATCAGGCTTACCATTGCTGTATTTAATAGCATTATCTACCAGATTGAACAACACATTGGTAAAGTGTATCTCATCCACCTCGGCAACAGAATTTCCCGCATCTAATTTTTTGACAATCTGTCCGTTCTTGTTTTTAACCTGGATAAGCATGTTGCGCACAGCCATGTTGACCAATTCATTCACATCCAATTTCTTGAATTTCAACATGATTTTACCACGATCAAAAATGGCCATCTGTAATATTTTTTCCACCTGCTGGCTCAGGCGCTTACTTTCGTCGGCAATCACGGATGAAAGATGGTCATAATTCTTTGATTCATTGGGAATGCTTTTATCATTCAACATTTGCGAAGCCAACGAAATGGTCGATATAGGCGTTTTCAATTCGTGCGTCACATTATTGACAAAGTCGGTGCGAATGCTGGTAATCTTTTTTTGACGCAACATCTGGTAAACAGTTGCCGAAAAAGTCAATATAACAATAACGGTAAACACCATGGATGATATACTCATCACCCCGATAGACTTAAACAGGTAATTACCCTGTTTCGGAAAATACATACTCAGATAGTACGGTTGCGATTCAAACCTGTCGAATGGAAAAAGTGTCGCAATAAACTGTTCATTTTCCTTTTTAGGAGAAAAACTCTTTGACTGGTAAATCTTATTTTTACAATCCTTTGCATAAACTGCATATTCATAAGGCTGGTCAATATCCGACTTCAATAATTCCGAACGGACAATATAATCCAAAGACTCACCGTCAATCCGTTCTTCGAGTTTGAAATTGCAACGTTGCATTTTCTCAATAATTGCTTCGGTAAGCATTTTACGCCTGGCACGCCACTGCTCTGCTGTCAGTTCAGGCTGCATCACGGACATCGATCCGGTGATCTGCATGCTGGACGTATTGCCGTCGAATTGTGCGTTTACCTGCATGAAACTCTGTTGTACAATGTTATGAGGTTGCCAATAGTTACGAACGGCATTGTCCCAATATGAATATTTTTCTTCCCGCGAAATGTTCGGATGTGTATTTCCGTGCTGCTTCTTTCCTGCAATAATTGTGTCAAGTACCGCTTTTTGAGGACTTTGCGCTTTAGCATTTCGTTGAAACGGGTAGGGCGCATCCAGCTCGTGAATAACCTGTACCATTTCGTATGTCTGTATGTCTTCAGTAATACGATTGATCGTGGTATTCACCAATTGGTCAAACTGCTGCTCTTTTATGGTATATGCATGGTTGATCCAATAGGCTTGTACTCCGATGAGTCCCGCCAAAGCAACCCCTGCAACGGAAATCAATGTATAGAAGGTGGTTTTTTTCATGCCATTACATTTCGATACAAAAATACAATATACGTACCACGATCAATTCGATTTAACAATCTTTAACTTAAGATACGGTCTTACACCCTGTTTCAGAATTGTTTGTCCACTGTCGACTTGTAAAGGTATGCAAACTTTTTCACGCAGTTTTTATGGAAATCAAACAAAAAAGATTATATTTGTTATAATAATATGACTTTTTGACAGGTCACACATTTAGATTAATCATAATAAATCATAGAACAATATGCTGAGTGATATTGAAATAGCGCGTTCCATTAAGATGAAACCCATTACGGAAATCGCAGCATCACTGGATATTGCGGCAGATGACCTGTCGCAATACGGGCGATATAAAGCCAAACTCCCGCTGTCATTGATCGATAAGGAAAAAATAGAACGATCCAACCTGATCCTGGTTTCGGCCATGTCGCCTACTCCTGCCGGAGAAGGTAAAACAACGGTATCCATCGGGCTGTCGCTTGCTCTCAACCGTTTAGGGAAGATATCAATCGTGGCGTTACGCGAACCTTCGCTGGGTCCTATTTTCGGTATCAAGGGAGGCGCGGCAGGTGGCGGGTATTCCCAGGTGTTACCCATGGAAGATATCAACCTGCACTTTACAGGTGACTTTTCGGCTATTGAAAAAGCGCATAACCTGTTATCTGCCATGATTGACAATAATATCCAGAACAAGACCAATAACCTGGGGATTGACCCACGTACGGTTGTCTGGAAGCGGGTAATGGACATGAACGACCGTGCACTGCGCCACATCATTGCTGCTCTGGGTGGAACAGCCAACGGGGTGCCTCGTGAAACAGGTTTTGATATCACGGCCGCATCCGAACTGATGGCTATCCTATGTATGTCCACCAGTTTAGATGATCTAAGACAACGTATCGGTAACATCTTTATCGGTTACACCTATGATAAGCGCCCCATCTATTGCCGCGACCTGAAAGCCGACGGAGCAATGACCGTCCTGATGCGCGATGCGATTTATCCCAACCTGGTGCAAACCACCGAAAATACACCGGCTATCCTGCACGGCGGACCATTTGCCAATATCGCCCAGGGCACCAATTCCACCATTGCCACCCTTACAGCCATGTCGTTGAGTGACTACGTAGTGACCGAGGCCGGTTTCGGCTTTGATCTTGGTGGGGAAAAGTTTCTTGATTTAAAATGCCGCAATGCAGGGATTTCGCCCAAGTTAGTCGTCCTGGCGGCTACAGTCCGCGCCTTGAAATACCACGGCGGAGTGGCTCTTTCCGATTTGAAGAAACCCGATTTGAAGGCTATTATCAAAGGCATGGAAAATCTGAGCAAGCATGTGGAAAATGCCCGGCACTTTGGTTTGCCTGTGATCGTATCTATCAACCGTTTTGCTTCCGACACGGAGGAGGAGATTGAATTGGTGAAGGAACTTTGCAACGAACATTGTGTGCAGGCTATCTCTACCAATGTGTGGGCCGAAGGCGGTAGCGGAGCTATCGAGTTAGCTGAGGCCGTCCTGCGGATCACAAGTCGTACATCAACTCCGTTCAAACCATTGTACGATCTTCATTTACCTGTCGAGAAGAAAATTGAGATCATCTCCCGGCAAATATATGGCGCAGGTCAGATAGAATACAGCAAACAGGCAATGTCGGACATCAAAAGAATCAACGACCTGGGACTGTCACATCTGCCCATATGTATGGCAAAGACACAAAAATCATTGTCGGATAATCCTTTTCTGTTGGGCGCTCCCAAGGATTACGTATTTTATGTCCGCGAAGTGGAAATCGCTGCCGGCGCCGGCTTCCTTATCCCGATTGCAGGTGAAATCATGCGGATGCCTGGTCTTCCGGCGGAACCATCGGCCGAACGCATTGATATCGACAAGGACGGAAATATCGTAGGATTGTTTTAGCCAACAAACCCCTGACAGTGGTCGATAGATTCTGTCAGAGGAGCAAAGCTCTGTCGGTGGTCAAGATCCGGATTAAACTCGATTATTGATGTTTTGTTGAATATTTCATGAAAGAAATTTCATTTTTGTATTGATTTGTAATTCCGTGTACGTACGCGATACAAAAATTATTACTTCGTGTGCGTACACGGAATGTAAATTGACAGCATGCGTGTATTTTTGTATCAAATAATTTCACCGTAATCACTTGTTTCAACTGTAGTTTGATTATTTTTACGATTTTATTCTTAAAAGTTAATATTTTTTAACCACGTAAATAATAAGCACATGAGCGCTGACCAATTATTATATCCCCTCAAATTTACTCCTATACTAAAGGAACGCATCTGGGGCGGTGACCGTCTGAAAACCGTTCTGGGCAAGAAAACCGATATAGAGCATTGTGGTGAAAGCTGGGAATTATCGGGTGTTACCGGTGATATTTCAGTGGTTGCCAACGGCTTTCTCAAAGACAATAACCTCCAGGAACTGATTGAAATATATATGGGTGACCTGGTAGGCGACAAAGTTTATGAACGTTTCGGCCTTGAATTTCCGATATTGATCAAGTTTATCGACGCGCAGGACGATTTGTCGATACAGGTGCATCCGGACGACAAGCTGGCGGCTGAACGCCATCATTCATTCGGGAAAACGGAAATGTGGTATGTAATGGAAGCCGGAAAGGACAGCCACCTGATTGTCGGATTCAATCAGAAAGTGGACAAGGCTACTTACGTACAGGCGGTAAACAACAAGACCCTGAAAGACATCATGAATTTTGAAAAAGTATCCAAGGGTGATGTCTTTTTTATTCCCGCCGGAAGAATACATGCCATCTGCAAGGATATCATGGTGGCCGAAATACAACAAACATCCGATATCACTTACCGTATCTACGATTGGGATCGTGTCGATGCCAACGGTAAATCGCGGGAACTGCATACCGAACTGGCCGTGGATGCCATCGATTACAGTTTGCAGGACGAATACAAGACCCGTTATCAAAAAACGCCACAGGCAACAACGGAGTTGGTAAACTGTCCGTATTTCACCACCAACATCATCAACATTGAACAGCCGATGGAAAAGGATTACAACAAAATAGACTCATTTATCATATATATCTGTACGTCCGGATCGTGTACGATTCAATGGTGCGGCAAAGAATCGCTGGCCGTCCACAAAGGCGATACCATCCTGTTACCAGCCATTCTGGATAATATCCGGCTTGTTCCTTCGGAGCCTACCGAGATATTGGAAGTGTACATCGGTTGATGGCGTAAACCCTGTAATTGCAGATTGAATTAATTGAAAACAAAGAATTGAAAATTTAAAATATGAAACTCAATATTGATAAAATTACCGATTTTGTATCGAAGGAAAAAGTGTATGCCAACCAGAAACCGGCGTTGGATTATGTAAAAGCCTTGTACGAAAAGACAGGCAAAGGCAATGATTTCCTGGGATGGGTGCAATTGCCGTCGCAAATAACCGAAGCTGAATTTGTAGCTATCGAAGAAGTGGCTTCTTTCTACAAGAAGAATGCAGAAATCGTAGTTGTTGTAGGTATCGGCGGGTCTTACCTCGGAGCGAAAGCCACATTGGAAGCCTTGTCGGATAATTTCTGGCAAATGAAAGAAAATGAAAATCCTAAAGTGGTTTTTGCCGGACAGAATATCAGTGAAGACTATCTTTACGAGTTATTCGATTTGCTTGAAACCCACTCGTATGGTATTGTGGTAATTTCCAAATCGGGAACAACCACTGAACCGGCTGTAGCTTTTCGCTTGCTGAAAGACCACTTAGAGGGAAAAGTCGGGAAAGAAAAAGCCAAAGACCTGATTGTGGCTGTTACCGATGAAAAGCGCGGAGCATTGCGCACGCTGGCGACACAGGAAGGATATCGCACCTTTGTGATTCCCGACGATGTGGGTGGCCGTTATTCGGTGCTGACCCCAGTGGGTTTGTTGCCCATTGCCATTGCCGGATTTAGTATCCGCCAATTGGTACAGGGCGCAGCCGATATGCAAAAGGCAACCGCTCCGGCTGTACCGTTTGAAGAAAATCCTGCAGCCATTTATGCCTCTGCCCGCCATGAGTTATACAAGGCCGGTAAAACCACCGAGATCCTTGCAGGCTACCATCCGAAACTTTTGTACGTCTCCGAATGGTGGAAACAATTATACGGCGAAAGCGAAGGCAAGGAGAACAAAGGTATTTTCCCGGCAGGCGTTACCCTCACTGCCGATTTACATTCGATGGGACAATACATCCAGGAGGGATTGCGCAATCTTTTCGAAACGGTGATATCTGTGGAACGTACGGCGCACAAAATCCGCATTCCTGACGATCCGGCCAATTTGGATACGCTGAATTTCCTTTCGGGAAAACGTATCGACGAAGTAAACAAAATGGCTGAACTGGGAACGATGTTGGCGCATGTCGACGGCGGCGTACCCAACATCCGTATTGAAATTCCCGCCATCAACGAATACAATCTCGGCAAACTGTTCTATTTCTTCGAAATTGCCTGTGGTATCAGTGGCTACCTGCTCGGTGTCAATCCGTTCGACCAACCGGGAGTTGAAGCATACAAGAAGAACATGTTCGCACTGCTGGACAAGCCTGGTTACGAAGAAGAAAGCAAAAAGGTAAAAGCAAGGCTGTAGACGCGTCCAACAATGAAGATACTTGCCGTGGGGATGAACTATCCCTCACATGTCAAAGAAATGAATAACATACTGTCTCCAGAACCGGTGATTTTCACCAAACCGGAGACAGCATTGTTGCTCAACAACAAACCGTTTTTTTATCCCGATTTTTCGTCGGATATCCAGTACGAAACAGAGATTGTTGTAAAGATCAATCGTTTGGGGAAAAATATTTTCCCGCGGTTTGCCCATCGCTATTATTCCGAAATTACTGTGGGTATTGACTTCACAGCACGCGACCTGCAAAAACAATGTAAAACGGCGGGTCATCCCTGGGAAATAGCCAAAGCATTCGACAACTCTGCTCCGGTAGGCCGTTTTGTGGCAAAAAATGGATTTAACGATATGCAAAATATCCGTTTCCATCTTGACATTAATGGGGTAACGGTACAAAAAGGTAATACGCGTGACATGATTTTTTCGACAGATCAAATCATATCACACATCTCCAAATATTTCACCATCAAGATCGGCGACCTGGTTTACACAGGGACACCCGAAGGTGTCGGCCCCGTGAAGATCGGCGATCATTTACAGGCTTTCCTGGAAGATGATCTGGTTTTGGATTTTCATGTAAAATGAAAGAAGGTTATTAACATTTCATTGTTCATTACTTTACCGCTATACGGTTGAATTGATACGAAGAAAATCAATATCTTTACCGGATTTTTATTCACCCGATTAATCGTTAAACCAAGGTATGCCGAAAAAAACATTCGTATTCTGTCTGATAATTGTATTGGCACTATGTAAAGGCACTGTGTTGGCACAAAAAACGATAGAACAGTACGACCCTGATTTGCTTTATAAGCAGGCGATGGAATTTTATGAAAAGGAGAAATATGCTGCCGCCCGCAAGTGCTTTGCCGATGTGATGGCTAAGTCCAAAGACCGTCGTAATTTTGTGTACTCCAATGCACAGTATTTTACTGCTTTGTGTGCTATTGAGCTGAATCAACCCGATGCCGAAAGTTTGCTGGAACGTTTTATCAATGACAATCCGGACAATCCGAAAACGCCTGTGGCTAATTTCCGCATGGCTAAGTATCACTACAACAACAAAAAATACAAAAAAGCCATTGAACGTTTCGAAATGGTATCGCCACGTGATTTGGATAAGGACCAGGCTGCCGAATATCATTTTTTGCTTGGCCACAGCTATTTCATGGAGCATGACAACATCAAGGCACGCGCATCATTCTTTCAAATCAAGGATGGAGATTCGAAGTATGCCACTCCCGCATTGTATTATTATTCACACATTAACTATATCGACAAGAATTACGAAACCGCTTTGCAGGGTTTCCTGAAATTGCGCAACGATAATACGTTCTCAAGTATTGCTCCTTACTATATATCACAGATATACTTCCTGCAAGGCAAGTATGATCAGGTGATCGAGTATGCCCCCAACTTGTTGGATTCGGTCAATACCAAGCGCAAGGACGAAGTGATGCGCGTTGTGGGCGAGTCTTATTATCGTCTGGGACGTTACAAGGAATCGATCCCCTATCTCCAGAACTATATCAAAAGCAAAAGTCCAAGCGTTGAAGATAATTACCAGTTAGGATATGCTTATTATCATTCGGGGGATTGTGTGAATGCGATCAAGTATTTTGAAAAGGCTGCCAACAGTGCCAGTTCTTTAGGACAAAATGCTTTGTGCCATTTGGGTGATTGTTATCTCAAATCGGGTGACAAGCAAAAAGCGCGGTTGGCATTCTCGTCGGCTTCACAGATGGATTTTGATCCCGATGCACAGGAAAATGCACATTTCAACTTTGCCGTGTTGAGTTACGAATTGTTGATCTCACCTTTCAACGAGGCGATCAAGAGTTTCAACGAATTCATCATCAAATATCCTTATTCCGACAAGGTGGACGAAGCGTATAATTATTTGGTAGCTGCTTATACCACCACGCGCAATTACCGCCTGGCGCTGGAATCTATTGATAAAATAAAAGTAAAGGATGATAAAATCAAGCGTGCTTACCAACGTGTGGCTTTTTTCCGTGGGTTGGAGTTATTCAACGACCTGAAATTTGACGAGGCACTTGACATGTTCGACAAATCGCTTGAAAACTCCAAATACGACAAACAAATCACAGCCCGCTGCTATTATTGGAAAGCCGAATCGTATTACCGTCAGGATCGCTTTCCGGAATCATACGAACTCTATCGTAAATTTGTGTCGATGCCCGGAGCAGCACAAACGGACGAATACATACAAGTTAATTATGGTCTGGGTTACGCTGCGTTCAGTCAGAAAAAATATGCCGAAGCGCTCGGTTGGTTCCAGAAATACGTAACCGCGATGAAGAATGCGACAACAAAAACTGTTGCCGACTCCTACAACCGTATCGGCGACTGTTATTTCATGCAACCTGCTTACTGGATAGCTATCGAAAATTATGACAAAGCAATGAGTTATAATTTGTCAGCGCCTGATTATTCATGCTTCCAGAAAGGTTTTTCGTATGGATTGGTCGATCGTCATGAAAAGAAAATCGAAACGCTGACGCAACTGATCAGTACTTATCCCAACTCGAATTATGTCGATGACGCATTGTTCGAAATAGGCCGGAGTTATGTAACCTTAGGCAGATCCGAACAGGCTATCAGTTCATTCAAAACATTGATCGCTGATTACCCGAAAAGCAGTTATGTAAGTAAAGCATTGTTGCAGTTGGGTTTGGTATATTACAATACGGATAAGGGAAAAGAGGCATTGGCTTATTACAAGAAAGTCGTTTCCGATTATCCGGGTTCATCTGATGCCCGCAATGCATTGACGGGTATCAAAACCATTTATGTGGATATGAACGAAGTGGATACCTATGTCAGTTATGCCAACAGTCTTGGAGCTTTATCAAACGTAAGTCTCAGCGAACAGGATTCGTTGACCTACAAAGCGGCTGAAAACGTCTACATGACAGGCAACTGTGAAAAGGCCAGCGCCAACTTGACCGGTTATCTTGATCGTTTCCCGACCGGAAACTTCAAAGTCAATGCAACTTTCTACCTTGCCGATTGCCGTTTACGCGACGGTAAGCTCGACGAAGCCATGAAAGGATTTGAATATGTGATTTCGCAACCGCGCAATATGTTTACCGAGCAGGCATTGATGTCGGCTTCTGCTATCAATTTCAACGAGGGTAAATACAAAGAATCGCTCGATTCATACAAAAAACTGGAAGCCGAAGCTGAAATTCCCGGTAATATCATAGATGCCAGAGTTGGTATCATGCGTTGCCAGTTCCATCTGAAAGATTTCAAAGAAGCGGCGCTTGCATCACAAAAGGTAATGGAGAATAAAGACCTTTCGCAGGAAAATGTTCGTGAAGCGCAGTTTATATTGGCCAGATCATATCAGGAAGAAAAAGATTTGAAAAACGCTATGGATGAATACCGCAAGGTAGCCAAAGAGGTAAGTAGCTTGGAAGGTGCCGAATCGAAATATCATATCATAGAAATTCTGGCAGAACAAAAGAAGTGGAAAGAAGCCGAAGACGAAGTATTTGACTTTGCAGCTAAGAATACTCCGCATCAATATTGGATGGCCAGAAGCTTCATTCTGTTAAGCGATATTTATGTTGCTCAAAACGACGATTTCCAGGCAATCCATACTTTACAGAGCGTGATTGAAGGTTACGGGTCGAAAGACGATGGTATCATCGAAATGGCTACCATTAAGAAAACCGCGCTCGAAGCAAAAGCCAATGCTGTGAAAGAGAATAAACAGGAGGATTTGGAAGTAGAAATCAAATAGTAAAGATTTTTAATAATGTTTCGATTAAAAAATATTAATAAACAACATATGTACAAGTTGCTCCAAATGTTTAGCTTGCGATATTCATTTGCCAAATATCTTGTTTTGTTGCTGATTGCCAGTTGCCAATTGTCGGTCATCTATTGTTTTTCGCAGGACACTGGCCTGAATAAGGAGTTGATCCTGGTGCGTCCTTATGAACCTTCGGTATCGGATGCCCAGAAAATAAGCACCTTGCCCAGTTTAAACGACACCTTCCGGGTCAAGCCTGCATTCGAACCGGTCATACGTTCGCGACGCATCGATACCCGTTTTGAAGTTGATCCTATCAGCGCAGCCAAATTGCAGCCGCTCCCGCAACCGAAACTATACCATGCATATGTTAAGGTCGGATTGGGCACCAATATCAATCCCCTGGCCGAAGTAGCCATCAACTCGGTACGGAACAAAGAATATGCATGGGGTGCATTGCTCAATTATAATGCTTCGTACGGTAAAGTAAAGCTTGACAATAAGGAGCGGGTGTTTGCCGGATATGGAGACAGCGGCGCTAAATTATTCGGACAGAAATTTTTCCGCAGTTCCTATCTATACGGAGATCTGGGTGTGTCGGGACAAACGGTTTACAATTACGGTTACGACACGAAGAATATCGATACGACTTTTGTCAAAGGCGATATCCGTAAGCGGTATACTTTTGCCGATGCCAATCTGGGGATCCGTTCCTCTCAATTTAAAACGGATGAACTCAATTACAATGTCCAGATGGGTTACCAATATGCACATAACAAACTGGATAATATTTACCAGTATGATGATACCGGAATACCGATTAACAAAGAAGATATCAAATATAACGAGAATGCCATCAATCTGAATGCCCAGTTGGATAACAACATGTTTGGAGGTAACGTGGACTTTATCGTGTATAACCGCAGTAACGCTTTTGATTCTTTACGAAACAATTTTGCGGTGGGGCTCAATCCATGGTTCATCATGGACAACGACAGTATCCGTTTGGAAGTGGGGATGCGCATAGCAGCCTATAAGGAAGGCGACGGAAACATGCAGTATAAGATTTATCCAAAAGTAGAATTCCAGTTTACCCTGCTTAAGGATATTTTCATTCCGTTTGTGGGAATTGACGGTAATTTGAAAACCAATACCTACCGCAGCCTGATCAAGGAAAACCCGTTTATTACACCGGGGCTTGCCGTACCCATCACCAACACCAAATTGCAAATATATGCCGGGTTGAAGGGCTCCCTGACTACCAAGCTGTCGTATTATCTGCGTGTCGATTTTACCACATCGGACAAGGAACATTTCTTTGTTAACGATACCGCTTATTCAAAAGCACAGAATTATTTCACTGTAATAACCGACGATTTGAACGCATTCAAATTCAGTGGTGAACTGTATTTTAACCCTGTCGAGAGTCTTGAGTTTGGTTTTAAGGTCAATTACACGAGTTATCAGCCTTCTGTGGAGAAATATGCATGGCACAGGCCGTCTTTTGTGTCCGAGTTTTTAGCAAAATACAACCTGCAAAATAAAATATTGGTCAATTTCGGTTTGATTGGCATGGGAAAACGTTATGCCAAAACGTTTGATGATCCCGAAGATGGAGATGGCTTTAATGTTTTGAAAAGCGTTGTGGATATCAATTTAGGGGTTGAATACCGGTATACGAAAAGTTTGTCGTTTTTTCTGAAACTCAATAATCTTACCGGCGCTAAATATTATAGGTGGAATTACTACCCGTCGCAACGCTTCAATGCAATGGTCGGATTCACTTATTCCTTGTAACCGGACTGGTAAGAAGTGAACATTATTATAAAATTTCCTGATCATGTTGAAAATTCTACATGTAAATGTATTGTTTTTGACAAAGTATTTTGTTATATTTGCAAGTAATGTTTGAATGTAAAAATCATGATAATACCCCTCATAACGCCACAAGACAATATGATTTGTAATGTTGTTCCCGGGGATTAACGGGAAGAAAGTGGAGATTTTGCTTTGGTCTGAAAAAAGTGAAGGAGGTAATAACCCGGAACAGTAATGTAGCCCGTTTTGACTGATTTCAAGAAAATTTGGGGCTTAAAATTCAAAATCATTCAGATGTAAGTTTCGTGTTTTTATTTAAAATATAAACCTTAAATAATATAAAAAGTAAGTGTATGTGAAACAAATCGGTTTCATATACATCAGCAAAAAAAACATAATAAGAATTATATAAAACCAATAAAATAATGGATAACATTCCAGCAAACAACAATAGCGAATACTCGGCGAGTAATATACAGGTTTTAGAAGGCTTGGAAGCTGTACGTAAACGTCCTGCCATGTACATTGGCGACGTGGGCGTCAAAGGCTTGCATCACTTAGTATATGAAGTAGTGGATAATTCGATTGACGAAGCCCTTGCCGGCTATTGTTCCGATATTGATGTGATCATCAATGAAGGCGACTCTATCACCGTAACCGACAATGGACGGGGTATTCCGGTCGATTATCATGAAAAAGAGAAAAAATCGGCACTCGAGGTAGTACTTACCGTATTACACGCAGGGGGTAAATTCGATAAAGGTTCTTACAAAGTTTCCGGCGGGTTACACGGTGTGGGTGTATCGTGTGTTAATGCGTTGTCCATCTACTTTAAGGCAGAAGTTCATAAAGGCGGCAAAATATATGTGCAGGAATATTCTATCGGTAAACCGAAAGCAGATGTACATATCGTAGGCGAAACCGATAAAACGGGAACAGTGATCACTTTTCTGCCCGACTCGGCCATTTTTCCATCGATAGAATACAATTTCGAAATACTCGAAGCTCGTTTACGCGAGTTGGCGTTTCTCAACAAGGGAATCCGCCTGTCGTTGACTGACAAGCGGGCATTGATCGACATTACCGGCGAAGACGGAAAAATCACCCAAGGGTATCGCAGATCGGACTTCTATTCGGAAGATGGGTTGGTGGAATTTATCAAATACTTAGATGCTACGCGCGAAAAGTTGATCGAGAAAGTCATCAACGTAGAGTCGGAAAAGGGCGGCGTACCTGTGGAAATTGCCATGCAGTACAATACCTCGTTTACCGAAAACGTTCACTCGTACGTCAACAATATCAATACGATAGAAGGTGGTACGCATTTGGCAGGTTTCCGTCGCGGACTGACCCGCACGTTGAAAAACTATGCCGAAAAATCGGGTATGCTTGCCAAATTGAAGTTCGATATCAGTGGCGACGACTTCCGCGAAGGCTTGACAGCAATTATTTCTATAAAAGTAGCCGAACCCCAGTTCGAAGGACAGACCAAAACCAAACTTGGCAACTCCGATGTTATGGGAGCTGTTGACCAAGCTGTCAGCGAAGCGTTGGGCACCTACTTGGAAGAAAATCCGCGCGATGCCAAGACAATTGTCGACAAGGTAATATTGGCTGCAACGGCACGTCATGCTGCCCGTAAAGCCCGCGAATTGGTACAACGCAAAAACGTGATGTCAGGCGCCGGTCTTCCCGGAAAATTGGCGGATTGCGCCGACAAGGATCCCGACAATTGCGAAGTTTATCTCGTAGAGGGTGATTCGGCAGGCGGAACGGCCAAACAGGGGCGCGACCGTGCTTTTCAGGCTATTCTTCCTTTAAGGGGTAAAATCTTGAATGTGGAAAAAGCAATGGAGCATAAGATTCTCGACAATGATGAAATCCGGAATATATACACAGCTTTAGGTGTGACCATCGGGACCGAAGAAGACAGCAAAGCCCTGAACCTTTCCGGATTACGTTATAACAAAATCATTATCATGACCGATGCCGATGTGGACGGTAGCCACATCAGTACCCTGATCATGACTTTTTTCTTCCGTCATATGTCGGCACTGATACAGAACGGCCATCTTTATATAGCTACACCGCCGTTGTATCTTGTCAAAAAAGGGAACAAACAAATGTATTGCTGGAACGAAGACCAACGTCTGGCAGCTGTTGAAGAACTGGGTAAAGGTAAGGATACCGGTTTACATATACAGCGTTACAAAGGGTTGGGTGAAATGAATGCCGAACAATTGTGGGATACCACCATGAACCCGGCCAACAGGACATTGCGCAGGGTAACTATCGACAGCGCCGCCGAAGCCGACCGTATTTTCTCCATGTTGATGGGCGACGAAGTACCACCACGCCGTGAGTTCATAGAAAGTCATGCAAAATATGCGAGGATCGACGCATAAAATAATTGACAATTGAAAATGGAGAATGGAAAATGAGCACCTGCCCGAACGGGCAGACGGGCAAAGCGTATTAACCAATGTTATGTATCATAAGTAAATACGCCAATTGTTTATCAATAAGTCTGGTTCATTATTCGTTTCATAAACTTATATCACATGGAAGATCAAGATCAAAACCAAAGCCAAAATCCAAATCAACTTAATATTGAGTTGAAAGAGGATATTGCACAGGGCATTTATTCAAATCTGGCTATTATATCGCATTCGTCATCGGAATTTGTCCTGGATTTTGTCCGTATCATGCCGGGTATACCCAAAGCAGAAGTCAAATCGCGGATTATCCTGACGCCCGAACATGCCAAACGCTTATTACTTGCCTTAAGCGACAACATATCGAAATACGAATCCAGTCGCGGAACAATAAATATAGACGACCGTGGACCCGGATTTGCCCCGTTGGGATACAACTAAATAATTGAAAATTGACAATTGAAAATGGAAAATTAGCTTCGCCGAGTTTCAGTCAGGTGGGCAAAATCGGTTGAAAATGAGCGCATAAAATCAGAATTACGCATCAAAATAAAAATGTCAATTCTTTACCATCCAGTACTTAACAGTTATATAAAACAATGAATTGTCCAAACATACAAGTCGGCATTATGTCAGCTGTGGAAGTTGACTTTAACCTGCATGGCTTGTTTCAGTGCGGACACTCGTTCGATAAAGTGACAGGCAAACACCATGTTGTGTTAAAAAATGGCCGTATTGTCGACAGTTATACGGAAACAACCTGCAATGAGATGTTGTTTGTTCCCGAAAATAAAAACGGATATTTCGAAATTCAGAGGGTAACCATTGGGATTGATTTTCATTGGGAACGCACGGAGACGCAGAACTTCCGGGGTGCGCTTAAGATCATCATTGATGGTGACAAGTTGGTTGTAATCAACATTATTGATATTGAACAATACCTACAAAGCGTCATTTCGTCGGAAATGAATGCGACAGCATCGTTGGAATTTCTGAAAACACACGCCATCATATCTCGGAGTTGGCTGATGGCTCAGATAGAGAAGCGCGGCAAACGTACCGATACAGGAGAAAAAAGTTGCACGCGTTCCGATACGGAATGGATTCAATGGTTCGACCGCGAGGATCATGCTTTGTTTGATGTATGTGCTGACGACCATTGCCAACGTTACCAGGGAATCACCCGTATTGTTTCTCACACTGCCAAAGAAGCGGTGGAAGCGACTTGCGGGATGGTACTGGCTTATGATAATGAAATTTGCGACACCCGGTTTTCGAAATGCTGCGGAGGAATAACCGAAACCTTCGAAAACACATGGGAACAGCAACCTCATCCTTACCTGGCAAGTATAACAGATGGCGTCAATCCGTGTGAATTGCGGCTGGAGTCTGAAGAACAAGCCCGGGAATGGATAGTCGGTATGCCCGATTCGTTTTGCAATACTTCCAAAAAAGAGATTCTCAGCCAGGTGCTCAATGATTATGATTTGGAAACGCAACATTTTTTCCGGTGGAAAGTCACCTATTCCCAAAATGAACTGTCCGGCTTGATTTCCAAACGTTCCGGTATTGACTTTGGCCAGATTGTCGATTTGATTCCTCTGCAACGGGGTGCTTCCGGCCGTATCATCAGGTTACAGATCGAAGGAACCAAGCGTAGTATGACAATTGGTAAGGAATTGTTGATTCGTCGTTTTCTTTCGCCTTCGCATCTGTATAGTTCTGCATTCATTGTCGAAAAAGAAGTAGGGAAAGACGGTATACCGCAAAATTTTATCCTGCATGGCGCCGGCTGGGGGCATGGCGTGGGGCTTTGCCAGATCGGAGCAGCAGTAATGTGTAACCAGGGATATAACTACAGACAAGTACTGGCACATTATTACCCGGGAAGCGGAATACGGGAACTGTACAAATAAAAGATAATCTTATCCTCCCTGACAGGGTCTATCGACCACTGTCAGGGAGGATCGTAGTTTTGCAACACCTGAATCTCAACTATGGTTAGCGCTAATAAATTATTGCACTGATAACCAGCAAATAAATTACTTTCAGTTTTTCATACTTTTTGTGGATTTGGATTTTATTCCAACCCTGTCAGCAGCTATCGCAGCCTGACAGGTTGTTCCTACATCAATTTACAAGGTGTCAAATAATCAAGACAACAAAAGAAACGTTCATAAGCGTACACTTTGTGTATCGAAACCGAACACATTTAATTGTCAACCTTAAGTCAACCACTTGAAATATATTATATTATATTTATGGCATATACATTGATATTTTTCCAAAAACAATCAATACCATAACAATAAAGTCAGGTAATCATTAAGGGCACCTCTAAAAACTCCCGAAAAAGTCACTGACAGGCTGAATATCCATAAAAATCAGTATCTTTGGTCATGAAAACATTCAAGAAGCATAGGGATTACGGATTCTGGGATCAGGACATTCGTTTGAGTAAGCTCA
>JAVBNI010000100.1:0-42294 GCA_031551645.1 Bacteroidales bacterium | reverse complement strand
ATAACGATAACAGGCATTTTCTTCCGGAAATCGCTCATAAAAATATATAGAATTAACCCCCATAAATCGATCTCTTGTGCCCATGCTACAAAGGTAGCATCATTTTTTAATTAGTGCGCACTAAGCGCCTATACCGAAAATCAGATTGTAAATCGTAGATCATTGCGAGAGAGCAAGATTATATTTTGACTTTTCTGATAATGGAATAGTTTGATCACCCATGAGACAACCTGTTGGTTTGATAACGATAATCAAAATAAATTCATAAAAGCATCTTTAATTCACATTGTTTTATAGCTAATTCGTTTATTGCAATGCATTTATGATTGTTCTGTGCTGTCCTGTGCTAATATTTCTAAAATGCTGCAAAAAGCTTATTCTCTACCGATTTTATAGCCATACATTCCACTTCTACCAACCATCCCGGACGACATACTGGAGCCAGTACCATTACACGAGGAATACTTGGATAATGTTCTTCAATGTAACGATTGACTACAGCATAATCAGCTGTGTCGCGCAAATAGACAATTAAGTGGGCTACATCAGCCATCGTCGCATCGGCTTCGGCTAACAGGGCTTGCATATTTTCGAAAGTACGGGCAGTTTGCTTTTCTACATCCAAAGGGTTCACTATTTCGCCCCGGTTGTTGATACTGGCTGTACCCGATATAAAGATATGGCGGCGGTCGCCATAATCTACGGATGTGCCACGCTCAAAGGTTACGCCATATTCGTAAGTGGGGTTTAGGTGCGTGAGTGCTTGAAGGTGGCTGATTTGCGCAGGTTCAATGCCAATAACAGAATAAGCATCCATCAGCACCAGCACATCGGGGTAGATATAGCGGCCTTCGATGCCGGTACTGGCAATATAATGCGTTTGAGGCGTTAAACCTTCACGTTCGAAATATTCGCGACGAGCTGCTACCATACCGGCATATTGCACATCGACATCCTGCACGAAAATCCAGGTGCGGATACAGTTGCGTTCGAGGTTGCAGTTGTGGCGGGTAAGACTTTGGCTGTAACGATTGAAGATTTCGCGGGTTTGATGTTCTGCCGGTGAAGGTAATGGCATCAACGGTGAGGCATGCTCGGCTGTACCACGCTCGTGGAGCCGGGTATGGAAAAGATGTTGGTAATGTGTACGCTTCATTACCAATGTGCCGTCCGGATCTTCGGAGAGTTGTACATTTTCCACGAAATAGAGCCATACGGATGCCTTCGAACCATTTAGGGGAGGCTGCTGTACCACCGATATGGCTTTGCCTGCACTTGCGGTTAGGTAAGGCGTTTGGTTGATAGCGTCGCTTACAAAGAAGCGCTTCCACACCAGGGTAGCTTCTTTCAGTTCAGATAGCTTTGCCAAGCGCTGCACAGCTTTTTCCAGCATACGGTATTGTGTTTCCGCATTTGCGAAAGCGGCATTTATTTCGATCATTGCATGAAACTCGGCTACTCCGGCGGGACAGAAACTCCCTAACCGGACAGTAACATGAAAATCATTCCATTCTATTTGTGTGTATGTCATTTATGTTCAAAAATCAGTTATTCAGTTATTCAATTATTCCGTTATTCAACCATTCATTTCTTGGCGCCGTTGCGGATCCATTCTTTCAGTAGGGCGAGATCGTCATTATACTTTGATGGTATAGATGTGTGATCGGTTTTCAATAAATCGCCATGTTCTAAAATATCAATGATAAAACTGGCTTCTATATCCGAAGGTGTCACCCTGGATTGATGTTCTGCACTCCTGGTCGAAGATACATTCACCAGGTTGGCATAACTTATACCTTCGCTGAGGCTGAGGCCAGCTGCACCGGGATTGCCGTGACAAGCAACACAACTGGGTGTAAACACCTGTTGTTGTATGCGGTCGAACTGCATCAGGTGAATTTCCTGTATTGGTATCACAATACTGTCGCCAACAGCTTTTGGAACATCCATTTTGTAAAACGTATATACCGGCTGTTTACCCAATGTGGTCAAACACAACTTCAGCGATGTGGCATCATCGGGCAGGTTGTCCAGCATGATGGTCACTTCCTGTCCCTGTTTGGGTTTAACGATGGTTTTGGAAACGATTGGTTCCACTTTTCCGTTGCCGAATGCACCAAAAAGTACCTGGTAGTTCGATGGGAAGGTTCCTAACTCTTCGAAGATAAAGGATGCTTTCACTACTACGCCGTTCTCGTATTCGAATTCGTCAGGGTAGATGTCGCCGCTGTCACAGGATATTACGGACACAGAGAGCCACAAGAAAATCACAAAGAACCACAGGAAAGGACAGGATAAAAAAGATGTACACTTTTCCATCACGCAAAGTTAAAAAGAAAATTGAAGCATTACAGTAGCCGCATGTTGTGCCATGCCTAAGTCGTCGTTGTCTCGGTCGAGTTGGGTGGCGTGTCCCCAGCGACCACAGTATTGGTACATGGCTTGCAGCTTAAGGTTGTAGCCAAACAGGTAATAGTTCAACCCTACGGCAGGTAGGTTCAGCGAACCATCAGTGTCGGGCGAGTTGCGGTCGAAGAAATCGTAACGCAAAGCTGCTTGGAATTTCTCCGTAAGAAAATAGCCGGCTTGGGCATAACCACCGATAAACCCGTATTTTGCCGAACTTTTCTGGAGCTTGGTGAATTTCATGTGCATGTAATAGGCTTCCGCCGAAAAATACCAACGGTTGATGAGCCATGCAAACTCAAAGCCTGCGCGGAAATCATCACTACTTTCCCATTCGGCTTCAACATTATAGGATGCCGAAAGGGCAAACAGGAGCTTGTTGTTGTGCAGGTCGTCGGTGCGTCCCTGGTGTGAGGGCATAAGGCCATTAGGCATGTAGGCCACACGGCCGGCATATAGCAACGAGGGAATACCGAGATCATCGCTCATTCCTTTCTGGGCGGTATTGACATTGATGCCTGTGCCGTTGAAAATACCGAGATTATATTCCCATTTGCCACCCAGCAAGCCGTGCATCATCACACCCAGATCGAAACCTGTGGCGAAGTTGGGATTTACAGCATTGAGCGAATGCGGAATGTTCACAGAGGTGGTCAACGAAACGGGAAGCACCGGGAAAAGTGTTTCACCAAGCGTTACCAGGTAAGCTTGGTTGTATGGTGTTTTGAATTTACCGACCCGGAAACGGAGTTGGTCTTTCAGGTTAATATCAAACCATGCCTGTTGCAACAATGAAGCGCCCGATTTGGCTGCGTTGATGGTGAGGTTAAAGGTTATTTTATCGAATGCTTTCCCTGATACGCCAAGTATGGCGTAGGGAATTTCGAATCCACTGTTAAAAACCTTATCCTGGTCGGCAAGTTCAATGCCTTCATCGTCGTAATAATTGAATTTGGCAGCGGTTTGAACCAATGTGTAAGGTTTGAACAGGAAATCCCCGGCACGGCTCTGTACACTGAATCCTTTCTTCCCTGCCATCGGGATTACATCGCTTTCGATGTATTTGTCGTCGTCTTCTTGTGCGAGGAGGGTTGCAGGAAGCAGGGCTAATAAAAATAATAAATATTTGATTTTCATTAAAATATATCTGTTTTGTTCGTATACATGTTTTATAGCGACCATAAAAAGGTAATTAATGCATCGCGATCTTCTTTACTCATGCGGGCAAACAGTTCACGCGATACTGCTCCTTCGCCTCCGTGCCACATGATGGCTTCGAGGAAGTTCCGGGCACGGCCATCGTGCAGGAACTGTGTATGTCCATTTACAATCTGCTGTAAACCAACGCCCCATAGCGGTGTGGTACGCCATTCGTTACCCATCGCAAGGCCGGCTTTGTATTCGCTATCGAGCCCGGGACCCATGTCGTGCAACAGGAAATCGCTGTACGGATGTATGGTTTGACTGCAAAGCCACGGCAGTCGTGTTCCGTTAATCAGTACGGGCGCAGTATTGCGTGTGTGCAATGTAGGAGTATGGCACAGTTGACACTTGGCACGGTAGAAATTTTCTTCCCCCTTTTTCACTACAGGATCGTTAACATTTCTCCGTGCAGGAACGCCAAGTGTACTCAGGTAAAGGTCAACATCCTCCATATCGTGGGTCGATATCTGTATGCCATAATGCGTGTAACCTACCATTTGTGATTGTCCTTCGGCCACTTCGAGAGGGTAACGGTCGTTGGTGACACCCAGGTCACTCGAAAAACCCAACTCTACGGTTAAGTCGGAGTGGTTTGCCTTGTTACCGCCCACGCCGATCATATCTACATGGCGATCTTGGATACGGTTCAGCTTTCCAGATATTCCGTATTCCGGATAGTTGCTCAGGCGTTCCAGAGCTTCAAGTTCGGTAGGGTCCAGCGCCATGATCTGCCCCATCCCTACATGGCGCAATGGAATACGGACATCGATAATCAGATCTTCGGGCTTGATCTGGTCGGCATACCACTCTACGATTTCGTAATGTGGCGTGGCTAACTCATACTCTTCACCGTCGGGTAGGGTAAATTTTTCGTAAGTATACGAGACTTTCAACTTTCCCTCGGCTTCCACACCGTAAATGGACTGGTCGTGCAACACACGTCCGTAGTTACGGAAAAACGAACCATTCTTACGGGTGATGTATATCAACATAGATGTGAATCCGCTCTTGCCAGAGCCGCCATCAGAAAATAAAGTAGGATAGGTTCGTCCAGCATTGTTGTGGCAGCTACCACATGATGCACCGGCATACAATGGCCCCTTGCCGCCCTTTATAGGGTCGGTTTGATCGCTGGTACGCGGATTGTCATACAAACGGTCGCCGGCATAAAAACGGGTAAGTAAATCGCCCGTAACCCATTCAGATGGCGAGTCGTAGGCTGTTTTACCGGTGGCAAAAATAGTGGCCGAACCGGCTGACAATTCAGCATCGTCGGCAACCTTGCTATATTGGTTCAGAATAATTTCCTGGTCTTTATCGCATGCGGTAAATATTGGCAAACAACATATAACCAGAATATTCAAGAAAAATACTTTGTTCATGAAAATGAGATCGCTTAATAGCGGAATTTCATTAAACAAGCAACCCCGACAAGCTAAAAACACTTGCCAGGTCAGCTTTCATTGTTTTTACTTATTGAGCGGGTACAGCCCTGTTTTGTCCATCTTTGAACAACAGCAATTCAATGGTATGGAAACCGCGTACAGACTCACCGCTGATCGCACCTTTGATCGCGGTAGCACTCGTAAGTTTCGAGTCTTCCAAGATGCTCAATATGTCGGTTTGGTCAAGCGGCCAACTGTCCAAGCTGGGGTCCAAGCCTAACAGGTCGGCAGGGCCGAAAAGGAAAGCTTCGCTTTGTTCCCATGGGATACGGTTTTCTCTCCATGCTTCACAAATTTTGTCGAAGTTGACTTGAGTGGGAGAAGCTTGGTAAGCCTTCGCTGCACGGTACAATTTCCATGCGGCATCCTTCATATCCTTATAGGTCGGTACTACCACAACATCAGCATAAGTAGCCAAGGTTTTGGTAAAATCATAATCGGTGTCTTCAAGTAATTTGTATACATCATTGAAAACATCCCTCAATTCCAAACAGGCAGCTATCGCATTATCAACAGGGTCCCCGGTTAAATGATTCCTGAAAGGATCATCCATGGATTTGATGGCAGTATGAGCTTTGTCGATGGCGGCAATAACCTTTGTGTCCAAGTCGGCATTCTGGCTTTTTACAAATGCTGAGATACTGTTGGCCGAAGCTTTCCCGTCGCGACTCCCGAAATACGAATTTCTGACGCTCACGATATTGTCAGCATAGTCGGTGATTGAGTTCCAACTGTACCACGACTCAACTTCAAGCACAGCATTGCGGTCGCCAGCTATAGCTTTTCCGTTGGGGCCACCGATTTTCTGATCGCCTACTTCGTTGGCAATATTGGCGCAGCCATCCTCAAGGATCACTCGTATGGCATCAGCCTGACTTGTATAGGGTTTCCCTGCTGATTTAATAATCTTTGCAAAACCGCCATCACCGATATCCGTAACATTATCTGTGAAAAAATCCGTTCCGATCCTTTCCAAATCGTCGCCAATAACACCCGTAGGCCCGTTCCATGCTGCCCATAAACTGATACAATCGTTCAGCAATTCGGATGTTGCAGCCTCAATGTAATTGTTCCATTGAGGGGTCAAGGCCAATTCCTCAATTTTTTGCTCCACTGCCGACGGTCCGTCATCCGGATCATCATCTTTACATCCTGTAAATAAGCCAACAGATATGATGGCAACACTTAATAAAATATTAAACTTTCTCATTATTTGATTTTTGATATTAACTGATGATTAAAAAATGGTGATTATTTTACTTTTTTGCGAACCAGCCCACATAAGCCACGCCGATTCCTATGGTATTTTCGTTATTGAAATTTCCCGAGTCGATCCGGCGCATTCCGTAATCGGCTTTCAACACAAGGTTGGGAAGAATGTAATAATTCAGGCCTACGGTCAGAAGATCGCGTTTGTAGCGGGGCATTTGCCGCCCACCGTCTTCGATCTTTTCGGTTGTGTTATAATATTCGTATCTTACGAAAGGCATTAACTTTGATTTTATTGAACTGAAAAACGAGAAGACGTTGTATCCGGCTTCAACAGAGTATGTCATCGCACCTTGCGCCACATCGGTAATCGGATAGCCCGTTTTACGGAAACTGGTATTGGCTTTCGAAATGGCACGGGAGTCGGACAAATTGCCATAGATAAAATTTGCGCGTACGGCAATATTCCTACTCAGGTATTGGGCATCGGCGGATGCAATGGAAACAGTTCCTTTCAGCCCGTCCATGCGTTCGGGTTTACTTGAGTTCTTGGCTGAATTCCCGATATATCCCGATGCACTCAGACGAAGATTTTTAATACCATTATACTCAAATCGTCCGGCGAAAGCGGGACTGGTCATCACAGCTTGTTCAAATATTTTCTGCCGGCCGCTTCCTACCCAGTTGGCTGTGGAAAATCCATTGGGATCGAGACCATTGACCACCATCAACTCATAGTTTAAACTGATCTTTTTGAACTGCCCTAAAATGGCAAGTCCCGTTTCGTGCCACGTACAGGGCAGCATGGCCATTTCTCCTTCTGGACGAGTGGTGCCGAAGAAGAAAATCGGTTCGTGGTGTGCATTAGTAAGCCCAACGGGTACGATCATATGTCCGAGCCGGATATTAAAAGCATGTCCGAAACTCTTGGTGATATGGAACTGCTCTAATTCTATTTCGCCGCCTTTTTCCACTTCCATTTCGTATTCGCCGGCTTCTGCATATTCTAGTTCCATAGCCGAACCGGTGCCACCATATTCTATTTCAAGTTCCGTAGAAAAAACGATATCATGACGGAACTTGTAGTCGAAAGCGAATACTGCTCGAGGTATGGATATATATGCACGACTGTCGGACGGTGCACCTTCCGTGGCATGATAGCGGTCGGGGCCGTAATCCATATGTTGGTATAGCATTTCACCATATCCGCCGAAACGGATTTTTTTGAAGGTGGTATCTTGGACGGTGGTTTGTGCAGAAAGGGTGTGAGTGATAAAAGATATAATTACAAAAACAAAATACTTTTTCATGCGTTTTAATGGTCAACTATAATGTTTGTGTGTCTACTTATTATAAGAATGTTTTCGGGCAGCAAAATTAATTTGTGGAATATCGCGCAACAATCCCTATTTCAAGGGATATTTTTAGGGTAAATTAGCTACAAATGGGGATATGGAAAACTATTTTTTGTTACTATTTGATTTTGTATTCTGCATTTATTTGTCTAATTATAAAATAATTAATATGGATATTGGATGTTGTACCTAAAAGTAAAAAATGAATATCGTTGCGAAGGAACGATGAAGCAATCACATAAATTTTGTGTCTGTTATAGTGTTGATAATCAAGAATAAATATTATTTTTAAACATTTTTTAAGGCGTGATGAAATATTTTACTGAAATAATTGTCTTAGTTAAAGTAAGCAAGCGCTTTTTGTATAGGGAAGAATTTTTTTCAACAAATGTCTAATATTCAGTAAAATGATATTGTTTAAATTTAATTTACTACAAGGCTTGATGATTATGTTTTTATTTTCTTCCGTGTCATCGGTACATTCCCAGGTTCTGTTTTCGGATACCCTTAGCGAAAGATTGGTCGATATCGGTTATCATAAATTGTTTGTTAGTTTCACCGGCGATCGAAATGCTAAGTTTACGGTATTGTTTGAAGCAGGAGGAGGTGGAAGTTCAAAAGACTGGGAAAAGGTCCGAGCGATTTTACCATCCAATATTCGTACATTAGCCTATGATAGGGCAGGTTTGGGTAAAAGCGAAGCCGGTCCTTTGCTGCGTACCATGACTCAGGAGGTTTTTGAATTACATCAGCTGCTTGAATCGGCAAAAATTGAAGGGCCTTTTATTCTGGTAGGACAGTCGATCGGAGGATTACTGGTGCGGCTTTATGCTGGACAATATGGAAAAAATGTTGCAGGTCTCGTACTGGTGGATCCAACCCATGAAAGCAGTGTTTTGGGAAGCATAAGATATGGAGGATTAGTTCGCTTGAGGGAGAAAGCAATCGGGGCGGAGATACCCGAACCCCAGTTGGCGGAAAAAGAATGTCCGAGATATGATCCGGATGCGGATTATATGGCTGAGGAATTTCAAAAGATATATCTTTCGAACGTGAAAAATCCCCAACCATTCAAGGACATTCCTTTGGTAGTAATTTGTGCAGGGAAACGGAACCAGATCCCCGGAACGACCGATGAACAATGGAACGAATTGAGAACCGAACGCGACAACCAAATCCGGGATCTTACAAAACTTTCGAATAACTCTAAATTTATTCTTGATCCCCGGAGTGGGCATTTAATACACTATGATAATCCGGAAATTGTCGCGAAAGCTATTGAAATGGTTATCGGATCAATTCAATCAAAAACTAAGCTTTAACACGATCCGGAGAATGGAAAATACATTGTATTTGTCAGTATTTTTGAAGTAAATCCGACAGTGCCGCGAAGGGTATTGTATTTTTATTTGTTTACTTTTGCAGCTACAAGGAGCGTTACAAGTAATTGGCAATTGAAAATTGATGCGAGGTGCATAAAATCAGGATTAAGTGAATATTTGAAAGAATATGTTGCAGCGCCCTTAAATGATTTTCCTGGAATGACAGGATTGCTTTCTCCTTGAAAATAGGTAACATCAGATATGACATTATAAATATATATGTTCGATAAGTTAAAAGTGTTTTTAAGAAGAGCCGGGTTGATACTGATCGTGGTTATTGCCGGTCTTCTGGTATTTACCACCTTCCCGTCAAACCAATATTTACGGAAAGCATTGCGGTATACTACCCCGGATATTGACGATTACCGTATTTTCGAAAACCGTGTTATCAAGGCCGGGAATCCTCAGCCGTGGCGTATTTCTCCCCGGTACAACCAGAATAGCATCCCGGCGGAACGGTTACCCTATTTTAATAAATACGGAACGGTGGCATATCTGGTGATACAGGACACGGCCATTGTTCATGAGGAATATTGGGATGGCTATAACGAACAGTCACTCAGCAATTCTTTTTCGGCCGCCAAAAGTATTGTATCCCTTCTGGCTGGTATTGCACGCGACGAAGGAAAAATCAAAAGTTTCGACCAGTCGGTTGCCGGTTATTATCTGCCGTTTGCTACCGGTAACCGTAAGGAAATCAAACTGCGCGATGTGTTGACCATGAGCGCGGGGCTTGACTGGAACGAAGCCTACAGTTCGCCATTTTCTATTACTACCAAAGCCTATTACGGCGAAGATATCGAGTCGCTGGTTTCGGGTCTTAAATTAGTTGAAAAACCCAGCGTCAAATTCCGTTACCAAAGCGGAACAACCCAGTTATTATCGTTTATCGTAGCCAATGCTACCGAAAAAAATATCAGTGAATATGCTTCTGAAAAGTTGTGGACGCCGATAGGAGCCGAACACGATGCGTTGTGGTGTCTTGACCGCAAGAACGGACTGGAAAAGGCTTATTGCTGTTTCAATACCAATGCCCGTGATTTTGCACGTATCGGACAACTGATTCTGAACAAAGGCATGTGGAACGGGACGCAGGTAGTGTCCGAAGCATTTATCAACGAAGCTACCGCACCGGCCTCGTGGCTCAAGGACGGGGATTCTGACCGAAATGTCGATTTTTATGGTTATCAATGGTGGTTACTCCGGCGCAACAATATGGAAGTGAAATATGCACGCGGCATTCTGGGGCAATATATTTTTGTGATACCCGCAAAAAATATGGTGGTAGTCCGCTTAGGACATAAACGAAGCGAGACAAAAACTGCAGGAAACTATCCCGAAGATGTGGATGTATGGCTCGATACGGCATTTGAAATCATTGACGGAAAATGATGCCAAATCAACGAATGTAGTGTTCCTGACGGAGCAACTGAACTTAATTTTACTTAACAAAAACACGTTAAATAAGGTTAAGTATCAAATATTTACACATTTTTTTGATTACATAAAAGTACGTAAAATTAATTGACATTATAGACATTCATCCCGCATATATTCCTGCATAAGTTTTGATGTGGCATAGCATTATAAACAATCTAAATCTAAAATGTTATGGCAACTTTAAATTTTCAATTGACAAGACCGAAAGCAGAAAAGTCAGGAATTTATTTTCTTTTGAATTACGGTGCTTTTAAAATTAATGAAAACGGTAAAAAACAATATCTGCCGTGCAAGTATTATATTGATGAGTCCATTGAACCGGAGTTTTGGGACAATGGAAGGGCAAAAAGAACTAAACAATTCCCATCACATGTGGATTTTAACATCCGGTTAAACCAAATAGAGGAATTGGCATTAACTACATTGCGACAAATACAAAACAAGGGTTGTGCAATTAATAACGACATCTTAAAAATTGAGTTTGATAAAGCCTTCAAAAAAGGAAAAGATTTTACTTCGGACAAAACAACTGACTTAATTGCATTTGCCGAATATTTTGCAAAAAACTCAAAAAAGAAGCCAGCGACACTAATAAACTATCGACAGGCGATAGACAATTTGAAAGAGTATGAAAAAATTTCCAAAAAAAGGATAAAATTGCTTGAAGCTAATTTTAATTTTTACCAAAGTTTTCTTGAATTTTTAGTTGACAAGAATTATGCTCCAAATTCAGTAGGTACAAGAATAAAAAATTTGCGAGTATTTTTAAATGCTGCATTTTTGCAGAATATTCCCGTTTGCCCGGATTATAGGATTGACCTGGGTTTTGAAAAACCACAAGAAGACGTTAGTAATGTTTATCTTACGGAAGCGGAGTTACAGCAAATGTATTGGTTGGATTTAAGTGATAAAATGATGAGAAACACGAGAGATTTATTTTTAATAGGTGCCTATACCGGGTTCCGTTGTTCTGATTTATCAACACTCGACATGAAACATTTTTGTCCGGATAATACCATTAAGAAAAGAACATTAAAAACCAACCAGGATGTGGTGATACCAGTGCACCCAATGGTACGTGAAATATTAAATAGACGGAATTTTGATATACCAAAGGTATCAATCCAAACATTCAATGAATTGATAAAAGAGGTAGCCCGATTAGCCGGGATTACGACCCTTTTTACATACACGAAAACCAAGGGCAATGAAATAGAGACCCTGACAGAGCCAAAATGGAAAAAAGTTTCGTCACATACGGCACGGCGGTCATTTGCCACGAACGCATATCTACAAAACATACCCCCCATTGCGATTATGAAAATGACCGGCCACAAGTCCGAATCCTCATTCCTGAAATACATAAAAATATCGTTGGCAGAAAATGCTAAAACATTACAAACGCATACCTTTTTCACCACCGAACCAATAGAACCCAATGTTGTATCAAAGAAAATTGCTGGTTAAACGGCTCAATGAACTAAAAGACGAATGGATTGATGAAGGGGAGTTGCTTCGATTGGCAACTCCCCGTATCAATAATATCGACCAGACCATAGAACTGATTGAAAAGGCAATAGACAACGGATATAAGGGACATTATACAATCAACGTGCTATCAAAAATCACTGCATTACCCCGGCAAACCCTCTACCGGTGGGAAAAAGAAAGAATACTTACCCGCCATAACAATCAGGTAAGCATCGTTGATTTACTCAACACATTAAGACTGATTAAAAGTAGATTAGACGAAAATGTTACACTTTCCTGAAATCTACGAAAAAAACAGGGCTTTTTTTTCGTAAACTTCACAGTGCAATTTTTTATTTTAAATTAATGATTGTTAGGAATATATATGTATATATAAAAATATAATTACCTAATCAATACTACTTTACAATTTTTAGAAATAAAAATTTCACCCCCTAAAATTTCGTATACTTCATCAAAGTGTAACACTTTGATTGTCTGATGTTTTATTTGTTTTTATTCATTTACATTTGCCACGTAAAACAATAAAAAATGAGTTATGAAATATCAGATATTAGTTAATGAGGTTTCGGTCAATGAACTGAAAGAAATGATTACGGAAGCCGTTGCAACAGAGGTAAAACGGTGTATTCCGACAATCCTGGAACCGGCAGACGCTCTATTAACACGTCACGAAACAGCTAAAATACTCAAAGTATCTTTACCTACGCTGCATTTCTGGACACGGGACGGAAAAATACGAGCAACCAGGATAGGTACACGGGTCAGGTATCGCCGGGAAGATGTAGAGGCGGCACTTTCCGACATAGATGTAATCAAATACAAAAAACCACTGAAAGTTAGTTAGATATAAAGGCAAAAACCATTATCATAATCTTATCCCATTAATAAAGGGGCAACTTTTGAAAATATCAATATGGTTCTGGAAATGAGCGTTTTTTGGCCTCGAAAAAAAGTGATAATCCTGTTTAACAAAAGAGGAACTTGTTTGTTACCGCCTATTATTTTTCTTAATGAGATAAAATTATATGGAGCAAATTAACAGCACAGTATTGAGACTTTTTACATCCCAGGTTGAACGGGTAGAGAAAAACAACGAGTTTATAATCGCCGAACTGCATGATAGATTTATCAGACCGTTGCAGCAATCCAGGATACTGAAAAATGTAGAAGTGGCGAAAATGTTGGGCGTTGCCCCGTCCACCATTACATCGTTAGTGGCGCAAGGTAAGCTAAACACTACACGGGACGGAAAAATTAGCGAGTTCAATGTTTGGCAATACCTGACGACAAACGAAAACAACAATTCCACAGTGAATACCAAAAAACAACAAAGCGCATGAATAACATGGCAGACAAGGAGATTTTGCACCAGTTGTATGAAATCCAGTATACATTGACTTACAAAAACTTTACAGACCTGTTCGGCTCAAATGCTACGTTTTTATGGCAAAAGTTTGTAACTCAATGTTCTTATAACCTACTGAATTTCTCTGCCATACTGGATGTCGCACACAAAGAAATATTCCTTCAATACATCAACAATACCAGTTTATGAGAACCTTAGAACTATGTTATCAAACGGTCATAGACCATATTGACGTAGACGTTCAAAAATTGAATAAAAGCGGCCAACCGGTAGACCTGGTAGCAGCCAAGTTTTTGGGGAAGCGTCAAACCTGGCTGATACAAAGGAAAAATAGCCTGTATGACCGTCAGGATATAGCACTTTGTGACCTGAAATGTAAACTGGAAACATATATTTCCTTCTGTACCGCCTTTTGGAAAAAAACGATTTTACACGTACATGAGGATAGGCAGGACAGCCTTATGGAAGTGACCAAAGCGATAACAAAAGCCTATTCATATAGCGGCTTTGAAGCGTATCACTCTATTTTTCTCTTATTCAAAAAATTGCGCTTCATCCTTCCTTTGGAATACTATAAAGAACATGAAGTGGCTACCACCATGTTACAAGACATCAAAACAGAATGTATGTCACACCTTCGATTATACATCAATCCTAAATAATCTAAAACCCCTTCAAAATGACAAGTAATCAAAAACTAAAACAATGGCTGGAAAGCCTTCCAAAAGACAAATACACGTTAATCATCCAGGATGTATTTGCCGGTGCAAAGGAAAGAGAGAACGACCTGCTAAAATGGTTGTGTGACGGCATTAAAATCCCGTTATTCGCAAAATGCTGCATTGAAAAAGTCTCCGAAAAGTACAACGTTCCTTTTTCGTTTGGTGAATTAGAAGTGTTCTTATTCAAAAAAATGCTCGATGATATTTGGCGTTTTGTTGATACCGCATGTGAAGACGACCCGGAAGAAGCCAAACAAAACTTTGCAAGGCCGATTATCTTATTCCAGGCTTTTCATTTCGATTTGTTATTCAACCTGATGAACAAATCCGGGACGACTAAAAAAACCGATTAATGCACTTGATAGCCTACACCATGAAAAACCGTTCAGAATATCTAATATAACATATAAAACGCATGGAACAAGAAAACCAAACCTTTTTTGAACGCCGTATTTATGGTGAGCTGGGCATGACCCCGGAACAAAACACCGTTAAACTGCAATGGCCAGCGATACATGAACTGACTTCCTGGTACGACACACAACTTTTTAGTGAGGACGAAAACGGGAACATTCAAATCATTGTCTATGACATTGAGAAAAGGGTTATTACCTACAAACCCAATAAGAACGAAAAGGAATATTACAACCGGTATAAGCCTTTTCAAATCGTCCGGTTGAAGGAACCGGAAGTATACACCGATAAGGAAGGCAAAGAGCAAGTAAGAAAGTATGTGCTACCCAAAGGAGCCGGTACATATCCACTATTCCCTTACCCCTTATGCCAGAGGTTTGAAAAGGGAGAAAAGATACATACCCTGGTCATTACTGAAGGCTACCTGAAGGCTGTAAAAGGTGCGCTATGTGGAATTGATGTTGTAGGATTGTCCAGTATCACACACATCAAAGACAAAGACACACAGACCATGTACGGTGATATTCTCAAACTAATCTGGAAATGCAATGTAGAGAATATTATCATTTTATTTGACGGCGATTGTCGGCAAATATCAACCAAAGACCTGGTAGCAGAACGGGATTTGATAAAACGGCCTAAAATCTTTTTTAACATGGTCTGCAAGTGCCGTGAATTGTTGGCAGACCAGAAAAAGAACATGTATTTTGCCACTATACGCAGTAACGAGTTGAAAAGCCAGCCCAAAGGACTGGATGATTTACTTATTTCGGAAAAGGACAATACAAAGGCGGTGGTTGACGACCTGATGGCGGTATCACATCCGGGCACATACTTTGAAAAATTTGACATCACCTACGAAACGGGTAAACTTTACAAGTGGTTCAAAGTTGCTAAAGCCGCTCAATTCTACGAGTTTCATCAACCGATGATAGGTGAACGAAAATTCATATTTAACGGTACACAGTACCAGTATAACGTTGACAAGGAAGAACTAACCATCATCATCCCGGCGGACGCAAAGAACTACGCTCGTGTAGGGGATAGTTACTGGGAGTTTGTCTATGTGCCTAATAAATACAAACAGACTGAAAAACAGTTGCATTTGAGAGGTAAAGAAACCATAAAGGATGATTTTGGCAAAGAGATATTTGAACATATCCCGAAATACAAAGCGTTTTGCAACGTGCCAGACCACATACAGTATCAACCCGTGATAAACAACTGTTTCAACAGGTACTATGAATTTGAGCATGAACCGGAAGAAGGTGATTGTGAGACAACCCTCAATTTTATACGTCACATCTTTGGCGAACAATACGAGCTGGGGTTAGATTACATCCAGTTGTTATATCAGCGACCCCAGCAAATCCTACCTATTCTGTGTTTGGTTTCGGTAGAGAACAACACCGGCAAATCCACTTTTATCAAATGGTTAAAAGCCATATTTACCAACAATTGTACGATAGTGGGAAACGCAGAGTTAGCCAATGAGTTTAATGCCGGGTGGGCTACAAAATTGCTGATTGCCTGTGAGGAAAGTTTCATTGACAAAAAACCCGTTGTAGAACGTATTAAAGCATTAAGCACCGGGGACAAAATACTGATTAATCAAAAGGGAAAAGACCATTTTGAAACAGACTTTTTCGGAAAATTCATTTTAGCCAGCAACAATGAAGATAGTTTTATCATAGCCAGTAAGTCAGACATCCGGTACTGGGTGAGAAAGGTTCCGGTTCCCAAAGCCGATAATGTTAAAATGCTGGATTTACTTATCCCGGAAATACCGTACTTTTTGCATTACCTGAACCGCCGTGACCTTTCCACTAAACAACAATCCCGGATGTGGTTTGCGGCTGGGGATATTCATACGGCTGCACTGAACAAGTTGATTGAACAAAACCTACCCAAGGTGGTGAAAGAAGTGCGGGAGAAAGTACGCCAGTACTTCATTGATTTTCCGGAACCGGAACTGCATATTACGCCCAAACTGATAGCCGGTAACATGCTGGCCAATAAGTACGACTCTTATTATATCCTGAAAGAATGCCGTACCTATTTAAACATCGACCATTTGAGGGACGACAAAGGGCAAAGGGTTATAAAAACCTGTGTGTATGAATGGAAAATCTACATGGACGGCCTGGACAAATTCGAGGTTAGGCGGGAAAAGCAGGTAGGACAACCGTTAGTGTTCAGACGGGAAGATTTTCTCACCCCGTATGAAATCAAATACCTCTATCCGGAACCAGAGCCGGATCCGGAACCAACCCCGGAACCACAGCAAAAAGAATTATTCAATAATGAACCATTTTAATTATTAAAAATCATGGAATTACAAGTAATCCAAAGTAAAATTTTTGAAATCCGGGGACAACGGGTGATGTTAGATTATGACCTGGCCGAGTTATACCAGGTAGAAAACAAAAGGCTAAAAGCATCTGTCAGGCGCAATTTAAAAAGGTTCCCTGATGATTTTATGTTTGAGTTGACCAAAGCAGAGTACGATTTTCTAAGGACGAAATTTTCGTCCTTAGAAATCGGACGAGGCAAATATGCTAAGTATCTGCCCTATGCCTTCACGGAACAGGGAATAGCCATGCTATCATCCGTGTTATTAAGCGATACCGCCATTGAAATTAATATTCTGATTATGCGGGCATTCGTGAAACTTAGAGAATTAACGTTTGGTTATGCCGAACTGAAACGCCAGTTTGAGCAATTCCAGCTCGATACAACCATGCAGATTGCAGAGATACTGGATATTTTAAACGATATGGCAGAAAAACAAAAGGGCAATCATCGGCCAATCATCGGTTTTAAAAAAGATGAGGAAAAAGATGATAACGAAAATAAGGACGATAACAAAGAGGAAGACGACGATAAAAGCCAGGAAAATGAGGACAATAAAAGTTAAAGGCTGGGAAAATGAAATTAAGAGGGTGCAATTGGTATCATCCCGTCGTGATATCCGGGAACGGATTATCAAATTTAAAGGATATTCGAGAAACCCGGATTTTGTATATACCATATCATTGTCGGAAACGGAAAACGACAAATTTGAACGAGGTCTAATGGCACGGGCAAAAGGCGGTGTCATACGTGTTCAAAAATAGTCTGATTATCCATATCAACCGGAAGCCTCTTTCATGAGGCTTTTTTTTGGGACTTTGCAAAAACGGGGTTAGCACCCTTCAAAAACTTGTTAAATTTGTTAAAATGGCTATTACATTCAAATAATCAATAATTTAACCCTTAACATTTTTTGGATAATTTGTTAAGGATTGTTAAGCTACAATTTTAGATAATTGTAATTTATTGATAAATAGAAGGTTTAACGCCCTTAACATTTCCTTAACAATAGTAACAATTGTTAAAACATCATTGTTAAGGGTTAATTATTTATAAAACAATAAATTACATGCAATTTAACGCCTTAACATTTTTTTTGCCTTCCGGCTACCCTCATTTTGAGAAAACTTATTCTGAAAAATCATTGACCTATGATGATATATGTTCTTCATTTGCAAAAAAATGCGTGTATCATGCTGAAAAATGCCTGTAAAATGGTTGTAAAATGCCTGTAATATGAAATATCATCATACAGAAATCAAAATTCATTACTGAAAATCAATAATTTAAACTTGCAACATGTATGCAAAACAGAAAAACATTAAAAATGCGGTACAACTTTGAAGAAGTTGCAAGCATGTTAGATACCACGGCAAAGACTTTGCGCAAAGAAATCAAACTGAACCCGGAATTATATTCACGGCTCGTAAAAATGGGATACGGTACAGTTCATAAGAAACTTTTGAAAAACCATGTGATTGCTCTTTTTGAGTATTTTGGTTATCCGGAAGGGTTTGAACACTACGAAAATCCCAACACCACAGATGATGAAAAGTAAATATTTTACCATAGCACCTGACACTTCCCCGGACGACCTGAAACGACAGTACCGGCAATTGTGCCAAAAGTATCATCCTGACAAACCTGGCGGTGATAAAGATACAATCGTTCAAATTATGGACGATTACAAAAAGGCACTGGAAATACTTGCTGACAGGGCAAAGCAAGAAAACAAACCGGACGAATACAATGCAATAACACAGGAAATAGAACGACACCTGGTGTCTCTTTACTTGAAAATCAAAGACCCGCTCATCAAACAGATTATTCCGGCAAAGTACCAAGACTGGGTAAGCAGAATAATCCGGATGTTTGATACGGATATTCAATAATGCCGGATTTTTGTTGACTTATCAGAAAAGCATTATTTTTGTCTTTGTAAAAGTCAAAACAAAATAGATAGATGGCATAAATCCAACGAATAGACATATCAGATATATAATTTATTAGCGTAAAATCTTTTAGGTAGTCTCGAAACCTCCAAAACAGTAGTCAAAGCCTAAACGAGTATATGCTCATGTAACAGCATGGGCTATGCTCTTTACTTTGGCTGGGGCTTGGAGGTTCCTGAGACTGTAATTAGTATAGTACCATGCTTTTTATGAATAAACAAAACAACATCCATTTCTTTCTACCGGAAACCCAGTCCAGATTGGAACTATATTCAACTTCCAATTACAAAACCATTGAATGGGAATTTAATTATTTCCCGGAAAGTGAACAACTTGTATTTTTGAAAACCATAAAATACAACCAAATGGACAAAAAAACTATTCTTTCTAACGTTTTAGTGTTCAATTCTGATAAACTGGTATCCATTCTCGATTTGGAAAACTACCAGGGTAATACATTGGTTCTATCAAATAACTATACCTATATTTCTATTCCTGACAGAATAGGTGAAACAATAACCTGGGAGTACGATTATGATGAAAGCATTCATGTCGAATGTTCATCTACACTCACAATGACCAATATTCAGGGGCAATTGCACCGTACATTAATCGTTGAACGCAACATAGCCGGAAATCTTGTCCGGGAATATTATGTATATGGTCAAGGTTTGACCAATATTGAGATAGATGACCAATTCCAGGATGACTTACACATTAAAGACCTGAACTTTATCACCCACACTAAATAGAACATAGCGGGTTCTTGTTGCCACCGGTAAGCAATCAAAGAACCCGCTTTTTATTATCAGGCTACTAACAAGGGAAAAAACGGGAATAATAGACCATTTCAGGGAATAACAGGAAATATTAAGGAAGCAAGGGACATAACAGGATAAACCGGGAAACCGTGTTTATCCGTCCCTGTAATTTTGTCGTACTGTCATTAAATAATAACACAGAAACAGACGACGATGGTCAACCCTATTGTATTAATGGCGCTTGCAGCCGGAGGTTTTGGTATCTACAAGGCACTCTCTCTAAAAGAGACCTTTGAAAATACCAGTGTAACCTTAGCGTCCATTCCAAAAATACATAGGGTTGATTTTTCTGGTATTAAGGTATCCATTGACCTAAAGGTTGATAACCCGGCTAAGGAACGGATTAAACTCAAACTTCCGTCTGTCAAACTTTACTACAAAAGCAAACTGATTGCCTCTACCGAAATCAGTAATACCACTTACACCATTGAGCCAACTTCATCCGGCAAAATAACCGGTATCATCATTGAAGCCGGAACCATTAACCTGGTTGGCAGCAGCATTGTGACCGACTTCCTGCAAAGCGGAACCAATATCACACAGAACTTTGGCTTTGAGGTGATGCTCGAAGCTAATGGTATCCCACTTAAAATAAAGAAACTATGATAGATACATCCAATAGGAAGGTGCGACCAAATACGGAACTTAACAAACTGGTTGATTTTTCATCACTTCAACTGGCAGACCCGGTGATACATCCCAATGGCGATGTGGAGCAAACGGTTGAATATATGAAAAACATTGTCAAAGACAACTATAAAACGGTTCAGAAAGTAGCTGATAAACTATACAATCCCCGGTTAAACCGCTTTTTGCGCAACATATTTGACTTTGTAATGACCTATGTCAAATATGAGAAAGACAGCGCATTCATGGAACAATTACGGGTTCCGTTACGCACAATCAAAGACCAACGGGGGGATTGTGATTGTATGGCCGTATTAATCGGTTCCATACTGTACGCTAAGAACATTCCATTTAGCTTTAGAATAGCCAAATACAACGGAAAAAGCGAATTTCAACACGTCTACGTCATTGTCAGTAACAATAACGGCGGGTACACAGTTGTAGACCCGGTGATACTCACCTTTGACAAAGAAAAACCGTTCGACGAAAAGAAAGATTTTTATGTAGACAGCCGTTTAGCCGGGTTTTTAGGATTATCAGGAATGCCGATACAATTACTAAACGGACAGGAACAACCCTTACCAGGTGGTTATTTTGGTCTGTATGGTGACGTGATGCAGGTGGCAATGGCTACCGATTTAATGGGGTTCGGACTGGGTGATGTAGAGGACGACGAGGCGGCCATGTACCGTTACCTGGTCAGAACCCGTGATGTTATCCTGGCAAAGCCGGAAATGTTCAAAATACTAAAAAATCCCCGTGAAGTGGCCAGGATGCTCGATTTTGCTATTCGCTACTGGGACACTCCAAACAGGGAAAATGCACTGGGTATTTTGGAACGGGAAGAACAACGGCTTTTACAGGATGGAACCATTGTTTACCCCTTTGCAGACCTGACCGGAACCGATTTAGGCGAGTTGGGGAAAGGCTTTTTCAAAAAGGTCGGTTCAGCGATTAAGAACACAGCCAAGAAAGTAGGTTCCGGGGTGAAAAAGGCAGTCAAAGCGACGGGTAAGGCCGTCGCAACCAGCGCAAAAGCAGTAGCAAAAGGTGTCGCTAAGGGTGCAAAGGCGGTCGGTAAAGGCGTTGCCACAGCCGCAAAGGCAGTAGCGAAAGTAGTAGCCAAATTCAATCCGGTCAGTTTAGCCGCCAGAGGTGGTTTGTTACTGGCAATCAGGAAAAATCTTTTCAAGTTGGCCGATAAACTGCAATACGGTTTGTATAGTGAAGAACAAGCCAAAGCCGCCGGTTTAAACATTGACGACTTCCGGAAAATGCGTGAAAGCTATGACAAAGCAAGAAAGATATTTGTAAACACCTTACAGGGCAAAGAAAGCAAGTTCCAAGACGCTATCAGGAAGGGTGTAAAAAAGAAAGCTATCAATGGACTGGGGGAATTGGACGGACTGGGTGCGGCGGCGGCCACACTTATCGCAGCCGCTTTAGGTTTCATCACTTCGATTGTCAAATTTTTCACGGGCAAAAAAAATCCGCAAACCGGGGAAACGATTGAGGATGAAAATGTGACCGAAGGCCAGGTAGCCAATTTGATGAATGAGGCGGAAATGTATGACGAGGATGGAAACCTTATCAGCCAGGTAAACACCACAGCTACCCCGGATGCAGAGCCGGAAACCTTCTGGCAAAAAGCCGGGAATATTGTTTCCAGTGCTGCCAATGTAGTCCAATCTTATTTACCCTCAAGTAACAGCTACATACCTGCCAGTAACCCGGCATCATACAGCACAGACGAAGATTACGAAAATGACGACGATATGGCCGAAACACAACAAACACAGAAACAAAGCACAGGCGTTACCACTACCGTTATGCCAGGTAGTATGATGAACAATGTACTTTCCAGCCTAAAAAAGAACGCACTGTTAATCGGGGTGCTGGGAGCCGTAGGTATTGGTGCGATTGTTTACTTCAACCGGAACAAGAAAAAACAACCCGTCAGCGGAATACCGGGACTACCCCGTGCCAAACCACGAAAGCTAACCCACCCACCCAGAAAGTTAAAAGCACTCAAACTTCAATAAATTTTAATTAGAAAAATCATGTCAAAGAGAAAAAGAAGGTCGTATAGACGCAGTAATAAAGGGATTGGACTGGGGGAACTACCCGTCCAGAAGTTCAATAAAAAAGAGGCCGTCAATGGTGCATTAGCAGCAGTGTTAGCGGCTGGCGGTTTGTTCATTGCTGCCAAAGGTTCAGGATGGTTGGATAAAACTATCAATAAGAACAATAGCAAGGCGATGGGAATATTTTCGCCGGGATTACTCACACTGGCCGGAATAGCGGCTGCAACTTTCACGAAGGATGCAGTTAAAGCCTTCGGACACGGATTAGCCGCCGGTGGCCTTATCAAAGTCATTGAAAAAGTATCCGGGAAAGAAAATCTACTGGCAGGAACCGACGACGACCAGCCGCTAATGTTGCCCGGTGTCGGTGATATTGGTTTTGCCGACCTGCCGGAATTAAGCCATTACAGCGAAAATCCGGAAGCCGATGTAACGACAACCGGAAACGACCCCCAGTACCGGATGGGACAACCCAGCGAAATTTTATCGGGGGATGATGAAATCATAGCATATTAAACAATTAAAAATCAACACAGAAATGTCACTTTTAGGAATATTCTTTGGCGAAGACGCCAATTATTTAGACCGGTCGGCACTCACCGACCAGGAATTAGAAGGTGCGCTGAACGAGGCGGCCATGCTCGACCCGTCTGCACCGGAGCGAAAAAAGGTAGTATCACGGATTAACCGGGGAGCAAACGCAAACACGAATGTTATCCCCACTGACGACTTGCGCATCCGGGCGCAATACAGTATCCGTTTACAGATGTTGCCCGACAACATCCGTATGGCCATTGCAGCCAACAAGATTAAGGTAGTCAACAATGCGTTTTATCGCACCGCTGATATATCCGGCCAAAAGCAACTCGATTTGATGTTGAACGCAGACACAAAATTGAGCGGTGTAACCAATGTGAATAGCCGCAAATTAGAGGAAAACAATTTTTTCCTTTTGGTGGCTATTATCCTTCAAACGGGAACATTCACTACCCAACCCTGGGATGCAAATTTTGACATTCCCTGCAAAGAAGTGTTGAACGGTGAATTTGGGCTGAAAAACGGTGATAAGGTACTGGTACAGCCTTCATCATGCCGGGTTTTCGATACAACCACAAAGACCAACCGCACAACCGGAGAATGGCGACTGGACAACCCGAAATTCGTTGCGCCTATGGTTGAAATCATCCCGGAATTGCGCCTACCGGTGGCTGCACCTGCTAAAACCGCCGCAAAACTAACCTTAATCGGTGCGGGACTGGTAAAGGCTTAATATTCACGAAAATAAAAAAAATAGCAATATGAATTTAATCAACGAATCTGAACTGCTGGGGTTAGGCAACCTGCCGGCAGACACACCGGTCAAAAAAGACGTCAAAAAGGCTATGAGGGCTAAGACGAATAACCTTTCTTCAAAAGGGGCGACCGGAAAAGCGATGTATGAAAAGATGCTGCATTTGCTACCCCAGGAAATACAGCAAGCTGTCAGAGCCGGTAGGCTTCAACTGGTAGATGAAATCCTGTACAGTGTCAAAGCCATTGGCGGGTTCCGGGATAAGGAACTCATGGAAAGCGGGGACAACAAAACGGTAGGCATTACCAATGTAGACAAGCAGAAAATTGAGGCGAACAAATGGACGCTTCTGACCGGAATCCAGTTATTGTCCGGTGTCAATGCCGCACCCGCAGAGACAGAGTTTGGCCTGTGTGACAAAAAAATCCTGAACGGTGAATTTGAACTCGAAATCGGTAACACTGTCATTGTACCCAATGTGGCATGTACTGTTTTCGATACCAGGAAGCGCACGGACGTGTTACCAGGTTTCTGGGACGGCTTTGATGCCCAGTTTTTGACCCCGAACACAGAGATTAAGCCACGTTTACGCCTGGCAGCCGAAGCCGATGCCAATACCAACGTGTATTATGCCATGCACGTAGTAAGTGTGGCTAAAAACTAAGAATTAGGTTCCTTCATGGTTAGGTTAGGGTAGAGCCTGTATTATCAATCAAACAGGGATACAGGCTCTTTTTACACACAGAAATATGATTATTCCACGTCAACAGGTTATCAGTTTTACAGTGCTGGCCGGTCAACAGATTGACCTCACATCTTACACCAAATTCAATCATGACAAGGTAGTGGGTGTGGTATTGCTACCGGATAAAGCGATTTTCGGGGATAAGATACATCTGGAAATCAACAAACAGACGGTATTACCGTATGGATTTGATGCCGGGTTAATCAGTTTCAGACAGTTTTTGAATAAGGATATTCGCAAATGCACCTATACCTTTGAAGAATATGCAAAAGGCAGTGAAATACGGCTAATCTACAAGAATAACGATAAAAGGGTGGTAAACATTGACCTGATACTATTAGCCGTACAGGGAGATACAGCCGAAATAAGCCAACGCAGGAAAATACAAATCATTCCAGTGCCTTTTACCAGCAAACCCAAAGGAGCAGGGTATGAACCTTTTGAAATCCGTACCAAAACGGATTTTTACTATCAGGAACTAACCGGGATTTTCAACGATTATTTTAATTTCATTACCCGGCAATACGATAGTTATGTGGCGTTTAGTCCGTTGGGTACGGCCATCCGGAACTTTCTGAAATTTCTGGAAGAACCGGCAACCAACACAGACAACGAAAAAGCCGCCAAAAAACAAAAGGCTAAAGCCATTCAGGAAGCTATTGAACAGGCATTTACCCCGACCAATGTCAAAGAACTGATAGATATTGTTATCAAATGCCTTTCCGATTACCGGACTGATAAGACGCCGGAACCGGAAATGACCCAGAAAAATATCAATGCACTCCAGGAATTGATAGAAAGCATTGAAGTATATAACGACAACTTTCAAAGCCTGTCAACCATTGAAATAACCGTCAACCAGACACCGGTATACCCTTTTAACTATCCCGTTGCAAATATCATCCCCAGGTATCGCAAAACATTCAATGAGACCATGTACCAGTGTTCCATGAACGTCCAGGAAGCGGACATTTTCATCCGCTTTACCTATCAGCAAAACCCCTACACGAACCTAATCAATATCCCCAGGGATTTTAATCTATATTTTGTTTATAATCAAATTGTTAAAAAATAATGTTCCAGGTACTCGACTTTGAAATCGCATCAGGTGAACGGGTTGTTATTGACGATAAGCTAAAAACCCAGTATAAATCAATAACCGGTATTACGGTATGGACGCCGGATTATAACAAATTAAGGCAAATCAATATCGAACTAAAGATAGATAGCCGGGAGGTTTTTCCGGCTGGTTTCCCTTCGGAAATATTTTCCGTGAATCCTTTCCGAAATGTAGAAGATTGTACCCTACGTGTTTCTTTCCCCGAACAATCAAAGATTGAAGGGAACATATACAACGGAAACGGTGATACAGTGACGCTGAAACTTATATTCTTTATCCAATTGTAGGCTATGGAAGGCTATCATGTTGTAGACGTTCTTATCAACAACCCGCATGTGAAGGAAACGATTATGTTACCGGCATGGATAAGGCATATCACCGGGGTATTGTTTTTTCCGGTTATTCCACCGGCTGACATACCGGACTATGAACCACTGGGAACCGTTGGTTTGTCTTTGGAATATGAACGTTTGAACGTGGTGACCAATCAAAAGATTTACAAAAAGACACCGGTTTTCTATGAGGCCATTGATTATAAAACAGCACAGGGAGAAGTGTTCCTGGATAAAGGATACAACAAAAATGATTTTTTCCAGTGTAACGACCTGGTTTCCGGGAATAGTTTCATCATTTTCAAATATGCGAACCGGAAAATGATAATCCCCAACACAGGGGAAGAGTTTAATGCCAACTACAACCGGTTATTGTCCCTACGGATGCATTATGTGAGGTATCATAGCCGAAATTTCATCATCCTGGAAATCGAAACGGATGGAGACATCATCCGCATCCGTACCGACCGTTGGGGACTTCAATATGAGATACACAAAAACCAACTCAATACAGCGATATATCAGTTTCTCGACCCGCTCAACAATGATAAACCCTTTTTTGAAAATGATAATGACGGTGAAGAAACGGACGACCCTTTTGTAATGAAAATCATCATCCGCTATCAGTATGACAATAAATGAAATAGGATTGTGGCGGTTCATTGATGAAAGAATCCGCTATATGGGTTTTACCAGGGATAAGGTAGATATTCAGGCCTGGACTGTGGACATCATGAGTTATTACCAGGAAATCGACCTGGAGCAAAACACCGTTGTCCTGGTCAGTCCGGTCATTGACATCCCTTACACGGCTCAACTTATCATAACAGGCGGGAACAACGAAATCGTGACATCCAAAGAAGATTACGAAAAATTGACCTATGCAAATTTCCAGTTTTTTGAAGACCTCATCAAAATAACGGTGAAGAACTACGGGTTGAACTTTGTCCCGTTCCGCTTAGAATTTTTGAAATTAATCCCCAGGCTGTAACCATGAAAGCAAGCGACCAGAAAATCATCAATAACCTGAAACTCCGGTATCGTGACTACGATTTGACGGGAAAGAAGTATTTTTTTGATATAGTCTATACCACCTTATCATCACCCGGTGCAATCAGCAAGGCCGACAGGGAGACCGGGGCAGACCGGTTTTCGGAACATATCGACCATTTGACAAAGAACTACGAAGATGTGACTACCATTGTTGTAACCGACTATAAGGGAACCGGGAACCGGGCAAAGCAGCTAAACCCGCCGGTAACGATAGAGTTTATCGACCAGAAATCAGTTGAAAATACACCCCGGTACATCACCACAACCAGACAACCCCAGTCCGAACCTTCGCCCGTATTTGCCGGGTTAAGTGGTCTGTTTGCCGGAACCCAGTACGAAGGGTTAGGCCAGCTCGCACCGGTGGTAAAATTCCTGGACGATAAACACAGCATAGAACGGCTCACAGAAAAACTGGAAGAACAAAAACAGTCTATTGCCAGGTATGAACGGGAAAAGCAGGAATTAACCACAAAACTGGAAGCCCTTCAAACCCGGTGCAATGAACTGGAAGATGAAGCGGACGAGCTGGGGGATGAACTGGAAGATTACCGGGTAACCGAAAAGAAAAAACAAGGCATTGCGGATATGGCCGGAGCCGCCCTGTTAAGTGGAGCAAAATTCTTTTTAAGGCAACACCCCGGCATACTGAACGGGATAATCCCGGCTGAAACATTGGCCGGTATCCTGAACGGTGAACCGGAGCCGGAACCGGAACCACAACCCGCCAGCCGGATGAGTGACGACGACCAGGAACGGATCGACGACGCAACGGTCATATTTGACTGGCTGCAAACCTTACATCCGGTGCATTTTGAGCAAGTAGCCACCATTTTTGCGGCTATCAGGCAGAACCCGGACTATGCCGCAATTATCCTTAATTTTTTGAACGGAAAAAGTAAACAACTTATAAAAACACAGGACAATGACAATAGCTAAAGTAGTACGAGTGAATGGTGTGTCGGTCATAGACATAGAAGAAACCACCACCCTTTTGCAGGAATGCATGGATAAGGTTGACCCTTCGGACATGAAAAAGTTGCTTCAGGCAGTCCGGAAAAACCCCAGCATAGTAAAAACCGCCTTAAAATTTTTGTAACATGTTATCAGATAGCCTTTATCCATACGAAACAGACAGGACACTGGACGGAAAAACCGCCCTGACCAAAGGTACAAATGTACGCCTGCGTGCCGGTAGCAGTACAACCAGCAGCATTCTGGCAACCATAGCAACAAGCGGCAGCGTGGCCGGTAGGCTCACCGGCAGGTATACCGTTGACGGTAGCTACAAATGGTATGAACTGGAAAACACCCCGGCCAATAAAAACGCCTGGATACGGAACGACCTGGTGACCATTACCGGAACCGCCACGAGTGTTACTCCGGCAGCGAAAAACCCGGACGAGGAAGCACAAACCGTAATGGACAGTATCACCAAACAGGACACTGAAACATTGAATAACCTGAACCAGGCCGCCGGGATGATTGAAGCGTTAAAAGCAAAGGGAGTGAGCACTACGACCAGTGCCAACAAACTGACGGACATCTTTAAACGGCTGCAAGAAAGACAAGAAGCCTTACAAAAGTCAACCTGGGGAAAAGTAAAGGATAAGATAAGCAGCGGATGGGATACCGTAAAAAAGTTCTTTGGTTTTGGCGGGGTTAATGGTCACTTAGGTATTCTACCAATCGTTGTTGTTGCCATTGTTGCAGTGGCAGCCGGAGCCGGAACTTCCGCCCTTGTCATACTCAAACCCTGGAAAAGTAAATCCGATATCGACCTGAAAGAAAGTAAGGAGTTGAAGGAACTACTGGACAAAGCCGACCCGGTAGTAGCGCAAAAAATCCGCACCGACCTGAAAGAACAATTGGTTGACACTTACAATCTGGCCGAACGCCGTACCAATGTTGCAAATACTTTGAATATAGGGAAATATGCACTATTTGCAGCACTTATCATTGGCGGGATGGTATTTTTTCAAAAAAACGTACTCAATAAAATGTAACAGCCATGTTGTACGATAATTACGTAAAAACAAACAAAGAAGCCTTCCTTGCTAAGGTTGTTACCATTTCCCAACGGTTAGGCATAGAGCCGGAGTGGTTAATGCAAACCTTTATGAATGAATCAGCCATGAACCACCAGGCGGTTAATGCTGTCAGTGGCGCAACCGGGCTGATACAGTTTATGCCAAACACCGCCATAGCACTGGGAACCAGCACAACAGCACTGAAAAACATGACCAATGTTCAACAACTGGATTATGTCTACAAGTACCTGTTACCTTATGCCAACAAAATCAATTCCTACATTGATTTGTATTTCAGTGTGTTCTTCCCCCTTGCTATGGATAAACCGGATAACTGGATTTTCCAGACTTCAAACCTGGCAGCCTCAAAAATAGCACAACAAAACCCGGCTTTTGACTTAAACCGGGACGGAAAACTTACCGTAGCAGAGGTCAGGGAAGCCATGCTCAAAAAAGTACCTGCAAACTGGAAGGAGTTTTTTTCTAAAAAAAAACGGCCATTGCAATCGGCACGGGTGCGTTATTCCTAATTAGTGCCGCCGTCGCTCTCCTTATCATCCACAGAAACAAAAAAAAGAAGAATGAAAATCACCGTTAATATCTGGATATTCCTGGTTATTGTGGCAATTGTCACATTACAGGCACTTGCCATAGCTAAGGTATACAACGAATGTAACCGGGTAAGTGACAATTTCAATGCCGTCATGCAGGGTGTGCAGTACAACCGGTTAAAAGACTCTACCAGCATTGCCCGGACGGAACGGTTGTTACTGGATGCCGGAGAAATCAAACAGTATTTTCCGGCCATTGAAAAGAGTATCAACCAACTGGACATTAAGCTAAAGCAACTGGAACGGTATGTTTCCTTTAACACAAAGTCAAATTATCACCTGGTAGTACCTTTGCGGGACACGACGGTTATCATCCGGGAAACCCTTATCCGTGAACAACTCGATACGGTGAAAATGCAGTATGCTGAATACCGGGATAAATGGATAACATTCAAACAGGCTATTGTTGCTGATACTACCTACACGGACATTCAAACCAGGGATAGCATTGCAATAGTCCATAACTGGCAACGTCCGCACAGGTTCCTGTTTTTGCGCTGGGGACGGAAACAATACAACCAGACGGTGCGCAATTTCAACCCGCACAGCACCATAAGTCATACACTCTACATAGAAAAACAATGATACGACTATACGAATATGACACCCCGGAAAATTACCGGGACTTTCAGAATTTTTTGTTCAGCTATCCGTATGGTTTCGGCTGGAATTTCCCGGAAGACAAGGTTATCATTCACAAAGTGGCCTACCGTATATCGTCCCTGCAACGGTTCCCGGACGTGAACCAGGTAATTTGTTTGTGTTCATGTGGTGGTGATGGTTCCGGCGGTTCCGGTGGCGGTTCCGGCCTTAGCAAGATTACAACGGACGTCAGTCTCCACGGTGAAGGAACCAGTTCGTTACCGTTGGGTGTACAGCTCTCAAAAAAAACCGGAAACCGTTTGGAAATCTTATCCGATGGTTGCTACGTTGGTGGCGAACCTGTACCCTATGCCGCACCTACCATTACCTTGTCCAGTTCATTAAAAGCCGGGGAATATTCCATAGGTGACAGTTATACCAATGTAATTTTGACTGTAACCGTCACCAAAGGCAGTGAGGAAATTTCGGATGTAAGGCTGTATTACAATTCCAGCCAGTTACTACATGTGTTCAATGACGTATCGACCGGTTCAAAAACCTATCAGTTCAGCCTGCAACAAGCCATAGACAATACCATTTCGTTCCGTGCTTCATGTTCGGATGGTTCTACAATTTATTCCAATACGCTGAATTATACGTTCCATTTGCCCGTGTTTGCGGGTGTATCTGACAGTATGCAGTTAGATGCAGCCGGGATATTAGCCGGGGAATTGCTAAAGATTACATCTACCGGTAGCTTTAGCCATACCTATCCCCGGTTCAACCAGGAACACATCTGGGTTGCCCGTTCGTCGGACAAAGAAATCAAGACCATAATCGACGAAAACGGGTTTCCGATTACGGCTGCATTTGTCAAATCCAATAAAAGCCTCACCATTGGCGGACAAAGCTACCCGTACACCCTGTATATGTTTGATACCAAGACAACCGGAAATAATTACAAAATAACTTTTAATTCTTAATTATCAATGAAGAAGGCACAGAAACAAATCATTATAGCAATCGTTTTGCAATTGCTGTTTGCCGCAAGTCTATCCGGCCAGAAATACCAGAACGGAACCAGGTTATTGAAAGGTGCAGAGGTACTTTCCGCTACGCCGTTACAACTGGATTATGTTTTAGAAACATTGGCCGACACCGCTAAAATTGTAACCAACATCCACGAAGGGAAAACACACCTCGTTTTAGATGATGGTTCGGGCAAATGGCGGGAATGGTGGTATTATATGGGCAAATGGCGGGTTAAATCAGGCGGCGCACTACCGGAAGGTAAAGACGGAAGCATACAGACCCGGAACGGTGATAGTTTTTCCGGCTCTAACATAGGTATTAACGAGGGTTTTCTATACAGCCTGGACGAAACACCGAGCGATATAGGTATGACCAATAAAAACGCCACTATCCGGGCAACACCACACGGACAATCGGTAATGGAAGCAAGCCGGACGGACGCAAACGGGGTGGTTACAAGTAATGTATTTGTTACAAGTAACGATGTGTCTACCATTAATGAGAAATATAGTAAAGGTTCCTTGCTGCAAGCCGACACAAGCAAGTACACGCATTGGAAGACCCGTCAAACAGGAAATGATTACTGGAATTTCATTTCGTCACTGCCTGATACCACCTTTTACATCCGGAAAAGATTAAAATTCGACCAAACAAATAACACATCAATATATATAAAAAACGATAATCTACATTTAAAGGACGAATCTGGCGATTATTCACTTTCTGAACTATCAAATGGCACAAATGGCACTGTTACATCCGTCGGGCTAACGCTACCGGCTAATGTGTTCACCGTAACAAATAGTCCCGTCACAGAATCAGGAACTTTAACGGTAAATTACAGGGAACAACCGAAAAGCACATTTTTCGCAGCACCAATTACGGCGCAGGGGACACCTGTCTTTCGTCAAATTTTCCCGCAAGACCTTCCGTCTATTAGCTGGAGCATGATAACAAGTAAACCAACAACGATAAGCGGGTTTGGAATTACAGACGCATATACAGCCACTCAAACCCGTACTGTTATTGGAGATACAGCAAAAATATTACGCAACCTTATCAAAAATAAAACAGGTGGTGGTTCCGTCACCTCCGTCGGGTTGTCCATGCCAAACCTATTCACCGTTTCAGGTAGTCCCGTTACCGGTTCCGGAACGCTCACGGCCACATTAACCAGCCAGACAAAAAATACGGTGCTGGCTGCACCTGCAACGGGAAACGGGGTTCCGTCTTTCAGGTTGTTACAGGAAACGGATATTCCCGGCCTATCCTGGAATAAGATAAACAATACCCCTACAACCCTGGGTGACTATGGGATTGCCAACGCTTACACAAAAACTGAAACAGACGCACTTCTGAACATTCCCGGTAATAATTACCAGATGTTGATGTTGTATAACAAGCGTCCGGCAGTAATACCACGTTCTCATGTGTCTATTCAACCGACACATACAGAGTTTATATTTTCTGGTTATGAAAAGACCTGGAATTATCCGGACATCCGTTACCCGGCGGCGATGATGGTGGACGCTACCGGGTTCAATTTCTCCGGCACTTGGCAGGAATACCGGACACAGATTGATACACGTAGCGGCAGCATCCGGTTGTGGTCGCAAAACGATGATAATCCGTTATATTCATCAATGATAGATGTAGCATACGGTTCATTGAATAGTTATGCTCAAAATGTGTTCTTTTCAACACCGTATTTCAGCATCCAGAGTAGTAACGGAACCAACAAAGGAAACACATTCCGTACCAGGCCGGAAGAAAGTAAAATCGAATTACGGGAAAAATACGGGAACACAACCTATCATACAGATTTTGAAGTAAATCATGGTTCTTTAATCTTTTCAAAGTCCAAAGAAGATGGGGAAGGAATGGTCAGACTGGATAAATCTTTCTATGTTGGCGATAACTTTTACTACGACCGGTATTTTAGTTATTCACCGCATGACACAACCATGTATGTTTACAACAAGTTAAACCTCATGTCCGCTAACACCCCGGAAGCAGTGAGCATGACTGTTACCGGGGATGATGATATACAGTTTAGCAGCAAGGCAACGGAACTGACTGAACAAGGCATTACCCTGGCTCAAATCATGCAGAAAGGCCAAATTTTGGTACAAGCCACAGAACCGGCTATTCCGGACGGCACATTCGCATTCTGGGTCAACGGAACCAGTTTCTATCTTGTTTTGCGGCATAACGGAACACAGAAAAAACTTCAATTGCAATAACATGTCAATACAAATTATCAAAGACCGGGTAATAGATACGGTTGGGTTCCTGGCTATCGGCCATGCAACCATAGCAAACTTCACAGAATGGATACTGGGTCTGAACTGGAACGCAGTAGCCTTGTTCATCACCACTACACTAAGCATTATCTACCTGATTTATCACATCCGGGAGACGCTTAAAACCAATGAATTGAGACGGCTCGAAATCGAAAGGGAACGGTTAAATATTGAGAAAATGAAAGCGGAAATCAAAAATATCAACTCAAATATAGATGTAAACAGTTTAAAATCAATTAATAATAAAATTAAAAATCAATAGTATGGAATTTATCAAAGAATTGACCGGTTATCTGTTTGGTAACGTCAGCCTGGCTTTTTCCCTGGCTTCGCTTGTGTATGTTTTGCTGGGTGCATCCGTGCATGTTCTGTATGATGTACAAACCAGGTATAAACTGAATTTCAATAGTCCTATTCCCTTTGACTGGGGCTATTTCTGGAAAAAGAACAAATGGAGATTTGTCCTGAACATTACAGTGGCTATCATCATTGCTGTTTGTCACCCGGTTTTGATTGGTCACCAGTTAGCCATGATACACCTCTTTTTGTTGGGACTATGTTTTGACACTATGTATGTGGTTATCAAAAAATTAAAAAATCGCTTTACCACAATATTGAATAAAGTGATTGACACATTCAAACTGTAAACTCTTAACCTATATATCAATATGAGACTTTTCAGCAGAAAGAAAGCGACAAAACCCGCAAAGAAACGTACAACAAGCAAAAAGCGCGCAACGGCCAAACGAACAAGCCTAAAGCCGGGAACAAGCCGGGTAAAATCGGCGGCGGCGAAACTGGCTAAGTCTGCAACAACGCAAAACAAGAAAGCAGCACTGAAAGCGATTGTAAACTCGTTATGAACCAGCACCAGCTAAACATAGAAATTCAACAGTTTATGAATGAAAAGGCAATTTCGGGCGACGACTATACGCCGTCCGAAATTGCCTACATTCAACAATATGCCGGTTCCGGCGGTATGCAAAGTAAAGGAGCCAAAGGGTCTGGAATTTTGCATGAGTTTTATACCCCGGATTACATTTGTGACCTGGTACATCACCTGGCATACAAATACGGATACGACGGCGGTACAATCCTGGAGCCTTCCATTGCAACCGGAAGATTGATAAAACCCTTTGCGGACAAAACAAAAGTGGTGGGCTTTGAAATCAGTACCGTAGCTTCAAAAATTTGTCAAATCACTTATCCCCAGGCAACCATATACAACGAGTATTTTGAGGTGGCTTTTATGAGTTATCCCAGGATTAACAGCCGGTTGAAAGGCAAAATCACATGGTTGGAACAATATCCCTTTTCCCTGGTCATTGGAAACCCGCCGTTCGGAATATATAAGAATTATTACAGTTCCTATTTCCGCAACCCCGGCATCAAACTGATAGAACACTTTTTCATGTATTACGGCCTTTTGCTTTTAAAACCGGGTGGTTTGCTGGTCTACCTGACAGGAAGCAATTTTTTACGCAACGGTATCACCTATAACAAGGAAAAGGAATTGATTGGCATAATGGCAGACCTGGTAGACGCTTACCGTTTGCCGTCGGTATTCGACAAAACGGATATATCTACGGACATCATCATATTAAGAAAGAAATGAAAGACATACAAACACAATTGAGGGGAGAAATACTCACCCAGTTAAAACGGGTTACATCATCCAATGCACCAAATATCCACAGGCTTATCCAGACACCATCAGGATACAGGGAAGTGGAAAACCGTATCATCAGCATGGTTGCAACGGAAGGGTTGACACCATCCGCATGTGTGCCACATATCGAAAACGAACTTACCCTGCAATAATGGAACACGCACCGGCATATTACCGGGCACGCCTGGATGCAATAGAAAAAGCCATCCGGCAAGCCGACGACGACAAACAATTGAGTTTGTTGCGCAATGGTTATATGCCAGACCTGTCAATCCATGATTACAGCCAATTTGACAACCATCCTTTATCATTCCTGGAACTAACCCGGTGGGATACCTGGTTTGCCATGCACCCCGAAAAAATAGCCGGTGAAACCGTTATCAGCAGCAGCCGGTCATTCCCGTTAAAAGTCAAAGGCACAAAAGAAGATATAACCAATGCCATCATGCAGCAAGAAGATGAAACCAGCCTCATCAAAAAAGCAGAACAAGAACTAATGAACTTAATATTTTGACTATGAGCAAAAATTTTATATCCGGTTTGTCCGGTATCAATGAACTTAAACCATTATCAAAGGAAAGCACCGATTTAATCCGGCACAATGCCACTATCATCAGAAAGTCACTCAAACACACCGAAAAACTAAACGGATTGGGATTTTTGCCTGAAGGCAAAAAACAGTTATACTCTTTTTCCGAAATGGTAAAGGAATACAACACCGGGATAAGTGAGGACGAAATACGTGCCTGGGTTTGGTATCGTCGTAGTCTGGGCATTCCTATGTTCGGCTGGGAAAAATATTTTATCAGTGCAGGAAGCGAACATTCCATATTGTTAGTCACCACACAGGAAACAACCATAAAAGACAATCATTTCAGGGATTTGCAAACGGTTCCAGCGGGAACGGTTTTAGGTAAATTGCTGTCAAAGTCACACCAGTATGACGGAATCACATTCCGGTTTTTCCGGGATAATATTGGTATCCGTATGGTAGACAGCCGCCACTGTATGGAATCAGAGAATATCACTACCGACCCGAAAAAACTGGATGAACTGGTCATGGCCGGTGCGCTGTTTTACCTGAATGGCGACCTGTTACCTTATCCTATTTACTGTTTCGGCAATATGTACGACCGGCTTTTAGAGCTTGAAAAAGACAAAGCCGACATCATCAAAAAATACGGGATTAATATATACGCCAGGCATGAGGCTGTTATTAAGGAAATGCGTCCCCGTGCGTTGACCGTTACCAATCCCGACCCGAAGGAGCGGCCAAAAATATCGGTGCTGTCAAAGTTTGCATGTAACCAGGAAGAAGGGATAGAGGTCGCCGTGATTGAACTGCGTGAAGAAACCAACATCATTTTCAAACGTAAAACATCACTGAAAGAAGCATATAAGGATTGGTTACGCAAACTGGATAAGGATGTTTTTGAAGAAACCAACGCACACAATATCATATACCATTATCTGGACGGCCACAATATGCCACGTGACAGTACCCCGGACGAAAAATCAGAGTTAAGACGGACAACCAGGAATGAGGGAGAACGGCTATTTGACAAGTTTTTGAATGAAGCATTAAAATTTGAAGACCAGCAAAGGATTGATATTATCTGGAACCGGCTATATAACGGCATTGCGCCCGTTGCATTCCATAAAATCCCTATCGGATTTTCATGTAGTGCCAGGTTTCAGGGCTTTGATTTTGAACTTCGCCCGGCTCAAAGGGAAGGTATTGCATTTATGGAACTGACCGGTTCCGGTATCATTGCCTATGATGTGGGACTGGGAAAAACCATTACAGCCATAGCGGAATTGGCAAATTCCCTGTTATCCGGCAAATGTAAAAGGCCGCTCGTTGTGGTTCCTAATCCCGTTTACGGTAACTGGATAAAAGAAATGATAGGCATTACGGACAAATCCGGCCAGTTTGTTGAGGGCATTTTGACCGGGACAGGAATCACGGTTAATGAATGGTTTAACCTGGGTGTGGATGTGTTGCCAACGATTAACCTGAAAAAGCCAGTACCGGAGAAAAGCATCACCATTGTGACCTACGAAGGTCTGAAAAAGATAGGTTTTAGCCTGGATATTGCTGATGACTTATTCATGGAACTTTGTAACATCCTGTCACAGGGGGAAAAAGAAACCGTCAGGGAGCAAGAAAAAGAATATTTGAAGTACGAGGAAATTGTGGGGATTGGCAAGAAAGACACCATAGCCGACATTGATGTATTGCGCTTTGACTACTTTGTGATGGACGAAGCCCACAACAGCAAAAATATTTTTTCCAATGTGAAAAAAGACGAAAACGGGCGGAAACGGTACGGCATAACCGGGGCTGCATCCGACATGGGGATTAAGACGTTCTTTTTAACAAACTACCTGCAACGGAAATATGGCCGGAACATCATGTTATTGACCGCTACACCCTTCAATAACTCACCTTTGGAGATATACTCCATGCTATCATTAGTAGGCTATCATTCATTGCGGCAAATGAACCTTTTCAATATTACCGACTTCTTTGAAACGTTCGTCCAGGAAACCACAGAAGATGTAGTAGGCTATAATGAGCAAATCCAGCAAAAAGACGTTGTAAAATCGTTCAACAACCGGCTATTGCTGCAAAGGTTGATATATAACCATGTGGCGTACAAGACCGGTGAGGAGGCGGGAATAAAAAGACCAAAGAAAATCAACCTGCCCAAAACCAACGAAATGCGGGACGGTAAGACCTACCGGTTAAAACCGTCCGAACAAGTACTGACCTACCTGCAATTGTCCGTCAGGCAAAGGCATAACCAGACGAAAATTGTAAAAAAGATGAACGAAGCCGCCGCCGATAAAGTAGCCATGCGAAGCGGCGACTTGTTGGTGGCAATGAATGAATCCCTCAATAATGCCTTACACCCGGCACTGTTTGACAAAATAGCGATTAAGGGCTATAAAGACTTTGTAGAAGACAGCCCAAAAATCAGTTATACCATTGAATGTATCCGCACGGTCAGGGAGTATCATCTAAAGCGAAATGAGGCCGTTTCCGGCCAGGTGATATACTGTAACAGGGGAAAGGAATATTTTCATTACATCAAAGAATACCTGGAAAAAGAGGTAGGATATAAAACCGGGGTAAAGTTTTTCAATCAACGGATAGATGAAGTGGAAATCATTGACAGTAGCGTTTCCCTTACCCGGAAAGAGACTATCAAAGATGCCTTTTTAGCGGGTATCTGTAAAGTTATCATAGGGACGGCCACCATCAGGGAAGGTATCAACTTGCAGCGTAACGGTACGGTGCTGTATAACTTGTTTGCGGACTGGAACCCGACAGCCATACGCCAGATTGAAGGCCGGATATGGCGGCAAAAAAACCAATTTGCATTTGTCCGTATCGTTATGCCCTTAGTCCAGGACAGTATGGACGTATTTGTTTTTCAAAAGTTAGACGAAAAAACCAGCCGTATCAATGACATCTGGTTCAAAGCAGACCGGGGTAATGTCCTGGATTTAGAAAGCCTCGACCCGGAAGAAATCAAATTCGCGCTTTTGACGGACATTGAAGCCATAGCCGCCAGTATCATACGAAAAGATATTGTTGTCCAGGAACGAAAAGCAAACCGGTTAAAAAGCGACCTGGAGATATTGAATGAATATTCTGAATGGAAGTCAAAACTGGAAACTTTTCGTGAATATGTATTTGAAACTATTAAGCGATATTATAACAGGTTGAAATGGGAACCACATATCCGCACTAAACCGACTAATGAAGAATTGGAACGTCTTTCAAATCAAACACGGCATAAAGTTGAAACAGACATTCAACTTTACGATGATACCACTTTGTTTTTAGAGTCCGTTCCTTCCGACAGGGATATTATACGAATGGCTAACCGGTTTAGTTGGAGATATAAAGAATTTGATAACAGTTCATTTACCGCCTTTGTTGAGGCTGTTTCGGTGATAAAAAAGGCCGAAAAAACCATTTTTGAAAGTAAAGGTTTTTCAGCCAGCGACAACACAAAGAAAGTCATTGAAGAATATAACAAAGACCTGCAAGAAGCCGACAGACACCTGGATTACCTCAAAGGTGACGACTATAAATACAAAGTACAGAGAGAAGTAAAGGCCAAAAAGAACGCAATGGCTATTGTCGGGAAAAGCATTGATGAACGTGTTGATGAATTTGCAGCACTCAATTACTTGCTATCCTACAAGTTTGCCGACTTACCCGCCGACGGTTCCATTCCTAAAGCGGAAAAGGAACCGGAACCTACCCCGGATCCGGACGACGAAGACGAAATTTTGTTGATAGCCATAGCAGAGGCAGAAATGGAAATGTTAAACCTGAAATTTTAAAGACATGAAAATCACAGTAACCAACTTAACCAATGAATTTCCAAACATATCAGACCGCTTAACTTCTGAATTGATGGAGGCTTTTCCGACTATTGAAAAGAACCTGAAATTTTATGAAAAATCAGACACCATTAAGAAAGTAACAGACTGTTTTATCAATGAGATTAACAACTGTTTGAAGGTTGAAAAGCCGACAAAAGACAGCCCGAAACCGGGAAAAACCACCAGGGAGAAAAAAACACCTGAAGGCAAAAAACAAAAAGGGGAACCGGCTGTAAAAAAGGAAAGTACAGCACCCAAAGTTGAGCCGAAACAACACAACCCGGACTGCATAGATAAGTTTCTGTTTATCGTCATGGGGAAAGAAAAAGGCGGTAAATTCATGCCTTTGAACGCTAAGGATGGCAGCCAGGTTGTTAGCATGGAAAAGGCTACACGTTTGCCAGCAATAAAATTGGATGATGCTATCAACTACTATGGGGAACAAACAAAAATTCGACTTGGTTGGCAATTCAAAATTATCAAAGTGGGTACAAATGAAATTCTTTGGCAGTCCTCCGGGAAAGATACAATAACCAAAGACAGTCAACCGACACCGGAACCGGAAAAACCCGCCGGAAAGAAAAGTAGTACCCGAAAAGACAAAACCAAACCGGAACCGAAAGCTAAACCGGCTAAAAAGCCAAAGGAACCAAAAGAGGAACCAACGCCGGTTATAGAGATTACCCTCGAACAAGCGTTCATTAAAACATTCTGCAATTTTCAGGGTAAAGAGAAATCGAAAACACAGTTGTATAGATACATTCAACAACTTCAAAAGGCCATTGCAGAAAGGAAAATACGTGCAAAAACAATATATTCCAAATATATCACATATATACAATCACTTGCTATCCATACCTATAACAACATGAAGGGTGAAAGCAAAACCATTGTTATAAAAGAAGAATGGTATAAAGAATTGAAAAAGATTAGCAACGTCACCTGGACGGAACACGTTATTATCATTAAAAAGTTTATCACCATTCTGAACGCTACCAAAGCCGGACTAAAAGAGAAAGCCCGGAATTTGTTGGATATTATTGAAGCGTCGGAATTTTCTGAAATAGCAAAGGACGCTATTGATAAAATTCGTACCAGCCTGAAAGATTATCTATCAGGCAAAACGGCACAGCCTAAAATGAACGAAATTGCATTAGAAGGTTTGCGGGGATTGGCCGGATTAAATGGATTGAACGGATTAACAGACACCGTTACGACCGCCGTTCCTGATAACAAAATCATATCATCCCTGGAATTAAGAGATATGAAATTTGAGTTGCAGGGATACACCGGCAAATGGTTAAACCTAATCGGAAACCCGGAAAAACCTTTCAGTGCAATGTTTTGGGGTAAAGGTGGTAGCGGAAAATCGACATTAGCCGTTGAGTTTGCCGGATATTTAGCCAACCAGTTGAACAAAAAGATATTGTTTGTTGCCAGGGAAGAAGGTGCAAGTTCAAAGTTACAGGAACGGTTTGAACGGATGAAAGCCTACCACAGGAATATCAATATCGTAAAAGAGTTTCCGGATAGCCTGGCCGGGTACGATTATGTTTTTCTGGATTCTGTCAATACCTTGCGTATATCCTGTCAGGCATTTGAAAACCTGGTAAAGCAATACCCGCAAATATGCTGGATATTGCTATTTCAGGTTATAAAAGATGGTAATTTCAGAGGGGAACAGGATTGGCAACACAATACAGATGTGGAAATTTATTGTGAAAATGGGACGGCAACTACCCTAAAAAGTAGGTTCGGAGCGCATGGTACGGTGAAAATTTTTTAATTGTAATATTTGTATGAGACTGTAAATTAGAAATATGCGAAATTGTCTGTTTCTCATTGAATAACAGACAAATTTTTCGTATAAAAATCGTAACTTTCGATTGTTTTTTTGAAAATTATTTTCTACATTTGCAAGCACATGCTGAAATTGTAGAGAGATGCTTTGAGAATCCGGTAATAGTTTTTCTTATGAGGGCACATGCGGAAATAAAGAATCTGAAAATCAGGACAAATAGCCTTTTTATTTGTGTGTTCTTTCTTGTCTTAACCCAATGGAATGTTTGGGCGCAATATCCCGTTGTCCCGTCTACACCGCAACCTGCAACCCTAACCCCCAATGTTGTTATACAGGGGATGCCCACACCCCGTCCCGGTGTTCCACAGCCAAACATATACCAACCTTACGGCAATACATCCATTCAAGAGCAAAATGCCCGTATGATACAGGAAGCACAACAGCATCAACAGCAGATACAGATAGCAAACCAGAAAATCATACAGGAAGGTGCAGAAGAATTTGAACCCAGGCAGGGACTAAATTTTGCCAATTGTCGAAGTGCCATTCCGCTACCCGATTTTAGTAAAGCGGACGGAGTGGAAAACTTTCACCGTGCATTTGAAGGAATCGAAAAAATGTTGACGGGAGAAGCCCCAATCAGTATCAAGGATGCCGTTTTTATGGCAGAGAACACATATTACGGCAACAGCCTGAATTATGATGATTACAACAAAGCCATACGCAGGGATGTTGAACTGTGTAATGCCAAAATAAGGCAACAGAAGCTCAATGCCAACGACCCGATGGTAAAAGCGATGATGTTGTTTCATTTCCTTACTGACACATTTAAGGTAAAACTCTCCGCCAATGAAAAAACGCTGGTGCATTACCCTATGACATACGATTATAATGACCCTATGGGCAAGGAGGATATTACAAAACTGTTTGTTACCAAACTGATGGCGGAAAACACCGGGCAATGCAACTCCATGCCCAAGCGCTTCCTTGTCATGGCGGAAGAAATGGGGTTCGATGCGCATTTTACCACAGCCCCGTTGCATTCCTTTGTA
>JAVBNI010000055.1:0-5178 GCA_031551645.1 Bacteroidales bacterium | reverse complement strand
ATAACGATAACAGGCATTTTCTTCCGGAAATCGCTCATAAAAATATATAGAATTAACCCCCATAAATCGATCTCTTGTGCCCATGCTACAAAGGTAGCATCATTTTTTAATTAGTGCGCACTAAGCGCCTATACCGAAAGATGAATAAGTGACACTGACAAAATAATATTCCCATCTTTACCAGACAGAATTAACATGATTTACAGGATTATTTATATCTTGTAAATCATGTTAATCCTGTCAAATGAGTAAATTATTTTGTCTTTATTCCTAATCAGGCTTTCCCTGAATTGTTTTTCAAAATATCCCGTATTTCTTCCAGAAGCTTTTCTTCCTTAGATGGTTCTGCCGGAGCAGCAGGTGCAGCTTCCTTTTTCTTGTTAAATTCATTTACTGCTTTTATTATCAAGAAAATGGAAAAAGCAATAATAATAAAATCAAATATTGTCTGCAGGAAATTACCAATATTAAGGGTAACGGCAGGCTTAATAACCTGTCCGGCCTCAATGACTGCCTGATGCAACGGTATTGTCCATTCGGTGAAATTAACCCCGCCAATCAACATACCAATGGGAGGCATGATAACGTCTGCAACGAGTGATGATACAATTTTTCCGAATGCACCGCCGATAATGATACCGATAGCCATGTCCAACACATTGCCTCGCATGGCAAATGCTTTAAATTCGTTTAACCATTTCATAAAAATAAATTATAAATTAATAAAAAAACGTAATAAAAAATTGAGAAAAAATCTGTTCAACGACAAGCCTGTCAAGATATCCAAAATTCGAAAGATTATGTTAAAAAAAGAAAGAAACCATCAAGTTTACTCTCAGGTTCCTGACTTCTTCGACATTGATTATTTCCGCCTTATTGTTTTTTTGGATATCCCCGTAAGCTGCTGCTGTATATTCCGTTTCCAGGGCAAATTGCCAATTGCTTATATTATAGAATACGTGTGGTGATACGCGATACATGTACTTAATGTTGCTGCCACGGGCATACCAGATATCTGTCACATTGTCGAGTGTTCCCAAACTGTTTAGATAACCGGCAAACAGACCGACCTGCCATTTTTCCCCATAATCCACATTGATCCAATAGTTCATATATTGAGTGGGAGTGTACTTTTCATGTCCTGTTACCGGATCTATTTCGCTTACAGCATATCCCCCTATCATCAGCGACTCTGTCATATTCTGCGCATAGGTGCTTTGTGCTTTGAATGTCCATCCGGATGATTGGTATTGCAGGTACGCTTGAGCGGCAAATGTGGTAAGTTTTTCATCGGTTTTAAATCTTCCATCGCTACCGTCGGTAGACAACCGGGGTTTCAGGGTTTTCGTACTGCCGACGACTCCTGCATGGAAAGTTTTGGTTTTATAAGCAATGTTGATATCGAATTCGGGCCATACGGCATCACGCAGGTAAGTCGGACTTTTTCCCAACGGTCCTAAGGAAGCATAATCACTTTGATAAAGTGCTATAGCCGATAACATCCAATTCCCCGGAGTATAGTTGAAGCGTACCTGGTCGCTCCGGTTAAACGCCCAGAAAGGCGCGCCGGTGTTGAGCCCTACTACCTTGGGAATACATCCTGCAGCCAGCGGGTGCCAAGTTCGCCCCAACAACAGACTGCTCTTGTCCCAAGCCAGGTTCACATAAGCCTGACGCAGGCGGATCCCGTTGGTGTTGGATGTTCCTGTAAAATCCACTTCAATATAGGCCGATGACTTAGCCTTGAATATGTCAGGAGCATAAAAGCGTGTGCACAAACGCGAAGCAATGGAAAGAAAATTGGCCTTAGGTGCAGCATTGATATCATTACCGTTTTGATCAAGGGCTTTGGGTAAAGGATAAAAAGTAAACAATCCCTCCACAGCCTCAAATGTTTGCCTCGAGTCATAAATATAATCGATCCGGGCCGAACCCGAAATCTGCAAACCGAAAGAACGGCCCAGTTGTATGGTGTCGTTACGGGAATAACCCTGTAATGAGGTCAGTTGAGATACCACAATGATCCATAAAACGTATTTTGTAAATTTTTTCATATGTGTATTAATTAAAGATTTCAGATGGCGAAGATATAACAAAATGTTTTTTCTACTTTTTCCCCATTCCTTCCTGCCGGAGAAAATCCGCCGTATAACTTTTCTTGTTTTTGGCCACCTGTTCCGGTGTTCCGCAACAAATAATCTCTCCGCCGCCGGAACCGCCTTCAAGTCCGATATCAATGATATGATCGGCCATCTTAATCACGTCGAGATTATGTTCGATCACTACAACTGTATTACCCCGCTCAACCAAGCGGTTGAGCACTTCCAGCAAAGCGCGTACATCATCGAAATGAAGTCCAGTGGTTGGTTCATCAAGAATATAAAAAGTCTTGCCGGTATCGCGTTTGGCCAGCTCAGCAGCCAATTTCACACGTTGGCTTTCCCCTCCCGACAAGGTGGTAGATGGTTGCCCCAGCTTGATATAACCCATTCCGACTTGTTGTAATGCAAGCAAATACGGCAAGATAGAATTGTGATTCTGGAAAAATTCGACGGCCATATTAATCGTCATATCGAGTACATCGCTGATATTTTTCCCGTTGTATTTCACTTCCAACGTTTCCCGGTTATAACGCTTGCCGTTACAAATATTACATGGCACATAAACATCGGGAAGAAAGTTCATTTCAATAGTTTGTACCCCTGCTCCGCCACATGTCTCACACCGTCCACCCTTGACATTGAATGAGAAACGTCCCGGTTTGTAGCCGCGGATCATGGCTTCGGGCGTTTTTGCGAACAAATCGCGAATGTCGGTAAACAAACCGGTATAAGTAGCCGGATTCGAACGTGGCGAACGTCCCAGCGGCGACTGGTCCACCTGTATCACCTTGTCGATATGTTCCAAGCCTTCGATGCTGTCGTAAGCCAACGGTTCCTGTAAGGAACGATAAAAATGCTTGCTTAATATGGGTTGCAGCGTATCGTTGACCAGTGTTGATTTGCCACTGCCCGAAACCCCGGTAACGCAGATAAACATTCCCAGAGGGAACTCTACGGTAACATTTTTCAGGTTGTTGCCCTTAGCCCCTTTTATGCGAAGTATCTTGCCATTGCCGTTACGGCGAACACCCGGCACGGGGATGTCTTTTTTTCCGTTCAGGTATTGTGCCGTGAGTGAATTGCTGCCCAGTATTTTATCAGGTGAACCGACGGCAACGACTTCGCCGCCTTTCCGTCCGGCTAACGGCCCCATATCCACCACGTAGTCGGCCGAAAGGATCATCTCCCGATCGTGTTCCACCACAATGACTGAGTTGCCCACATCGCGTAAGCTTTGTAATGCCTGTATCAACCGGCGATTATCGCGTTGGTGCAGGCCGATACTCGGTTCGTCGAGAATGTAGAGTACATTAACCAATTGGGAGCCGATTTGCGTGGCAAGACGTATACGTTGGCTTTCGCCACCCGAAAGGCTACGTGACCCAAGGTTCAACGAAAGGTAATATAATCCGACATCGAGCAGGAAATCGATGCGTGTACGTATTTCCTTGATGATCTCGTGCGCAATGTGACGCTGTTTTTCTGACAGGTGCTCCTCCAATGTCCCGAACCACTGGCTCAGGGTAGTGATATCCATGGCGGCCAGTTCGGCAATATTCTTGTCATGGATACGGAAATGGAGCGATTCCTGTTTAAGCCGCATTCCATGACATTCGGGACATACGGCATGACGGATAAATTGATTGGCCCAGTTTTGCGCTTTCTTGGACGGATTTTCTGAATGCTCCTGGGTGACATAATTCACCACTCCCTCGAAATTAACCTGATATTCAAACCCTCCGTAAGGGCTTTTCACCCTGAACGTACCATCTGTCCCGTAAAGGATGGACTGTAACGCTTCCGCGGGAAACTCACCCAGGGGAGTATCCAAAGTACAATCGTATTTCGACGCAATGGCTTCCACTTGGTTGAAGATAACCGACGCCTTGGCAGGCCCCAAAGGCACGATGCCACCTTTGCGGATATTTTTTTTCGGGTCAGGAATGATCTTTTCCATATCCACTTCCGTGATCTCGCCCAGGCCATTACAATGCGGGCAAGCGCCTTGCGGTGAGTTGAATGAAAAAGTGTGCGGAGCAGGCTCGTTATATGACAGCCCCGTGGTAGGACACATCAACTGGCGGCTATAATACCGGCTGTCGCCACTGTCCTTATCTAACACCATAATGACTCCTTTCCCTTGTTTCATCGCTGTTTGCACCGAAGCCTTCAGCCGCTTGCGATCTTTATCGTCTACCACTAATTTATCCACTACCGTTTCGATGTAATGTATTTTATATCGGTCCAGCTTCATCGCCGGCTTTAGCTCGCGTACTTCCCCGTCGACTCGTGCATGCAGGAATCCTTTCCTGCGGATCTGCTCGAACAATTCCTTATAATGTCCCTTCCGCCCTTTGATCATCGGCGCCAGGATGTAGATTGGTTTTCCCCGGAATCGTTCGGCAATCAGATCGAGAATCTGCTCGTCGGTGTACTTTACCATTTTCTCGCCGGTGTTCATCGAATACGCATCGGCAGCCCGCGCATAAAGCAATCGCAGAAAATCGTATATTTCCGTGATAGTCCCTACTGTGCTTCGTGGATTCTTGCTGACGGTTTTTTGTTCGATAGCAATGACAGGACTCAACCCGGTGATTTTATCTACATCGGGGCGTTCCATGTTGCCGAGGAATTGTCTCGCGTATGCCGACATCGTTTCGATATAGCGTCGTTGCCCTTCGGCGTAAATCGTATCAAAAGCCAATGATGACTTTCCACTGCCGCTCAGCCCCGTAATCACGGTAAGCTGGTCGCGGGGTATGATCACGTCTATGTTTTTGAGATTGTGTTCACGAGCGCCGTATACTTCTACGGTGTGATCTCCGGTATCGCCGGATATTGCAGGGACTTTTTGATTTGCCATTCGGATAAAAAATAAAACCCGCAAAGGTACGGATAATTTTCTGAAAAGATATTGTGCTATGATTGTTGATTGTTGGGTGTATGACAAATTGCATCAAGCGGCCTTTTTAATTTGGTCAATGACTTCTAGCCATCGGTTACTTTTTTTGTAAACCCTGAGATTCGCTATTGTTTGCGCTCCCTGTACCGACCACCTTTGTCCGGATAGTTTGAG
>JAVBNI010000282.1:0-9115 GCA_031551645.1 Bacteroidales bacterium | reverse complement strand
TTGCGGAAAATCTACCTTGAGCGTATCGAATGTCAGCGGTACTTTCACATGGTATAAAGACGATCAACTCATTGACGGAAAAACAACTGCTTCGATTGATGTGACCGAAGCGGGTATTTACAAAGCAACCGTGACTGTCGGTACATGTACTTCGTCCATGAGTGAAGGAAAAACAATCAGTATAAGAACAATACCTAATGCTCCCGCCATCACTCCGTCAAAAAATATCATCTGTGGCACTGGAAATGTAACACTTAACGCTACCCAATTGGCCGGCGGTACGTACGCATGGTATAAGGTTGGTAACGAACAGCCACTTTCGACCACTACAAATTCATTTATTGACGTTTCTGAAGGTGGAAAGTATGTTGTAACAGTTACCAAAGACGCATGTACATCGCCCAAAAGCGCTGAAACGGAAATATTGGCTAAGCCTTTGCCTGTTCCCAGCTTTATAGAACAAACAACAAGCCTCTGTGCAGGATCTATAGGAGTTACTTATTCTACGGAAAATGGCATGTCGGAATATGTTTGGACCGTAACGGGTGGCTCAGGCGCCTCCACAACCAACAGCATTTCTGTAAATTGGGGTACAGCCGGAGTCGGAAGTGTAAAAGTAAGTTATAAAAATGCCGATGGATGCTCCGGTTCAAGAACGCTTCCTGTTACCATAAAAGGAAATATTGCAGTCAACAATTTCACGTCTTCGACAACAATTAATGCCAATTATAATCAATCCATCATTGTAACGGGCGGAAGCGAATCACGCAGCTATAACCGGTCGGGAACTTTGCCGGATGGCATTACCTTCAGCCAGGGAACATTTACTGGAAAGCCTGTTAAAACGGGAAGTTTCACAGGAGTCATTACCGTCAGCGACGACAATTTCTGTTCCGGACAAGGAAATTATTCTATAACTGTCGGTTGCGGAACAATCACTTTAGGTAGTCTCTCAGTACCAGCAAATGTTGGCGTAAATTTAAACCATCAGATAACAGTTTCCGGAGATGCTATCGGAACCATTAGTTATATACGAACCGGAAACTTACCTGAAGGCGTACAGTTTGAAAATGGTAGATTCTTTGGAGTTCCATTAAAAACCGGAACTTATCCCGGAACCATAAAAGTAACGGATGCAAATGGTTGTTATCGTGAAGATCCATATAACATTACTGTAACTTGTGGAACTATTACACTAAATCCTATCAGATCTTCTGCTGTCTATAACGAAGCATACAATGAAACTATTACTGCATCTGGAGGTAGCGGACCATATACTTATGCTCTGCAATCGGGAAGTTTACCAGGTGGATTAAATTTATATTCAAATGGCTCAATCACGGGAACTATAACATCGGCAGGAACTTTTACTGTAATCGCTACTGATACAAAAAATACCGAATGTACCAAAATTCAAGAGTATAAAATAACTGTAAACTGTTCAGGAGGAAGCATTACCACGCCTAACGTCACTCGTTTACCAGATGGCACTTATGGAACTCAATATGCAGGACAACTGTTTACCGCTGGAGGTGGATCAGCACCATATACATTTTCACCAGTTACCAATGTTCCCGGATTAATTTTATCGACAAGCGGAACTTTGAGTGGTACTCCAACAAGTCCCAGAAATGATGACTATTCTATTGAGATAAAAGCAACAGATAAAAATGGATGTATTGCAACAAGACAATATCTGCTTAAAATCAAAAAAGCTGAACTGCGGATAACTGCGGATCCTCAAACCCGTCAGTATAAAAAAGATAATCCGACGCTGTCTTATAAAATGGAAGGAGCAGTGACTTCTGATGTAACTGAACTGAATAGCTTGATCAAATTGTCGACAGTTGCTGATATCAATTCCGATGTAAGAGAAGAACCATACGATATTACGTTGGCATTGACCGAAACGGCCAAATATACCATTTCTTATACAAAGAATTATCTAACAGTAACACCAGCAGAACAATCTATCAACTCATTCTCCATGCCTGTAAAAACATATGGGAACAGTGACTTTTCACCCGGAGCGACAGCAACTTCCGGACTGGATGTCACTTACAGGGTAGATGCCGGTACTGACGTAGCTGAAATTAGTCCTGATGGAAAAATGATCAAAATAAAGAATGCGGGTACAGCTACTATTTCGGCATTACAAAATGGTAATAATAATTATAAGGCTGCTACCTCCATACCGAAGGTTTTAACGGTTGGTAAAGCTGACCTAAAGGTTAGTGCTAAAAATCATGAATGGATATATGGAACTCCCGATAATAATTTTGAATTGGTGTTCGATCTCACCGACTTTAGGAATGGAGATACGCAACAATCGTTGGCCTACCTTCCCCTTGCGAGCACAACAGCCAACACTACCTCTAAAGTTGGAACATACAGCATCAACGTAGCCGCAGTTGAGGTAAGAAATTATACTTATAAAACGACTAATGGTAAGTTGACCATTGAACCAGCGCCATTAACAATAACAGCAAATAATGTAACCCGGCGGGTAGGCGAACCCAATCCCAGTTCGTATACCTATACTTGTACCGGTCTGAAAAATAATGAAACCGTAAGTGAAGCTTTATCTACACTCCCAAAATTTTCATGTACGGTAACCAGCGACGAGGCCGGCAAAACATATCCGATTGTTGTATCGACAGTAGCTGTAGCCAAAAACGGCAACTATACGATTAGCTATGTACCAGGCACATTAAATATTTCCAATAAGCCGGCTATTACGGTAAGGGTGGCAAATGAAAACCGTGAATATGGCGCCTCCAATCCAAGTTTCCGCATCTCATATAGTGGATTTATTGATAATGACACACAAAGCGAGTTTATCATTACTGAAGCATCGGCTAAAGTAAATGCAACTATAACAAGTAATGCTGATGTTTATCCTATCTCGTTGAGCGGTGCAAAATCGAAGAATGACAAATATGATTTTAAATATGAATCAGGAACGCTTACGATCACAAAAGCAACTCTCACGGCAAAAGCAAACTCCCTGACAAAAAAATACAAAGACCCGATCCCTGCATTTACATTCACATATTCGGGTTGGAGGAACAACGACACCGAAAGTGTTCTGGATACCAAACCAAGCGCTAAATGTAACGCCAACCAGAATAGCGATGTGGGCGAATATCCAATCACAATAGAAAGTGAAGGCGTAGATAATAACTATAAAATAACCAGTTCTTCCGACGCCAAATTGACTATTATCCCAACTGCTCAAACCATCACATTCAGTGAAATATCCAACAAGGTGTTCGGAGATAACCCATTTACCTTGAATGCAACAGCTTTGTCTGGTGCAGCTGTAAGTTACGAAAGTTTAACCACTTCGGTTGTTACAATCAACGGTAGTATGGCAACAATTGTGGGTACGGGAACGGCAAAAATTAAAGCTACCCAAAGCGGTACAAAAAATTATAATGCGGCCAGTGTTGAACAGGAATTCAATGTCGGCAAAGCATCGCAAAAGATTAATTTTTACGAATTACCTTCAAATAAAAAATATGGAGATGCGGCCTTTACCATTACCGCTACCACAACGATTAATGGTACAACCAAGACCGGTTTGCCAGTGACTTTTACCTCTAAAAACAGGGATAACAGTAGCAATGACATCATAAGTATCACCGGTAATACCGTCACCATTCTTAAAGCGGGTGCTGCCATCATCACAGCATCGCAGTCCGGTGGTAATAATCATGACGCCGCAACAAACGAACAACAAACAATTGTTATAGCCAAAGCGCCCCAAAGCATCAAAATGATTGATCCGTTCGGGGAAATTACCTATGGAGCCAAACGCCTGTTGAATGCCGTTGCCGATCCATCGGGGCTACCTATAACCTATTCCAGTACCGATCAGAGTATATTGGTTATTGAAGACGGATATGTCAAAGCTGTTGGTACAGGTAAAGCCGGGATTATAGCCAGTCAGGCAGGAAATGCAAACTATTTAGCCGCTACTGATTATTCCATGACAGTAAACGTAATACAAGCTCCCCTTACCATAACGGCTGACAATAAAAAATGGCAACAAGGCAAGGCGAAACCTGATTTTACATCTTCATACTCGGGTTTTGTAAATGGTGAGAATAGTTCGGTATTTGAAGGGAAACTCCAATATACATGTACTGCAACGGAAAGTAGTCCTATAGGCGATTATTCGATCAAAGCATCGGGAGTTACCGCAAAAAATTACGATATTACTTTTGTAGATGGGACATTAACCATTACCAATAAGACCGTTCTAAAAACGCATGTGATGTCTGCAACAAGGGAATATGGCGAACCCAACCCAGATTTTGTTATCGTATACGACGGGTTTGAAGATAACGATACCGAAGCCAACCTTAAGGTATTACCTATTATCACATGTAAAGCTGACATCCACTCTCCGGCAAGCACTTATTCAATACAATTATCGGGAGGTTCGGATCCAAAATATGAATTTGATTATCTGCCGACACAAGGTGAACTTACCGTTACCAAAGCCACATTAGTGGCCAAAGCAGATAACAAGATTCGGCTGTATGGCGAGCCTAATCCCGAGCTTACCATCAGTTATTCGGGATTCAAAAACGACGAAGATGCTTCGGTACTCGATCAGAAATCCGTAGCCACTACAACCGCAACCACGGACACACCTGTGGGAGGAGTAGAAATAATTGTATCGGGAGGCTCCGACAATTGTTACAATTTTGTTCACGAAAACGGATGGCTGACCATATTGTCTACATCAGTGGAATTGTCCATTAGCAATCTATCCGCCAGGACATATGGTAATGATCCATTTACGCTGCCCATTGTAGCAAACGGAATAGCCATATCCGAATTATCTGTAACAGCATCTCCCGAAGGAAAAGTTGTCAATGTCGTCTACGACGAAAAAAATAATCAATGGGTAGCTTCTATCCTATCGGCCGGCACGGCAATGATCCAGGCCGAATTTAAAGGAGATGGTCAACGTTCGGGAACTACAGCATCAGCTAACCTGGTTATTCAAAAGGCAACACTCACCGCAAGGGCCGACAATAAAGAACGTATCTTTGGAGAGTCGAATCCGCAATGGTCCATATCATATACTGGTTTTGTCAATGGCGAAAAGATAGAAGACATAGAGCAACTGCCTGTTGTCGAATGCAATGCTTCCGCATATTCGCCGGTAGGGAAATATCCTATTACAGTGTCGGGCGGTTCAGACAACAATTATAGTTTTCGATACGAATCGGGCAACTTGGATGTAATGCCTGGCGAAAAGTTATCCACAGCTTTCACTCCCAATGGTGATGGCATCAATGACGTATTTGCCTTAGGATTCAAAGTTCAAATATTCAACCGATTGGGCAAGTTACTTTATGAAGGCGACAATGGTTGGGATGGCACCTATAAAGGTCGGACTGTTGAGCCAGCTGTGTATTTTTATATAGCCACTTCGCCTCAAGGCATTGTACAAAAAGGTTCTGTAGAAATCATTAAAACCAGATAAAAAGGATGGTACATATTTTGTAGGATAACCATTCACAAAATAAATCAGGTGAATGTCCAAAAAATAGTTGTAAAATATAATCGGACATTTAAACACCTGGAGCATCGATTGAAATGATATTTTATATTCATCATATAGAAAAGATAAAAAAACGTAGATACATATTTGTAGTAGTGTTAGCGTTAACGGTTTTTCCGTTGGCAGGCCAAAAATCAAAAGCCGACAGGTTGTTTGCCGACAAGCAATATTATGCAGCAGCTCAAATATATGAAGAAGAGGTCGGTAATGCAAAACCCGGAAATCTCCTTGAAATCCAATTGAATATAGGTCTTTGTTATTTGAATATTAACAGGCCGCAAAAGGCGTTACCATGGCTGGAGCGTGCAGCAAAAATTACAAATTCAAATGGCGAAACCTGGTATCAATATGGGCTGGCGTTGCAACAGACTGGCGATTACCGAAAAGCGATCAAGGCATTTGAACGTTGTCTTCAATTGCAAGGCGGACATCCGTGGGCTGCTTCCAAAATAGCCTCATGCCGGTTTGCAATCCAGAACAGCCCGATTAACCCGTATGCTAATTTCCGCCTTGCGAACGAAATCAATACTTCCGGAAGCGAGTTCGGTGTTTCGCCCTATACCAATAATATCCTCTATTACTCGGTAGCCGGCGCACCATCCGGCAGAGCTAAAATCGACCAGCGAACCGGTTTACAGTACACGGAATCTTACATGGCCAGAACACACAAGGGGCTGATTGTAAACCCACAAGCCGTTGACCATATGTTACCCCGGTTCATTACTTCTGGATTGTTTGCATACGACAGCATTGCTCATTGTACTTATTTTGCGTACTGCGATCCGGATAATAACACCCGTTGTGGGATTTTTTCCAGTCAATTGAAAGGAGACAAATGGTCTAATCCCGAAATGGTGATACAGAACAAACGAAATCAGGTTACCGACCATCCGTCAATATCAAATGGAGGTAAGCGACTTTATTTTTCCTCCAACTCAACCGAAGGATTCGGAAAAACCGATATTTGGTATGTTGATAAAGGAAGCGATGGCAAATGGGGAAAACCGGTAAATGTAGGAAACGTTATCAATACTCCGGGAAGAGAGGAATTTCCGTTTGTATATGCCGATTCGCTCTTGTTTTTTGCATCCGACGGACATATGGGTTATGGCGGATTAGATATTTTTTGTTCTGCAATCAACGGGAATACGTTCAGTCCTCCGATTAATCTCCGTCGCCCCTACAACTCGCATGGAGACGATTTTAACATGGTTATCCATGGTAAGTCTGGCCTGATGTCCTCGTCTCGTAACGAATTGGTGAGTGACGATATTTATTTGTTTGATGGGATACCATGGCTGTTGTACCTCAGCGGTTATGTAACAGATGCAAGCAGCGGACAGCCTGTTGGAGACGCAAGACTTACCTTGTCGGTTGATGGCAAGGCCATGCATAACACAATTTCCGACAGCACCGGCTACTATGGTTTCTTTTTGAAAGACGAAACGTCGTCCATGATCTACACTCGAGCCTCAGGATATAAGTCTTCGCTGACCGAAGCAAAAGTGAACAATTTGCGACGATTTGCCGATTTTCGACAAGATATCAAAATACATCCCATCAATACCGTACCTGTCACTGTCAGTTTATATGACAAAATTACAAACCGGCCGGTAATAGAACGAGGTATCATTTGTTACAACAATGATGGTGAAACGCAAATCGTACGTACCGATGCCAATGGTACATTCAAACTGGTCATGCAGGAAGGGCAGCGGGAATATTGGATCAAATTTCCCGACGGTTATTATCTGACAGAAAGTGTCACTCTGGCAGAAGGACAAAATACATATAGCCTGGGCGTACAACCGTTAAATAATGAGCTGTTTTCGGAATGGTTGCGGTTCAAAAAAGGAAGTACCGAACCTATTGAAATGTCCCAGCCTTTGATCCCGCGTATTGCATCTATCATTAAAGCCAACCCCGGCATGGTATTCCAGATAACCGGATTTACCGACATGGCACCTGAAGCACGACAAACAGACTTGGCTCGTAAACGGGCAGAATATATTATGGGGCGTATGGTTGAAGAAGGAGTCAACCAACAACAATTGATCGTATCGGAAAGAAAAGATACTCCCAACAACCAGCCACTCAACGAAGAGCAACTTTCTGCAAAAAGAAGAGTGGAATTTCGCATAAAAAGATAGAAAAACCGCGATTATGGCATGATATTTGATATTATATAATTAGTTTCATAGTAGCAGTAGTTTTTCTCATAAGTTAGTAGTTGTAAATGTTAGTAATTTGAAAGAGCCGTTCGGGAGAACCGCTCTTTTTTCGTTTATGTAACTTATACTCAAGCGCAAGGCTAATTTTTCGGAATTATAGTAAATCCATCACACCTTGTCATTGTGACTGAAAGATCAGAGTAAGTTATTCCCACTCTTCAAAAAATTCTGTCAAAAAGGCCTCCATCAATGCATGTCGGTGCTTTGCCATTTTCTTCCCGTAGTTGGTATTCATCAAGTCTTTCAGAAGAAGTAACTTTTCGTAGAAATGATTGATGGTTGGTCCTGCATTATTGACATAAGCCGCCTGATCCATATTCCCCAAAGATTTAACTGAAGGATCGTAAATCAACCGACCTTTTTTACCACCATAAGCAAACGTCCTTGCAATACCAATAGCTCCCATAGCATCCAACCTATCAGCATCCTGAACAATTTGTCCTTCGAGGGTTAAGCAACCCTGTTTTTCTCCCGCCCCTTTAAAAGATATATTTTCGACAATAAAACAAACTTCATCAATAAGGCTTTGATCCAAATCCGGAAATCGGCATAACCATTTGTACGCTACCCGCGAACCGACGGATGTATCACCGTTATTGTCCTTCCAATCAGCAATATCATGCAACAACGCTGCCAATTCCACTACTATTAGGTTTGCTTTTTCTTCGCAGGCAATTTTCGTAGCTGTTTTCCACACCCGGTATACGTGCCACCAATCATGTCCCGACGAGTCATTGTACAAAGTATCCCGCACGTAGCCAGCCGTTTCATTGATGATTTGCTCCATCATTTTCATGTAGCAGCTCTTATATTAAATTTCAAAAGAATACAAGCCCCGGGCTTGTCCTTCAATTGTCATTTTTATGAAAAAGGGAAACAATACAAAGCAGGACAATAGCACCTACCGTTGACATGATCAGGTTTCCGATAATACTGTTCGCATTGGCGCTGATTCCCATCAAGCCAAATAACCATCCGCCCAAAACACCTCCAATAATTCCGACAATCAGGTTGATGAAAAATCCGAAACCTCTTCCTTTAGTGATTTTTCCAGCTGCAAAACCAGCTATAATACCAATAATGATGTACCAAATAAAGCTCATATTCTCTTATACTTATATGATCTTACAAATGTATATCCATTTTTGTAATTATCAAATAATTTATCGGTATAGGCGCTTAGTGCGCACTAATTAAAAAATGATGCTACCTTTGTAGCATGGGCACAAGAGATCGATTTATGGGGGTTAATTCTATATATTTTTATGAGCGATTTCCGGAAGAAAATGCCTGTTATCGTTAT
>JAVBNI010000173.1:0-2784 GCA_031551645.1 Bacteroidales bacterium | reverse complement strand
TAAGGTAAAGTAGTTATTTTTTCAAATTTTAATTTTTAAACCAAAAAAGAAATATATCTTTGAGTCGAAATAGAGTTATTTGAGCAAGAAAAACAGTGTTTTATGAAGCAAATGAGTCGTTGCTAAATCGTTACCCATTTGTGCTATTCGGACTCTCTACTTGTTGGTAAACAGACTATTGACAAATTAAATGACAATTGTTGCGAAGGTGTGTCGTGCCATGTGAAATTGCAGATGTTTGGTGCCACAAAGAGTTTCAACATTGCGCAAATTGCGGCTAATACTGCCCGTGCTCACCATATTGAACAGCCGGTCGCCTTTCCGCTCCAGTTGGTATTTTTCAATAATCAGCACAGGAATATCCAGTAACCGTATGAAGCTCTCTCCCCCGGTCTTCTGTCGGTTGATCACGATCCACAGGCTGCCATCCTCTTCCGTCCTCAAATGTTGCGCGGACAGATTGCGGATATCCGAGTACGAGAGCCCCGTGAAACAGTAGAAAATTTGATTTTTATCCGTTGAATAACAGATGTTTATCGGAAAGAAAAAGAGCAATGGGTAACGACATAGAAACGAGCGAACTACTTCCGCCTGCTTTGGTTTACATCGTTTTCAAATAACTCTTTGGCAAAAGTATAAAAATAATCTGAATATAGAAACTTTCCTCTTAAATTATACCATACAGATACATGAGCCTTCTACGAAACAAAGATTGAGCCTCCCACGAAACTGACTTTGTTTTTTCTTACCGACCTTTGCATCATTATTAATTCATAAAAATAAATGTTATGCAAAATCATTCAGTATTAATTAAAATTCTATTTGTTATGGCTATAATAGCAATTGCGTGTACAAATACCCAAGCACAATCCAACTCCGGTATACAAAATCAAATTACTTCGGTATACCCTGTCACATTTGAAACACCCAGTCGTATGGTGAATTTGGAAGTGAAAGTTACTGCACCTGTTCAAGGTGAAAACCTACCGGTCATACTCATCTCTCACGGCCACGGAGCACCCTATTATTTGGCTTCCTATCGTGGTATGGCTCCACTTGCCGATTATTATGCCGCAAATGGCTTTGTGGTCATACAGCCTTCTCATCAGGATTCAAGAATGCTTGGTTTAGATAAGAACGGCCCCGAAGGTGCATTGTTCTGGAAATCAAGAGTCGAGGATATGATTTTCTGCATCGACCACATGGAAGAACTACTTGTAACCATTCCCGGTCTTGCACAGCGAACCGATAAAGAAAAGATAGCCGCAGTCGGTTTTTCTATGGGTGGGCATACTGTTTCAATGTTAGCAGGAATGCAATTGCACGACCCAGTTTCCGGCAAAACAGTAACAAATGCAGAATCTCGCATCAAAGCCTTTGTGTCATTGGGTGCACCGGGTAATGGAACCGATATCGCTGAATGGGCTGCTGAAAATTATCCTGCGATCAAAGGAACGGACTACTCTACCATGACCAGAGATGCGTTGATTGTAGTGGGCGACCGTGATAAAAATCCTATGTTTTCCACACGCGACAGTTGGCGTTTCGATATCTACACTACCTCCCCGACTCCTAAAACTTTATTAAAGATTACTGATACCGGGCATATGCTTGGTGGGATAATGGGATGGGACGCTTTAGAAACAAATGCGACGAATGACGAAAATCCAGAAACGTTGAGATTTATACAGCAAATGACAACTGCTTACCTTCGTTCCAAATTAAATCCAAATGATAAGTCTTGGGATAATGCTGTAAGCGAATTAGTAAAAATTGAAAGCCCGAAAGGGAAAATAGAGGTTAAGTAAAATTAATGCAAATTGTTTCGTGAGAGGCTCATTTTTTTCATACATTTGTACTGTAAATTATAGAAATATGGATAAGCATATAACAACCGAAAAAGGAGATGCTAACGGAATTGCATTTATCGAATATACAAAGTCAATTATTGACGGAGAACATTTTTTGCCGAATCATTGCCTTTGTCATATTCTGTCCGGAACATTAATAATTTCCGATGGAGCAGGTTCCATAACTTTTAAGAAGGGTGATGTTTTATTCAATGTAGGAAACCGTTTAGCGAAACTTAAGAAAAGCACAGAGCCGGATGGGGTTTTCAAATCCATTGTTATTTTCATGACTAAGGAGTTGTTACAAAGTTTCAGTAAGGATTATCAGGTTACAGAGGTGGCTAACAAAATAGAGAACTATGTTTTCCCGATTAAACCAACTGTTCTGTTGAAAAATTATTTCGATTCCTTATTGCCATACTTCGATTTGGAATTGCCGGAAAACTTAGTCTCGCTGAAGAAAAATGAATGTATTATGCTACTCATCAATGAATATCCTGAATTGGCAAATATTCTCTTTAACTTTTCTGAACCGGGTAAAATAGATTTGGAAGGATTTATGAATCAGAATTTCAAATACAATACCAAAATAAAGAGTTATGCTTACCTTACGGGAAGAAGTCTGGCTACATTCAAACGTGATTTTCAAAAAATATTTCAGACTTCTCCTAATCGTTGGCTTCAACAAAAAAGGCTGGAAGAGGCATACTATCAGATTAAGGAAAAAGGGAAAAAGCCTTCCGATGTATATTTGGAAGTCGGATTTGAAACTTTATCGCATTTTTCCTATTCATTCATCGGTATAGGCGCTTAGTGCGCACTAATTAAAAAATGATGCTACCTTTGTAGCATGGGCACAAGAGATCGATTTATGGGGGTTAATTCTATATATTTTTATGAGCGATTTCCGGAAGAAAATGCCTGTTATCGTTAT
>JAVBNI010000006.1:0-4360 GCA_031551645.1 Bacteroidales bacterium | reverse complement strand
CTCAAACTATCCGGACAAAGGTGGTCGGTACAGGGAGCGCAAACAATAGCGAATCTCAGGGTTTACAAAAAAAGTAACCGATGGCTAGAAGTCATTGACCAAATTAAAAAGGCCGCTTGATGCAATTTGTCATACACCCCTTCCTATTGTCGTCCATTATTATTGTTGACAAATTCATATCATATTCCTTATAGTAGCAGACATTAAGTACGATCGACCGGTTACATCTAACGAATACTTCGGGTAAGTTATCCATCATATCTTGAAGAGTAACGTCAACTTTGTATTTTTGTGTGCCGGTAAAATGCATATAACAATAAGGTGCATCGTAAATAATATACATCAACTCGCCATAGAATCGTGTGATTATTTTGGTATCGTCAGGGATTTCCATTTTCAAGTCGTGGAAAATAATTTTCGATTTCATGTTGCATGTTTTGTTATTGGTAAGAGTCTGTTTTGATTTTGAACAGGATTGTTTTTAAGTTACTTTATCCTCGTTTTCATACTGATGCAATTTAATTTACTCGAACACCATATATCCGAGCCATACGTTCATTTAACAGTTTATCATATCTTTCGTCACCACCATTGTCACTCCTCACTGACATTTATCGACCCAAATGTATAATAAAAAAGTTGTTAATCAAGGTATATGTGTATCTTTTTTCAAAAATTACACCAACCGGTAATTTTTGCAACATTCAATGTATTTGTCAATATTTGCAATATAACATCCGGGGATGCATCACATTGTACCTTAACAAGCTGTTAGCGGGGTTAAACATCAGTTAAATCGCTTCAAACCAAACCGTTTATTGAACCGTAAATTTATTCCGAAGCTATAGTCTGTTTCTCCCCTGTTTAAATCGCTGTAGGTTTCAATTTGCGCTCCTAAAAAAACGCCTGTGAGGAGTTCCTTGCCAAAAGCAAGTTTGAATGTCAGTAAATCCCGTTTGGGTAACCGTACCTGAGGATCATAAGGATTGAACGAATCGAAAAGCGGTTCACCCTCAAAACCATAAAATTTGTCGGCATGCCAGTACCCTGCCATAAATTCAAAAGGCGCTGCATGGATATGCAGGACCGGATATACACCCCAACCTTTGTCGTATGGCCGCAAAGTTTCATTTGGGTAACGATCCCAATAGCCTGCCACATATACATCCAGGCCGACAGATTGGATCCACCGTTGACCCAGCCATAGTTGGGAACATAAGCCTGTAGCAAGGTTACCAAGCACAATCATGGGATCATCGGAAGTATCGATTTGCCCGCCCTGGTGATGAATCAATATTTGCAGGGGTACGGTCAGGTTGAATTTACTATCCGGATCGGTGAGTTGGCCGGTCACTGAAGTTCCAAAAGTAAGCACTTCGGGCACAGAGTCGCCGCGTTCGATAAAATGTTGCCAATCCACCCAAACATCTGTAAACCACCTGTCGGAGTGTAGTATAAACTGTAATCCGCTTTCGGGGTTGGCCGTATATTGCCGTTCCCATTGATATAGCGGCTCGATAAGCCGGTGGTTGACGCCGCCGTACAGATTTCCCAATACTACGTTAAAGTTGGAAGTGATGGCATATTGCAATCGCACGAAAGCCTGTAAATCAGCCAAAGGATTACGTCCGGAATATTTTACGGCATATGCGCCCAGCTCCGCACGAAACCTGTCGGATACCTGGTAACCCAATACCGGGATGAATGAAACTCCGGGAAGAGTTTGGCCATCGGCGACAGGACTGAAATATTCGTTGTTTTTGAAAAAACCGGTCATGTCGACGGCTAATGACAATTGGTTGCTGTCGGCTTTCGGAAGGATGGGAGAGGAGAGTAGTGTTTCGGGAAACCATTGTGCCCGGATGGAAAACGGATACATCAATAATACAAACAATATCGCCCATACGATGGCGTGTTGTTTGCTGGTGAATAATCGATATTTTATCATGATATTGATTTCATGTTTGTTGCACAGATATTCAATTATCGATTATCATGTTTGATTGCTTAAAACAATAATTCCGGATCCTTGTAGCGGCTGATCCCAAGATTGACATATGCCGTGGTTGTTACTTCGCGGCCACGAGGCGTACGTTTCAGATAACCTTCCTTGATCAGGAACGGTTCGTACACTTCTTCGATAGTTCCGGGATCCTCACCCACGGCGGTGGCTATTGTCGACAAACCTACCGGTCCCCCGTGAAACTTTTCGATCATGGTGCGCAGGATACGGTTGTCCATTTCGTCGAGGCCATGTTTGTCGATATTCAGCGAATCAAGCGCGTACCGTGTAATTTCAAGGTTGATGGTTCCATCGCCTTTCACCTGGGCAAAGTCACGGACACGGCGTAACAAGGCGTTTGCGATACGCGGCGTACCACGGCTGCGCGATGCTACTTCGACTGCTGCTTCCTGTATGATAGGTACTTTCAGTATTTTTGCCGCTCGGGTGACGATCCCGGTGAGAACATCCGTGTTGTAATATTGTAAGTGACAGGTGATCCCGAAACGCGCCCGCAACGGACTGGTCAATAATCCCGAACGGGTGGTTGCACCAACCAGGGTGAATGGATTGAGTGCGAGTTGGATCGAACGAGCGCTGGGACCTTTGTCAATCAGGATATCTATGGAATAATCTTCCATGGCGGAGTAAAGATACTCTTCCACGACAGGGCTGAGACGGTGTATCTCATCAATGAACAATACATCGTTTTTATCCAGATTGGTGAGGATACCAGCCAAATCGCCGGGTTTATCAAGTACCGGGCCTGAACTTAGTTTAAGGTTGACACCCAATTCGTTGGAAATGATATTGGCAAGGGTGGTTTTTCCCAATCCCGGCGGCCCGTGCAGCAGGACATGGTCGAGCGCTTCACCGCGCATCTTGGCAGCCTGCACGAATACGCGCAGGTTGTCCACAATCTTTTCCTGTCCGCTGAATTCTACAAAACCTGCCGGTCGCAACGAACGGTCGAGTTCCTTATCTTCCTTATCCCAGCTATTGGTGCGAAATTCTATGTTGTCCGACATGAATTATATTTTCTGATGCCAAAGATACAATCATTTTTTGACATGTTATTTTCTGGTTTTGTACAGCCGGAAACCTTATTTTGTTGTGTTTTCTTGTATTTTTACATCAAGGCATGGATTTTGTCTGAAAAAATATTAGGTTTGTGCCTTTCAAAAAATAAGACTTTTTTGTTTCGATAGATATGATTAACAAGGTTTTAATTAGAATTGTAATCAAGTTGAATACTTGTCGTTTCCGATGTCTGTTCCGATGTCCCATCCGGGAATGAGGAGCGGGATAGTTGAGTGGAATACTCCGGATACAAGTAGCTTTTGAATATTTAAATTAAAACAATCAGATAATCATTATCATTTCAAATGAAATTCACCATAGAAGTAGCCAACGAAAAACACTGTAAATATGCCGAGGAAATCTGCAAGGAGATGGAAGAATCGGCCAAAGTTCGTGGCACAGGTATTGCCAAACGTTCACCCGAATATGTCAAAAAGAAAATGAGCGAAGGGAAAGCTGTTATTGCTTTAGATGAGCAACAACGGTTTGCCGGTTTTTCGTACATTGAGTCGTGGAGTCACGATCATTTTGTTGCCAATTCGGGCTTGATTGTTAATCCGGAATACCGCAAAAGCGGATTGGCTCGACAAATTAAGAAAAAAATATTTGACCTTTCGCGCAAGAAATTTCCTAAAGCTAAAATATTTAGTATCACTACCAGTTTGGCAGTGATGAAATTGAATTCGGAAATCGGATATAAACCGGTTACATTTTCGGAATTGACTGATGATGAGGTGTTCTGGAAAGGGTGTGAGGCATGCGTCAATTATGATATCCTGAAACGTAACAACCGCCGGATGTGCCTTTGCACGGGCATGCTGTATGATCCGGCAAAAGAGGAAAAATTCAATTTTATCAAAAATTTCAACTTGCTTGAACGTTTCCGCAGACTGACTACCGTGAAATTGAATGGAAAAAAATGATTTCAGAAAGAAACAGTTTGTAGCTATTACATTTCGATCGTATTTTTGTGATAATGAAATAGATGTATTGAATTTTAGGTATTCCTGTGTTCCAGAATTGTATTTTAAGCTATTATATTGTCTGACACATATTTGTTTAGAATTGTTTGATTAACTTATAATGAAATACCCATGAGCGAATAAAAAATAAGCACACCAACCGCGATGAATAATCGTGAAGGGCACCGGGAGTAATTCTAAAAAATATTGTTAACCAAGCTAAAGTCATTAAAAAAGAAAACAATGCCGGTTTTTTACTGATCCTGAAGAGTTCGAAAATGAAATTGGCATAGTCCGCAAAAGTCGGGCACCAAGT
>JAVBNI010000019.1:0-29889 GCA_031551645.1 Bacteroidales bacterium | reverse complement strand
CCCTATCCCCCCCTTTTTACCGTACGTGAACGCGTCATGTCGACTAAGTGTACGAGGTACGAGTACACGCATGGAGACATCTCTCAATTTCTATCAATGACCTTATTATAGAAAATGGGAATATTATTTTGAACACGTTCCCAAACTAAAGGTTTCCAAAGCATAGCATCGACAATTTGCATGGAGATTGTTATATATTGATTGCCAACTGTTAATTGCCAACTGCCAACTATTTATTTGCTTCTTTCACAAAAATTGCGACCTTTGCCCCTTCAAATTAACGTTAGCCAAAACCTCAAAATCATGGTATATTTTTTTCGCAACAAACTTGAAGAAATAATTGTTGTACAAGCAGTTGATGGATTGTCGGTCAATGACATTTCTAAATTGAAATGGCTCTTTGGCGAAGCTGCCTGTATAGAAGCTGCTGAAGTGACCGGCTGGTTCGTCGGACCGCGCCGTGAGATGATTTCTCCGTGGAGTACCAATGCCGTTGATATTACTGTAAACATGAATATACGAGGTATTATGCGTATCGAGCGATTTATACCTACAACTCCGCCTAAAGAAAATGCGCCTCGCAACTATGATCCTATGTTACAAGCGCTTTACGAGAATCTTACTGCCAACATTTTTACCATCGACAGAAAACCCGAACCCATACAATATATTGATGACATTGCGGCATATAACCAGCAGGAAGGTTTGGCCCTCAACAATGATGAAATAGCTTATCTTGAAGGGTTACAACAGAAACTGGGACGTAAACTCACCGATAGCGAAATCTTCGGGTTCTCACAGGTTAATTCGGAACATTGCCGTCACAAAATATTTAATGGCCGATTCGTGATTGACGGACAAGAAAAACCGTCGACATTGTTCCAGATGATTAAGCGTACTTCAGCTGTAAATCCCAATCGCATCATTTCGGCATATAAGGATAATTGTGCTTTTGTTGACGGCCCGCGGGTGGAACGTTTTGCCCCGGTGCAAGGTGACCGTCCTGACTTTTTCACCATCCGTCCCGAAGAAATTGTTATTTCGCTGAAAGCCGAAACTCATAATTTCCCTACAACTGTAGAACCATTCAATGGAGCAGCAACAGGTAGTGGCGGAGAAATACGCGATCGCGTGGCAGGGGGTAAAGGAGCTGCTCCTTCAGCCGGAACTGCCGTATATATGACTTCTTATCCACGGTTCCTCGAAACGGGACGCGTGTGGGAAAAAGAGGATTCGCGTCCGTGGCTGTATCAGTCACCGTTGGACATTCTCATCAAAGCGTCTAACGGGGCGAGTGATTTTGGGAACAAATTCGGTCAGCCATTGATTTGTGGCAGTCTTTATACCTTCGAACATACCGAAAACATGAAGAAGTATGGTTTCGATAAAGTGATCATGTTGGCCGGAGGTGTTGGTTATTGCCGTAAAAGTGACAGCATGAAGGGTGTTCCTGAGAAGGGTGATAAGATCGTCTTACTCGGTGGTGACAATTACCGTATCGGAATGGGTGGCGGCGCTGTTTCGTCAGTGGCAACGGGCGAATATGCCAATGCCATCGAATTGAACGCGGTACAACGCTCAAATCCTGAAATGCAAAAATGTGTGGTCAATGCCATTCGCGCATTAGCCGAAAGCGAAAAAAATCCTATTGTATCCATCCATGACCATGGTGCAGGCGGCCATCTTAATTGCTTGTCGGAACTGGTAGAGGCTGCTGGTGGAAAGATTGACATGAGCCATTTACCGATTGGTGATCCGACTCTTTCAGACAAGGAAATTGTGGGAAATGAATCGCAAGAGCGCATGGGTTTGATATTGAAGGAGAAAGATGTGGAAACCCTCCGTCGGATTGCAGAACGCGAACATGCACCGATGTATGTGATTGGCGAAGTTACAGGCGACCATCGTTTTACATTTGAAGATCCCCGGACAGGAGAGAAACCAATCGACCTGATGTTGGAGGACATGTTCGGCAATACACCCAAAACGGTGATGACCGATGTTGCCATCAATGAAAAATTCGAGCCTCTTATTTATGAAAAACACAAAATACAAGAATATCTTGAAAGCGTCCTTCAACTTGAAGCAGTAGCTTGTAAGGACTGGCTCACCAACAAGGTCGACCGTTCCGTAACAGGGCTGATTGCCTTGCAGCAGACAGCCGGTGAGATACAACTTCCGTTGAATAATCTGGGTGTGGTATCGCTTGACTATCAGGGCGTAGCAGGAATGGCGACATCTGTAGGTCATGCGCCAGGCGTAGCATTACTAGATGCTGCAGCAGGTTCACGTATGGCAATTGCAGAAGCATTGACCAACCTTGTGTGGGCTCATTTGGATGGAGGTCTCAAAGCCGTATCGTTGAGTGCCAACTGGATGTGGCCATGCAAAAACCCCGGTGAGGATGCCCGTCTATACGACGCTGTAGAAGCAGCCAGTGAGTTTTCCATCGATCTCGGTATCAACATTCCCACGGGGAAGGACTCATTGTCGATGACTCAGAAATATCCTAACGGTGACGCGGTATATTCGCCAGGAACCGTCATTATATCCACTATAGCGCAGGTGAGTGACATTCGCAAGGTGGTACGTCCCGTACTGGTGGACGATGACACATCACACATTATTTTTGTCGATTTGTCATGCTCCTCTTTCGCTCTGGGCGGAAGTAGTTTTGCTCAGATATTGGGTAAAACAGGCGATGGCGTTCCCGATGTGGCCGACAATGCTTATTTCGTGAAAGCATTCGATGTAGTGCAGCGTCTCATTAGTAAAGAAATGATCGTGGCAGGTCACGATGTATCGTCGGGTGGGCTTATCACAACATTGCTGGAGATGTGTTTTGCCAATCGCAAGGGTGGGGTAGAGGTTGATCTTACACAAATTGCCGAAGATCGCGGTGGTATGCCTGATGTTATCCGCGTATTGTTTGCCGAAAATCCTGCGTTGATCTTGCAGGTTCGCGAAGTCGATAGCGTTAAGGTACACGAAGCTTTCGGATTGGCAGGTATCAAAGCGTATACTATCGGCAAGCCTATTCCGAAACGTATTGTCCGCATATTCAGCGACGGCGAAAAATACAAATTCGACATCGACCAGTTGCGGGATCTTTGGTATAAAACATCATACTTATTCGACTGCCGCCAGAGTGGTAAAAAGCACGCCACTGAACGGTTCAGTAATTACAAATTCCAACATCTCGAATACGAATTTCCTGCACATTTCAAGGGTTCGTTCGCGCAATATGATATCGATCCGCATCGTACCGCACCGACGGGTATCCGCGCGGCCATTATTCGCGAAAAAGGTTGTCAGTGCGATCGCGAAACGGCTTGGATGATGTACCTTGCGGGAATGGACGTGAAAGACGTGCACACTTCCGACTTGATCGAAGGTCGCGAAACCTTGGATGATGTGAACATGATCGTGTTCGTGGGCGGATTCTCGAACTCTGATGTGCTCGGTTCCGCTAAAGGATGGGCAGGCGCTTTGTTGTACAACGAAAAAGCAAAAGCCGCCATCGATCGTTTCTATGCTCGTCCCGACACATTGAGTCTCGGCATCTGCAACGGTTGTCAACTGATGATCGAGTTGGGATTGATCACGCCCGACGATAAACAAAAACCTTCGATGGAGCACAACGAATCGCATAAATTCGAATGTGCGTTCGTTAATGTAACCGTTCCCGAAAACAAATCGGTAATGCTGCAATCGTTGGCCGGTTCGCGTCTCGGTGCGTGGGTGGCGCACGGTGAAGGTAAATTCAATTTGCCCATGTCCGCCGATCATTACAATATTGCGCTTAAGTTTTCTTATGATGCATATCCCGGTAATCCCAACGGTTCGCCGCTTGGTATCGCGGGAATTTGCACCAATGACGGCCGTCATTTAGGCATGATGCCGCATCTTGAGCGTTCGATATATCCGTGGAACTGGCCATATTATCCTGCTTCACGCCATCACGATCAGATTACCCCTTGGGTAGAGGCTTTCGTGAATGCTGCTGAGTGGATCGGGAAACAAAAATAGCGGGTAGTTGGTAATAGCTGTTGGAAATTATAGCAATGTTTTGCAATCTATTGGAGCAGTAAATATGATATTGAATTCACCAATAGGGAGAGATACTTGAAAAATACCAGGCCTATCAAATTAAGATGGGACAAAGAATAGAGCGAGGCTGTTCCGAAAGTGTGGCAGCCTTTTTCTTGTTTGTTTAAAAGCATTTATACAAAATTATATGCTAATGTATTTGTTTTATTGTTGGTAATTTATTCCGTTTTTACAAATATTATCCAGACAATGGAAGAAATTATTCTTCATATGTGATTTTTAGATAATTTATCTGTATTTCAGATGTTTAAAACAATGAAGAAAATATATAAAACTCATAAAACTAAAACTTTCTCCAAATTAATTTGTTTTCTCATTATATCTGTTTCATAAGTTTGTTTAACTTTGTGCTTTTAATGTAACGCCATTGCGTTGTTCATAAAAACGAGTGACCATAAATTAGAAAATACATGAAATATTTTTTTAATGCCTTGATTTTGATAGCCATCCTAAATATAGGATTATTTACTGTTCAAGCGCAATCGGTGGATAGTAATATTAAGGCGGCAAAAGGTGCGGCAGCAAGTGGGGTAAAGAGTGATCAGGCAAAGCTTCCCGATTCATTGAAATGGAAGAAGGGCGGAGATGTGTCCGTTAATTTTTCGCAGACATATCTTTCAAATTGGGCCGCTGGGGGTGAAAATTCTCTTTCATTTGGTAGTACGATGAATTTGTTTGCCAACTATAAGAAAGATAAAGTAATTTGGGAAAACAATGCTTTCTTGGCTTATGGTATTATCAAAGCAGGTGAACGTAAGGCTATTAAAAACAGTGACCAGATCAATGTCGGCTCCCGGGCGGGTTATCAAATGGCTAAAAACTGGTATTATTCGGTAGCTTTTCTGGGTAAAACGCAATTCGCACCCGGCTATAGATATACGGCTACAGATACCACATATATTTCAAATTTTCTTGCTCCGGCATATCTATTTCTTTCACTTGGGTTGGACTACAAACCATCAAGTAAATTTTCCATGGCTTTGTCTCCGATAATGGGAAAAGCCACTTTAGTACATTCCACAGATCATAATGTGATGCTTACATCTGGTTTGAGCCAGGATATGATTGATAAAGGTAAAAAATCACGTTATGAATTCGGAGGTGGGATTGTTTTCAACCTGAATGGTTCTTTTTTCGAGAAACGAGTCACTTATATCACACAACTCGAATTGTTTTCCAACTATTTGGATAGCCCCCAAAATGTGGACGTGATCTGGGATTTTCAGTTTAGAGTTGCACTTACCAAATTTATTTCTGCTGGCGTTCGCCTCAATATGATTTATGACGACAACCAGAAAACTGTTGTAAAGGAGAAGAATCCTGATACGGGACTCATGGTAGATGTGACCCACGGAGCAAAGCTACAGGTAAAAGAATTCTTCGAAATAGGACTTTTTTATGCCTTTTAGGCAGCTCTATTCTTCTGTTTCCTGATCGGTTGCAGAATAATATTCGTCGAGGATGGCTTGATTATCTTCTTCCATCAGCGAGCTGAAATCGATTTCCTGTAACGTTTCTACTTCCGAAGTGTGTTCGTTTTCGCATTTGATGGTGCGGAAAGGAAATTTCTTGAGTAGAGTGTAGTTGTGCGTTATCATCAAAACTGCCTGTCCCGAATTTTTAATATCAACTAGTAAATTCATGATTTCCGTCGACGTTTCCGGATCAAGATTTCCCGTTGGTTCGTCGGCCAGGATCAGGGCAGGATCATTGAGCAATGCCCGGGCAATGGATACACGTTGCTGTTCGCCGCCCGAGAGTTGATGAGGCATCTTGTACCCTTTTGTCGAAAGACCGACTTTTTCAAGAACGTCTTTGATGCGCTGGGTAGGATTATTCTTTTTTTTCCAACCTGTAGCCTGCAGCACAAATGCCAGGTTGTCGTATACATTCCGATCGGTCAGTAACTGGAAATCCTGGAAAACAATTCCCATTTTACGCCTCAGGAATGGAATTTGCTTTTTTTTCAAAGCGTGTAAGGCATACCCCACAGCTACGGCTTCTCCTTTTTTTAAGGGAAGCTCGGCACTCAACGTTTTAATCAGGCTTGTTTTTCCGCTTCCGACTTTTCCAATCAGATAGACAAATTCACCCGGATTGACGGAAAAGCTTACATCTGTTAACACCAAGTGATCACCGTGAAAAATACTTGCCTTATTGAATGAAATAACGGGTTGGCTTGCCATTTTTTGCTATGCTAAAGACCTTTGCGGATTTTTAAAGAACAAAAGTATTAAAAAATACCTTAATAATACGCAACGTTTTTAAAACTTGCCGTCTTTATTATAGTAGTAAGTGTAAAAAAAGCAAGACAATGAAAAGGAAACAGAAACAGTTATTTTCAGCAATGGTTAGGCGTTGTATTTCTTTTTTTTCAGTAAAACGGAACGGACGTGCTCTGGATTCCCAAAAATGGGATGATCTGTATGATTATGTTATATCTAACCGTATGGATAGAAGTTATTCCCATAAATAGAGGTTGACTACAAATTCAGGAATATAAAAAGGCAGTTTTAACTGCCTTTTTTGTGATGTATTCCTTCATTATTCCAAACAATTCCGTCTTGCTGATTGTTGTGCATGTAGTATTTTGCTGATAAGAGCAGTTAAATATCCCGGAATATGTTGCCATTCAAGCATTATTGGTTTAAGGCTAAATTGTTGTTTTATAACCTGAGCAAGTTATTGACGTTTGGAGTACGTGCCATATTGGTTCTTTCGAGTGTTATTGCTTTAATCCTGATTGTATACGAATTGGGATATGATTTGGATAAGGCTGAACATAAGGCGGTTCATTATATCTATTATGTCATACTGACGATTTTTTTTATCGTGAATACCTTTCGTTTTCTGCTGCAATTCAATGATATACGTAGGGAAAAAGGTCGATGGATAGAATTTATCAGTTATTTAACGCTTTTGATTGTTTTATTGGTTCATTTACAACATCCCGATTCTTTACCCGGTGAATCTTTGTTTGTCCGTATATTCAGATCACATGCAGTCTTATATGTCCTTCTGTCGTTTTTAAGTATTCTCGAACTATCCAAAGGCTTTTTCGGCATCATGAACAAACGTGTTGCTCCGGGATTGTTGTTTGCATATAGTTTCTTGTTTATCATAATTATAGGCACAGGAATGTTGTTATTGCCACGCGCTACGGCTTCGCCAATTTCTTTTATAGACGCCCTCTTTACCGCCACCAGCGCTGTTTGTGTTACAGGGCTTACCGTGTTGGATATATCTTCCACTTATACTTTGACCGGACAAATTATTATCATGGTGTTGATCCAGGTTGGTGGTATTGGCGTAATGACTTTTACCAGCTTTTTTGCACTTACTTTCATGGGGCATTCTTCATTTCAAAACAACTTGATATTGAAAGACCTCTTAAACGAAGACAACCTGAATGGCATTTTCCGTACTCTGCTGCATATTATTTTTACGACACTTAGTATTGAATTAATTGGCGCTGCCCTGATCTACTACAGTATTTCCGGCACAATGGGCATGAATGCCGGTGAAGAAATTTTCTTTTCGATATTCCATTCCATTTCAGGATTTTGTAATGCCGGGTTCTCTACTCTTTCCGGTAATTTGTACGATCCGATGGTATCTACCAATTACCTGTTGCATACTTTGATTGCTGTACTGATTATATTCGGAGGGTTGGGCTTTCCGATTCTTTTGAATTTTTACCGGCTTGTCGGACATTTTTTTCATAATGAGTGGTTGCGGCTTATCGGTGAACAAAAACGGTATATTCATACCAAAATCATTCATATCAACACCCGTATAGCCATGTATACTACGTTGATATTGTTGGCGGTAGGTTTTGTTTTGTTCTTTTTACTGGAATACAACAATACCCTACGCGACTTGTCGTGGTCGGGTAAACTGGCGACAGCATTTTTTGGAGGGGTGACTCCCCGAACTGCCGGATTCAATACGATTAATCTCACATCTATGATGCCGGCCACAGTGATGCTTACTGCCGTGTTGATGTGGATTGGCGCCTCGCCTATGTCGACCGGCGGTGGAATCAAAACCACTACTTTTGCCATTGCCTGCATGAATATTGTCAATATAGCGCGGGGCAGGACAAAAATGGAGATCGGGCGCAGGGAAATTAGCCGGATGACTATACAACGGGCTTTTGCTGTGATTTTCCTGTCGATACTTTGGCTGGTTATAAGTGTTTTCTGTATTGCTATAGCCGAACCCGATGTAAACCTGACAGCCGTTTTCTTTGAATGCGTTTCGGCTTTGGGAACAGTTGGGCTTACCCTGAATCTCACACCCGATTTGGGAGTATTCAGTAAATCTGTATTGATAACAACCATGTTTGTGGGAAGGGTCGGGTTATTAACCATTTTATCGGGCCTGATAAAACGGCATAGTGAAAAAAGATACAGTTATCCACAAGAATCGGTGATGGTAGGGTAGTGTTAAGTTAAGAATGAAGAGTTAAGAATGAAGAGTTAAGAATGAAGAGTTAAGAATGAAGAGTTAAGAATGAAGAGTTAAGAATGAAAAATTAAAACATATTATTTTCGTAGCGTCACTTTATAATTAACTTAACAGCAGAAAAATATATAAAGATTTAAAATATTCATCAGATGTCAAATGATAATTCAATGATCTCAAACTTCTTCATCCTTGTAGAATAGTTGAATTGTCAATTGTCAATTATCAATTGTCAATTATGAAATATATTGTTATCGGTCTGGGGCATTTTGGTTCGGTATTGGCTGAAAAATTAACCGACATGGGACATGAGGTTATAGGCGTGGACGTCAATCCTCAGAGAGTAGAAGATTTGAAGCAAAGTATTGCAAGTACTATTTGCCTGAATTCCCGTGAGCCCAATGCGCTCAATGCGCTTCCTCTGAAAGATGCGGATATTGTATTTGTGACCATCGGCGAAGATTTCGGTACTTCAATTCATATTATTGCCTTGCTGAAACAGTATAAAGTCAAAAGGTTGGTAGGCCGGGCATTGTCTCCTTTGCACAAAACCGTAATGGAAGCAATCGGTGTGGATGAGATTATTATGCCTGAACGGGAATATGCTGAGACTTATGCTTCACGCATAGAGGTTTCGGGAGTGTCGGATTCATACATGGTAGACGAAGGACATGCTATCATGGAAGTACCCGTTCCCCAATTATTTATTGGGCAAACGGTTGAAGATATCAATCTGAATGAGAATTTCTCCCTTTCGCTCATTGCCATCAAACGAACAATAATGGAAAAAAATCTTTTGTGGTTGACACGCGAAACAGAAAAATTATTGGAAAATTTCGATAACCAAACCACATTATTGGGAAAAGACATCCTGCTGATGTTTGGTAAGTTAGAAGATTTCAAGAAATTCAGGGAAATGTAAATTCAATTTGAAAATATTTTCACAGCCAAAGTAATTCAGTATATTTTCACAATCCACACTGATGTGATTGTCGGATATAAATTTTATTTTTAAACCGGCTCTAACCGAAACACAGAACAGGTATTTGTAGATTACAAATTCATTTCTACATTTGTGTCTTTATATACCACGAAAAACAAAATGCTGAATGCCGCAATGAATCCTGAAAATTGTACCGTAACATGCAAATCGAGTTGCATGGGATTCCCGGCATTTATCTTCCACACACTTTTCGGATGTACAGTCAATCGCGCATCTGTATTTGCCCTGCCGGGATATACCGGTAATTTCATTACATATATCTGTAACACTGGGATGGTCGTCTCCCGATGAGGAGACTGCTGTACCAGACGATCTCTCAAACCTTAATTTTTAATTCAAATGAAGACCATCAGATTGATCAGACAGACGACAGCCGTGTTCTTGATTGCGGTGGTTGCATGCGCATCGTGCAAGAAAGACGACCCGGAACCTGAACCTGAACCCGACCCTGGCATCGTGATACCCGACCCTGGAACCACAATGGATGATGTGGCGCTGACGCTGGCCGCCTTTGCCGACCAAACTGCCTTTATCTCCGGCATAACCTTCACAACGCCGGATGCGTGGGAGTCAACCGTTATGGACGGAACTGCAAAGGCGGACGGAGTAACGTGGCTTGCAATTTACCCCGACCACGGCGATGCCGGTATCCACACAGTGAAAATCACCTTTGAACCAAATGTCACGCGCAAAGACCGCACGGCATCGATCACTGTAACGTGCAACGGAGTGAGTGTTCCGATTACCGTAAAGCAGGCGGCGAAAAAGGAGGATGGAACAATTCCCGGAGTTTCCCCCATCGACGGAAATAAAATCACCGTAACGATGAGCGATATCGGCGACCAGGTGGACGAGGTATGCCTTGATGCTTATACTTCTGAATGGTTAAGAGAAACTTTAGCAAAAGCGGAATTTAAAAATGACGGGTTTACTCTGGAACTTCCCGATCCTGGAACTTCTCAATACCTCAAATTGCTGAGTGAATTTGTGCCGAGCGAGACACTCAGCGACCCAGCCGCCATGTGTCACCTTGGGGAATCGGAATTGTATGCATACAAGGACGGCAGTTGGAACGGATATTTTAAATATGGAAATTTTGAAGACGACTATGGAACATATGTACACTTCTGGTATGTGGACAGGGATGTGACCATCAGGGGCACGTTTCCCGACGTCGTCTTCTTTATCGAGCAATACAACTGTTACCTGAAAAAAGGGTGGAATTGTGTGGCAGTAGTTTATAAGGGTAGCGACAGGCGAGGTAAAAACATTTTCGAATACACCACCATGCTTCCCGAGGGACTGAAATGGTATTTTTATTAAAGGCTCCGGAATAGGCGGCATATGGTGCTGCAAGATTCAACCCCCGCCAATTCCTGAAGAGTTGGCGGGGATTTTGTTATTCACGCTAACACGCCTTGGAGATTCTGCTGGGAATGATTTTATTCCCAGCCCGGAGTTTTATTCAGTTTTCTGATCCGTTGTAATAAAGTCGGGTGTGAGTAATGGAAAAAAACATACAAAGGATGCGGCGTGAGATTGGACAGGTTATTAACCGATAGGTTTTTAAGCGCTTTGATCAGCGATTTTTCCATTCCGTATTTTGCAGCAAAATGATCAGCCTGATATTCATGCTTGCGCGATAAAGAATTCATAAGCAGTCCGATTATAACCGATATCGGACTATACAGTATTCCGAAAGCGATCAATCCGATGTGGAAACTGGTGTTCTCTACACCCAAGGCTTGCGACAAAACAGGCTGCGAAACAAACAACGACAGGATAAACAACATGATACCCGCTTGCAGGATGGACAAAAACATCGAACTGACAATGTGTTTCTTCTTGTAATGCCCGATTTCATGCATTAGGACGGCTACAATTTCATTGGTCGAGAGTTCTTCAATCAGGGTGTCGTACAGCACAATTCGTTTTTTACGTCCCATGCCGCTAAAGTATGCGTTGGCTTTGGTCGAACGTTTTGAACCGTCAATGGTGTAGATCTTATCAATGTGAAACCCTGCCTGCTCGGCATGACAGGTGATCTGATATTTGAGGTCGCCGTCTTCGAGCGGTTTTTGTTTATTGAACAGGGGAACAATCAGCGAGGAATAGAATGTAGCCATAAATAAAGTGAACGCCGAAACAAGTACCCAAGCCCATACCCAGAAATAAGAAGTGGTCTGTAGGTAAAACCACACAATAAGTGCCAAAATGCCGCCACCAATAATTCCCGATAACACCCAGCCTTTCAGTTTGTCCAACAGAAATAACTTAGGTGTGGTTTTATTAAATCCGAATTTTTGTTCGATAACAAACGTATCATAGATGGAAAAAGGCGTATTCAAAAGATCAACCGACAATCCGAGAATGGCAAAAAAGATAAGCGGGTGCAGAATCGGATGCGAACTGATGCTTGCTGCAATATTATCCACCCACGCAAAACCATCCAGAAAGAACATCAACAGGATAATCATCAGGTTAAATGTTCCGCTGATCAGGCCGAAACGGATATTGACGCGTTCATATTTTTGCGATTGCAGATATTTTTCCGGATCATACAAATCACTTAATTCCGGTGGCAGTTTTTCGGTAAGGTTTTTCAGGTTGAGTAAGTCAAGCCAACTTTCCAATAGGAAATCGGCTATAATAATGGTTACGATGATAATGAATACGGTGAGAGGCGACATTCGGATTATTTAAACGTACTATCGGTGGTTAATGATTGAGTTGTTGGTCGAGTAGGAGGATTTGTTGTTGCCGGTCTTTCAAAAGTAGGAGATAACCGGTGTTAGTCAAGTTTGATGAATAATTTATCGACTTTTGCACCCATGTGATAGCTTCATCCAAATGATTTTCAAATTCACATGCCACTGCCATGTTGTATGCAATCTGGCTTTTGATCTTTTTTTGTCCTTTTTTACGACAGGCCGTCAACATATCATCCCATATATTAAATGCCCGGTTATATCCATTGTTTTGCATGGCAGTATACGCTTGTTCAGATAGATCAGGAAACTTATTGAGCATATAAATGTTGCGTATATCCGTTTGCCATTGTGGGGCAATTCGTTTTGCATAATTTCGGGCGAGTGCAATGCCTGTATCCCACCAGGTATCATATATCCTCGGAAGGTTTAGTACTGCTTCGGCCTTGCTCATCCGTATCCCCGACGGCCATACGATTAAATCCCGATCAGTATATTCATCAAGCTGTTTACCCGTTTTATCGAACGTCGACCATTCGGCAGCATAATGTACATGGATGAAAGCCTCCCAACCCTGGTAATAATATTGTTCGCCATAATATGTATTTCTGATTTGCAGCCGATCCAATCGCGTAACAAGGTCAAAATGAGAAGTACTTGGTGTTACTTGATCATCTGTCACAAGAACGGATATGGAGGCTTCTTCGAAACCAGGTGCCTGATTCCAGAAGCTTTTCAGCGATTGTAAGATATTCATGATCAATGAATCGGCAGGAATTCCAGAAGTGCCTTCGTTGGACAGGATGGCATCAGACAATAATTGGGAAGAAGCATAAATGAGAATACTTTGCTTCTGTTGGGGAAGCACTACCTTGGCAGGTTGCAATGTCTCAATGGGACAATCGCGCGTAACAACACATGCCGAAAAAAATAGCGGCAACAGGCCAAGAAATAAGTATCTAAAAATGCGGGACAAAGTATACAGTGAATATATGTTTTTTGTTTGACGCAAAAGTATTGCTTTTTGTTCATTTAGGCAATAATAAAATCACATTTGGATAAGTATTGGTAGAAACGGCTATATTTGTGCCCGTTTGTAAAAATATTTGTTACAGATAAAGGGACATAGGTGACATTTGGTCAGTGATCTGGGTTTATGCAAAATGTGTACATGTTTGCATCCGGAAAACATTTTACCTCCGTTCCGTTTTATATAATCAGAAGTCAATAATGAAATATATTGTAATACTTGGCGATGGCATGGCCGACGAACCTGTTGAAGAGCTATGCGGGAAAACGCCTCTCGAAGTGGCCAGCAAACCGGCAATTGATTACCTGGCCGAACATGGAGAAGTCGGGATGGTAAAAACCGTACCCGATGGGATAGCTCCGGGAAGTGATGCAGCTAACCTGTCGGTGATGGGTTATGATCCGCGCATATTTTATAGTGGACGGTCTCCACTGGAGGCTGTCAGTATGGGAATACAATTGGCTGATACCGATGTTACCTTTCGTTGTAATCTGGTTACCCTGAGTGACGATGAGCCATATGCAGCGAAAACGATGATCGATTACAGTAGTGATGAGATCAGTTCGGAAGAAGCCGCCCGGTTAATAGAAACGATCAATCAAAATTTGAGTAAAAGCGGTTTGCAGTTTTATGCCGGACGCAGCTATCGTCATCTCTTGGTATGGAACAACGGCGCAACGGGTAGTATATTAACTCCTCCACACGACATTTTAGAGCAAAAGATTACTGATTACCTCCCTAAAGGTGAGGTCGGTGTCATGTTGCAGGAATTGATGGAGCAAAGCGTAGATTTGTTACGCGACCATCCGGTGAATATCCATCGCAGGGAGGTAGGATTACGTCCGGCAACTTCCATCTGGTTGTGGGGCGAAGGAAAACGCCCTGCATTATCAAGTTTTGAGAAAAAATACGGATTGAAAGGCAGCGTTATATCGGCTGTAGACCTTGTCCTGGGGATCGGAATATGTGCCGGTCTCGAAGCAGTTGAAGTGGAGGGTGCTACGGGAAATATGCACACCAACTTCACTGGGAAAGCTCAGGCAGCTATCGAACAGTTATTGCAAAAGGGAAAGGATTTTGTTTACCTGCATATCGAAGCGCCCGACGAATGTGGCCACCGGTATGAAGTGGAAAACAAGGTGCGGTCCATCGAGATCATCGATCAGCAAATTGTACTTCCGATAAAAGAAGCATTAGATGCGTCAGGCGAGGATTATTCCATCATGGTATTGCCAGATCACCCTACACCGCTACGACTGAGGACTCACACTTCCAACCCTGTCCCATATCTTATTTATCGCAACACGGCAACGCAACAAAGCCGGGTGACAGCATATACCGAAAAAACGGGTGCGGCTACCGGGATTTACATTGATGAAGGGTTTCGATTGATGGATAAGTTTATTGGTTAATTTACAGCATTTTAATCAATATTTTCAGTTATCCTGTTTATTTTTTTCATCATTTTGATATCATATCAAAATCTTGTATAATTTGGCAGCCGGAAATCATGATATAACTTAAGTTTAAGTTGCTCATAGATATCAAATTATACTTTTTTTGGTTTTTTATGGACTCAAATTTTGAAGATACAGCGTTTATATTCTGCCCCCATTGGCAATGGGGGTTGTTCTGATTATCACTGACTTTACTACTTTTCTCCTCATATTTTTATTCAGCAAGTATTGCCCGGTCACAGGGGAAATATTGTTTCGCAACAAATTGTGGAACATATGTGTTATTGGTTTTATGATAAATGCTTGCGACGTTTTTAATTAAAAATCATTTTGTGATATCATATAAAAGTCTCAATATTGACGAGCCGGAGCTACTCCGGGCGCTTAAAATATGCGAACGCGTATTCCCGGAATCAAGCCGTCTCAAACTATCCAATTTAGAAAATCTTTTAGCCAACCCTTCATTTACATTCCGTGCAGTATATTACAACAGTACGGTTGCAGGAGTAATTACCACATGGGATTTCAGTGATTTCCTGTATGTCGAGTATTTTGTTATCGACAAAAATTTCAGAAGCTTAGGAATTGGCTCAGAAGTAATGAAACAACTTCTTGCAGTAGTACGTAAAAAAGTTGTACTCGAAGTAGAACCTCCCCATACAGTTGTTGCCAAACAACGCATCGATTTTTACAAGCGTTTGGGATTCCGGCTTTGTCCCCGGCATTATGATCAGCCGCCTTATGACGACGGCACGTCGTGGGTACCCATGATGCTTATGAGTTACCCGGAACCGATCGGAAACGGCGAGTTTGAACACATCAAAAAATTAGTTTACCGGAAAGTATATAATATGTCCGAATATCTTGTCTATTGAGTATTCCGGATTAGAAGCCGGTAAAGGTCGGGTTTGATTGTTGGCGAAAGTCACCGGCCATGAAATGTATTCGTTAAAGATCTTAGCGAGTACATTTTATGGTTGGAATCATATTTTTTAAGGTCAGGTGAGATTTTGTATTTGTTAATATGTATACTTATAAAAGCGTGCAAAAAATTATCAATTATTATATTTAAGCAATTTATTTTAATGAAAATAGCAAAATTATCAAACAAAACCACGCAAGTAAATTTTTATAATTTTTTTTCACTCAACTGTTTTTGTGTGTATGAAAATACATACCTTTGTAATCTTGTGCTTTTTCTGAAAAAAGATTATTGAAAGCGTATATGTCTGATAAATAATGTTTTTTCATATGTTTTGTGACTGATGTAAGTTTTCTTTTTCCATAATTTAAACAAATACTCACAATGAAAAGGTTATATTTATTTTTAGGATTGGTACTTGTGTACAGTTTTGTGGCAGTTGCTATGAATAATAAGGTATCCAAGGAAAAACTGAAGGGAAAGTGGGACGTTAAAGTAGTCGATGCACCCAGTGGATATCAGAATTACATTATTGACATAAAAGAAGATAAAGGCGTTTATAAAGCAGATATCTTTTTTGTCGATTCGAAAGCAAAGATCTCCGACCAGGTTTTGACGGATAAGGACGGAAAAATGACCGCCAATATCTATGTTGAAAACGAAAGGGTGGAAGTAGCCATCTGGGAAGAAAAAGGAACTGTGGAAGGTGCCGCAAATAGTTCTTCAACCGGGAAGTTAAACATGAAATTTACAAGAGCGAAGGAATAGGCGATCATATATTGGATTGACATATAAAAATCTTGTAAGTTGCTAATCAATTACAGTTGATTATTCAAGTTATTACTCAATAATAGAATTAATAAATGAAAAAAATAGGTTATTTTCTTTTGATAGTTGTTTTATTCCCAGCTTGCCAAGCAAAGCACAATGTCCTTACTGATGCCGAAAAAGCCGCAGGGTGGCAATTGTTGTTTGATGGTGAAACGCTTAACGGATGGCGCGATTTTAATGGTACGGGAGTGACAGCCCCCTGGGCCGTCGAAAATGGTACCTTATCCGCATTGGGTAAAGGCAGCGACAGCGACGGATACATTGTTACCGACAAACAATATGAAAATTTTGAACTGGTGTTCGATTGGAAGATTTCTAAAGCTGGAAACAGCGGCGTTTTATATCATGTGGTGGAACGTCCCCAATATAAAGTGCCTTACGTTACCGGCCCCGAATTCCAGGTAATCGATAATGTCGGATTTCCAAGCAAACTGGAAAGTACGCAATCTGCTTGTGCCGATTATGCCATGTATCCGGTCGATTCTGAAAAGGTGAAACTAAAACCTGCTGGTGAATGGAATACTTCAAAAATCCTGTTCGATAATGGTCATGTGGAACATTGGTTGAATGGAGAAAAAGTACTCGAATTCGAAGCATGGACCGATGATTGGTTCAAACGTAAAAACAGTGGAAAGTGGGAAGATGCTCCTGAATATGGTTTGGCTCACAAAGGGTTGTTCAGTTTGCAGGATCATGGACACCGGGCTTGGTACCGCAATATGAAGGTCAGAGAATTGCCCCGTAAAGCAAAGGAAGTCAACTTGTTTAACGGGAAAGACCTGCACGGATGGGAAGTGTGCGGAACTGAATTATGGTATGTTGAAGATGGCCTGTTGGTTTGTGAAAGCGGACCCGATAAAAAATATGGTTACTTGCTTACCCGTGAATATTATGATGATTTTGACTTGACGGTCGATTTCAAACAGGCGGCCGACGGTAACAGCGGCGTTTTTTTCCGTTCATACATTGTAAAAGATGTTGCGATTTCAGGTTGGCAATGTGAAGTTGCCCCTCCCAAATTACATACTGCCGGTATTTACGAATCAGTACCGAAAGGTCGTGGATGGTTGATCAAACCGGCTGAAGAAAAAGAAAGCATCCTGAAAATGGGCGAGTGGAATACCATGCGCCTGCTTGTTAAAGGCGATCAGGTGACAACATGGCTTAACGGAACCCAGATGATCGACCTGAAAGACGAACAAATAGGTAAAGAACAGGGACGTATTGCTCTGCAGATACATTCCGGTGGAGGTATCAAAGTGGCATGGAAAAACTTGAAGCTGAAACAGCTTTAATATCAATATTTTTTTAATATTAAAACCTGACAAGCTTCGAAGCTTGTTAGGTTTTTTTATTCGTTAATCGATCATGGAATACAGTGTAGCCGAAGTTGCGAGTATTGTTAACGGAACATTAACCGGGCCGGGTGATAGTATGGTCAGTAATGTGCTGACTGATAGCCGTTCGCTTTTATATCCTGCCGGAACGATTTTTTTTGCTATCGCCGGAGAACGCCACGATGGCCACGAATATATAGACGAACTGTATACCCGGGGTGTGCGTTGTTTTGTCGTTAGCCGTTTACGGGATGATATTCCGCAAAGTCTCCCGGATGCTTCATTTATCGTTGTGCCTCATGTGCTTCACGCTCTGCAACAACTGGCTGCCCAGCACCGTCGGCGTTTTCTGACTCCGGTGATCGGTATTACAGGAAGCAACGGAAAAACTGTTGTTAAAGAGTGGATTTTTCAGGCTATCCACCAAGAGAAAAATATTGTCCGTAGCCCCAAAAGTTACAATTCACAGGTAGGAGTTCCCCTTTCGGTTTGTCTGCTTGATGACAAATACGATCTGGCCGTTTTTGAGGCAGGTATTTCCCGCCCGGGTGAAATGGACAGGTTACAAACCATCCTTATTCCCGATATTGGCATTTTTACCCACCTGGGCGAGGCACATCAGGAAAACTTTGCTTCGAAATACGAGAAAGCACAGGAAAAACTGAAACTTTTCCGTCGTTGCCGTACCATCATCTATTGCAGAGATTGTGCCGAGGTGGCCGATATTATCGAAAACAACGCTGAATACAAAGGAGTGTCGCGTTTCGCGTGGTCAGAACACCTCGATGCCGACGTCTGTGTAAGTAACAAGCGAAAAAACAACGAACAGATATTAGTTACGGTTGGTTATGTGGGGAACAGTTTCGATGTAACCATTCCCTTTACAGATGATGCTTCCATTGAAAACGCATTACATGTGGTTACCCTGATGCTTTTCATGGGATATATGCCTGAAACCATAGTCGAACGCATCAAACAGCTGACACCTGTGGCGATGCGCCTTGATATCAGAAAAGGTATTCATCATTGTACCATCATCAATGACGCATACAATGCCGATACGGGTTCTCTGGCCATTGCACTTGATCTGTTGACTCACCATCAGCAGCACCCAGTTCGTACGGTCATTTTGTCGGATATTCTGCAATCGGGAAAATCACAGGATTATTTGTATCAGGAAATCGCCAATCAATTGTCGGGAAAAGGCGTCGACCGTTTGATTGGTATCGGGCCGGAAATATCAGCCCATGCCGGATTATTTAGTTGTGAAAAATATTTTTTTGAAACCACGGATGCCTTTTTGAAACAATTGGATTTGGGGATCAATTTTGCCGATGAAACCATCCTGGTAAAAGGCTCGCGAAGTTTCGAGTTTGAACGTATTGTACAGGTACTGGAAGCCAAAGTACATAAAACTGTTCTGGAAATCAACCTGAATGCCGTGGTGCACAATTATAACTACTTTAAATCATTGTTGCAGCCCCACGTAAAGATGGTAGTGATGGTGAAAGCATTTGCCTATGGCAGTGGTAGTGTGGAAATCGCCAATGTACTCCAGTTCCATCGGGCGGATTATCTTGCTGTAGCTTTCGCAGATGAAGGCAAGGAATTACGCGAAAACGGTATTACTATGCCCATTATGGTGATGAATCCGGAAGAGGGAGGATTTGATACGCTGATACATTACCGGCTTGAGCCGGAGATATATAATTTCAGGTTATTGCAACAATTTGGAGAAGCGGTATCCGAACAGGGAATTTATGATTATCCTGTCCATATCAAATTGGACACCGGGATGCACCGCTTGGGCTTTATGGAAGGTGATCTGGATAGATTGACGGAACACATCAACAGGCAGACATTCGTCCGGATAAAATCGGTGTTCTCTCATCTGGCAGGAAGCGACGATCCGTCTCTGGATGATTTTGTGCGCCAACAGGTAACCGTATTCCGCACAATGAGTAATAAAGTGGAAAAAGGAATCGGATATTCCTTTATACGGCATATTCTTAATTCGGCCGGGATTGAACGCTTTCCTGAAGCCCAGTTCGATATGGTACGCTTGGGTATCGGGTTGCATGGCATTAGTGTTGTTGATCCTTCAAAGGTGAAACAAGTTGCCACGTTGCGTAGCATTATCCTGCAAATTAAAGATATACCTACAGGCGATAGCGTGGGATATAACCGGAGATTTTTTGCTACTACTCCCGTACGCATTGGTATTGTACCCATTGGATATGCTGATGGGCTTCACCGGATGTTGGGGAACGGAGTTGGCAGTTTCTTGCTGAACGGGCAGCGTGTGCCGTTAGTCGGCAATATGAGCATGGACATGTGTGCCATTGACCTCACCGGAGTGGATGCCCAAGAAGGAGACACTGTAATTGTTTTTGGAGAAGAATATCCCCTCGCAGAAATTGCCCGTCAGATGCAAACGATCCCTTACGAGGTGTTGACACGGGTTGCGCCGCGGGTCAAGCGAGTTTATTATCAGGAATAAATGTAAAATCCCCTTTGCTTAAACGTTTAAGCAAGGGGAAAATGATTGTCAATTTTAGTAAAATATCGGACAATGTCGTTTAGTTAAAATCTATTCTGACTCTGTCAGTAACTTCGCAGTCCATCTGGCTGCACATAATCGGGTAGGTCATTCAGGCGGGACTGACAGATCTTTGGTGTGGTGGCGGTCTGACGATAGCAAAAGCACTTTTTACTACTATTAAAATGAGCGTAATTCACTGTTATCTTCTTACTTGATGCATTTTGCATTGTATGTAAATGTAATGTATTAAGGCAAAAGATCTGTTACTAAATCATTACTCGTTTTTATCGATTTCTTTGCAGCGTTTTGCAATACTTTTGTGTATTCAAATAGCTATTTTTCAACATTTTATTGGCAATGTCTGTTGAAAATAAGCATCAACTAACAGCACCAAGGAAATTCATAAAGCCAGTATACCTGTCCAAAATATTACAATATGGGATTATGACCTGTGATTTTTTGATAGTTGCTGCGAATAATATTCATATCATTAGAACGTAAGTGATGAGTCGAAAAATAGGGATTGATTGTTGTTGTCCAATATCTATCTTTTTTAATTATTTTTTCTGTTTTTAAGGCAGTTAAAATTTACTCAAAAACCTTTTTAATAATTCTTAATCATGAAAGACGCGAAAGATAAGGGTACTCGCAAAAAAGATGGTGAACAGGAAATACCCAAATTTATAAAAATATTGTCCAATAAATATTTCAAATTCGGATTTGTTACTTTTCTGTACTTGCTTTGGGCATATTGGGTGGGCAACTGGTGGTTACTTCTGAGTGTACCTGTGCTGTTTGATATCTATGTGTCGAAAAAAGTTAACTGGACATTCTGGAAAAAAAGTGAAGGTACTAACAGCAAGGTTGTGGAATGGATCGATGCATTAATTTTTGCAGTTATCGCAGTAACGCTGATCAATATCTTTGTATTTCAAAATTATAAGATACCAACCGGCTCTATGGAGAAAACCCTCCAGATAGGCGACCACTTATTTGTAAGCAAGCTGAAATACGGACCCAAGATACCCAATACCCCGTTGTCGTTCCCTTTTGCACAACATACCATGCCATTGACCACCAATACCAAGTCGTATCTGGAATGGATCAAATGGCCGTATAAGCGATTAGCGGGTTTTACTCAGGTTAAAAATGATGATATCGTGGTATTTAACTTTCCGGAAGGCGATACAGTATTGGTAGCGGATCAGGCAACCAGTTATTACCTCCAATTGCATCGATTTGCAAAGCATTATGAAGAGAAGGATAGAATGACCAATAAAACTATACAAGCTTTTGAACAATATGAAAATATGGCACGGAAGGCTATTTTTTCGAATTACGAAATTACCGTTCGTCCGGTGGATAAGCGCGATAACTATATCAAGCGTTGCGTTGCCATACCCGGCGATACATTGAAGATATTGAACACAAAAGTATACATCAACGGAAAACCCCAGGAGCAGTTCGATAAAATACAGTTCCGGTATATGATACAAACGGATGGTTCACGGATCAACACGCGTACGCTTGAGAAACTGGATATCTACAAGGATGATGTACACTATTTGGACAACGGCTTGTACGAAATCCTGTTGATTGCTACTAATGTCGAAGAACTGAAGAAATTAAGCAATGTACAGTCGATAGAAAAAAAGATAAAATCACAGGAATTTTATGACAGTGAAATATTTCCGCATAACGAAAATTATCGTTGGAACCTGGACAACTTCGGTCCGTTGTGGGTTCCGAAGAAAGGTGTTACGATAACGGTTGATACCATCAATATCTGTTTCTACGAACGAATCATCACAGCCTATGAAGGCAATACATTGAAAATACAAGGCAGGGATATTTATATCAATGGGGTTAAAACCGATAGATATACTTTTAAGATGGATTACTACTGGATGATGGGCGACAATCGCCATTATTCACTCGATTCTCGCTACTGGGGCTTTGTGCCCGAGGATCATATCGTTGGGGTCCCTCGGTTTGTATGGTTATCGCTGAACAAGGAGAAAACCTTCCCACTCAATATCAGGGTTAGCCGGATGTTCAGGCTGGCAGGAAGATAGTCTTTTCCCATTTTTTCGCTGATTTTATCATCATCCCGGATACACTCTGGAAGATATGAAGGTGTGCCATTAAAATAGGCAAAAATAGTATATCCGATAATCATATTTAATTGTTCCGCTGAGTTATTTCAATTTCACTTTTCGTCATTTCAACCTTCGTTTTTTCCGTTTCGATCACCTTTTGCATCAAAGCCGGGTGAACCAGCCGTATGTTTGTGGTGTTCAAAATAGTAAAAATGAAGAACATGAAAAGATATTTGTTATGGATCGCGGCGGTTTTATTCCCGGTGATGGTGATGGCACAGGGAACTCCGGCGTCATACCAGTTTACGCTGGAAGAATGCCTGAGATATGCATTGGATAAGAATTATAACCGCCAGTCATTGAAACTCACGGAGGAGTCGCGCGATGTGGCTTACCAGCAATCGAAAGACGAACGATTGCCCAGTGTAAGCGCTTCGTTGAGTGAAAATTATACCAACTCCAAGAAAAATACCACCTCAACCGGTGCCACTACGGGTGGATCAACAGTCAACGGCAATTATGGCGTGAATGCTTCTATGCCCGTTTATCAGGGTGGGGCCATTAATAACACTATTGAACAGAGTAAGTTGCAAATGGAACAGTCGACTTACCAGACATCACAGTTCGAAAATGAGTTGACGATCCAGATTTTACAAGCTTTTCTTTCGACATTGGGCAACGAGGAACTTTTGAAATACCAGCGTTCGGTGGTGGAAGCCAGTAAAGAACAGCTTGCCCAGGGTAAAGAGCAGTTTCGTGTAGGTAATATCCTCGAAAGTGATTATCTGTTGCTTGAAGCACAGTATGCTAATGACCAGAACAACATTGTAGATACCGAAATCGCGCGTATCAACAACCTGCTTACACTCAAAAGTCTTTTGTCAATGGATCCTTCAGTAGACCTGCAAATTCTATATCCTGATACATCGGCGCTCACTACGATGGCCGTGTTACCATCACAGGAATATGTCAGTGAAAGGACTATGGCTTATCTTCCCGACCTGAAAACCAGTCAATATGATGTGGATATTGCAAACACGGGCATCAAACTTTCCAAGGCCGGGTATTATCCTACAGTAAGCCTTGGGGCAAGCCTCGGGACAGGACATTCGGACTTCTCGAATTTCGGCACACAGTTGAATAACCAATTGAATGAACAGGTAGGCGTTACGGTAAGTATTCCGATTTTTAATAAGAACCGGACGAAAACAAATGTAACTCAAAGCAAGATTTACCTGCAGCAAGCCGAATTGAGCAGGGCACAAACCGAACTGACTGTCCGCCAAACTGTGGTGCAGCAATATCAGGATGTGGTATCGGCTTATAACAAGTTTAAGGTGACGGATATTCGGCAAAATGCTTACCTAAAGACTTTCGATGCATACCGGGCCCAATTCAATGCAGGCGCCATCACAGCGGTGGATTTGCTACAGCAGCAAAACAACTACATCAGTGCGTTGAATGATTACATCCAAGGTAAATACGGATTTATGCTGAAACGCAAGATTTTGGATGTGTACATGGGAGAACCGGTTAGGTTTTAGTGACGAGTGAAGAACGAAGAGTGAAGACATAATAAAAGTAAATAATCAATATTCGATCATCAATAATCAATTATAAGATCATCATGAAGAAAAAAATTATCATCGGATTAATTATAGTTGTAGTTGCTACCATTGTGGTGGTGGCCATGACGTATAAAGGTAAGGAACTACAACTGAATACCACAACCGTCAAGGAAGAGACGGTGGAGCTTACTGTGACAGCCACGGGTTATGTACAACCGGTTGACCAAGTGGAAGTGGGAACACAGGTTTCGGGCGTTATCGAAAAGATTTATGTCGATTTCAATTCGCAGGTGAAGAAAGGGCAACTGTTGGCCGAATTAGACAAGTCGACTCTGTCGGAGAAACTTACCCAGGCACAAGCCAGCCAGGTTAGTGCCGAAAGCGACTTGACATTTGCCCAGCAGAATTACGACCGTGTGAAACAGCTATACGATGTTAAAGCAGCTACACAGGCTTCATACGAAGATGCCAGCAACAAGCTGGCACAGGCGCGGACATCGGTGACCAATGCCAAGGCTAACGTTTACCAGGCCAAGGTGAATTTGGGTTATGCCGAAATATATTCGCCAATTGACGGTGTAGTGTTGAACCGTGCCGTAGAACAAGGTCAAACAGTAGCCGCTTCATTCAACACGCCGACACTGTTCACTATTGCCAACGACTTGAAACGCATGCAGGTAGAGGCGAACGTAGACGAAGCCGACATAGGACAGGTACGCTTGGGGCAAACGGTCCGGTTTACGGTGGATGCCTATACCGATGATGTATTTTCCGGTTCTGTAAGCCAGATCCGTCTTCAACCGACTGTTACGAGTAATGTAGTGACCTACACGGTGATTATCGATGCACCCAATCCTGATGAAAAATTGTTTCCAGGCATGACCGCGAGCGTTACAGTGATTATCAAGTCGGAAACGGGAGCGGTAGTGCCTGCGTCGGCCTTCAATTTCAAACCTGCGCCCGAAATATTGGAAAAATTGCATATCCAGATGCCGCAGGACCAACAAGGAGAAGGTAAGCCGGTTGAGCGAGTTACTCAAGGACAACGTCCGCAAGGTCAACAAAAGGCAGCTAAGAGTGTGTGGGTAAAAACAGATGGAAAAACAGTTCATAAAAACCTGGAAACAGGATTGAGTGACGGCGTATTCATTATTGTAACCGAAGGATTGAATGTGGGTGATACCATTATTCTGTCAGCATCGCTTGAAAAGAAAAGTATGAAAACCAATAAGGCGGCGGCTAACCCATTCATGCCGCAACGTCCGGGCGGCGGTAGACGATAATTTCTTAATTTAAAAATCATCCAATAAAAATAAAAACCATGAAGAAGACACAAAAAACGTTGAACAAACGGGCTGTTGTATCGATACTTTTATTCGTTTCTTTGATGATGATGCCTATTTCTGCAATATTAATTCATATGACACACGGTTTTTCGATTAGCCATTTGTGGTTGCATGTTCACGTACTGTTTGGCATTTTATTCACCATATGTGGGATTTTGCATATAGTGAATAATTGGCGTGCATTGAAACGCTACGTAATATCGCATTGATGATGAATAATCATTAAAAAAGTAAGATCATGATTTCAGAAAACAATCATATCAACGGCGATACAGCCATCATCCAGATCGATCATTTACGCCGTGTATTCCAGGTTGGAAGCGAGGAAGTACATGCCTTGAAAGGTATCTCGTTCAGCATCCGCGAAGGCGAGTTTGTGAGCATTATGGGAACAAGCGGCAGTGGAAAATCCACTTTGCTCAACATTCTGGGTTGCTTGGACCGTCCTACTTCCGGCGAATATTATATCGACGGGATCGCGGTGAGCAAGCGTACAAAAGATGAGCTGGCCTTATTACGTAACCGTAAGATAGGTTTTGTGTTCCAATCGTACAATCTGCTGGCACGTACTTCAGCATTGGAAAATGTGGAACTGCCGTTGCTTTACAATCACGAAGTTTCGAGTAAGGAGCGCCATGACCGGGCAGAAAATGCTTTGGAACAGGTGAGTTTGCAAGATCGTATGGATCATATGCCGAACCAACTTTCGGGCGGACAGCAGCAACGCGTGGCTATTGCCCGCGCCCTTGTGAACGATCCGGTGATCCTACTGGCCGATGAAGCCACGGGTAACCTCGACACCCGTACTTCGTACGAAATCATGAGTCTGTTCCAAAAGCTTAACGGTGAAGGTAAGACCATCGCTTTTGTGACGCACGAACCGGATATTGCAGTGTTTACCAGTCGTACCATCCAATTGCGGGACGGACACATTGTAAAGGATGAGGCGATAAGCTCTAAGTCAGCCAAAGCAGCATTGGATGCCATTCCTGTGGAAACGGATTATTAATGCGTTTATAACGGTCATAACGTTTGAACGTTTATAACGTTGCAAACGTTCAAACGCAATCATAACGCCTTGATAAAGTTGGAAAGCATTCGTGAAATATGGTCGGCTTTGTCCCTAAGGATTTCGGCAGTTGTAGGATCGAAGATGGATAAATCCTCAGCAAGATAAAGCATCGAGCGTACTTCACCACACGAGCCTTTTGCGATGTACAAAAATTGCCTTAATTCGTTATTTGATTTTCTCTCGAAACCTTCGGCAATATTGTTCATAATAGATAAAGCAGCCCGTTCCATTTGGCTTTTAAACGAATAATCCCGGTGTTCCTTGAGAAGTTTATAGATCGCATTGCAGAGTTCTCTTGAAGTTTTCCATGCATTAATGTCTTCAAAACGTTCGATTTTCATACAAATGGTTTTTAATGTTGAAACGTTCATAACGTACGTGAATAAATAAGATTAGCAATTCAAATATAAACAAAAACGTTGAAACGTTACAAACGTTCAACGCATTTAGTTCAAATATAATAAAAATCAAAAGCGTTACAGCGTTAAGAACGTTACAAACGTTCTAACGTTATAAACGTTACAAACGCAATTCCCATGAAATTCTTTAATCTTTTCAAAATCGCATGTAAGGCGCTGCTTCGCAACAAGACCCGCGCTATGTTGACCATGTTGGGTATTATCATTGGCATCGCTTCGGTAATTGCTATGGTCAGCCTCGGTCAAAGCTCATCACAGAGTATTAATAACCAGATTTCATCTACGGGTACCAATCTTATCATGGTGATGCGGGCCAGTCAGCGGCAAGGCGGTGTAAATATAGGTTCGGGTAATGTGCAGACACTTACCGAAAAAGACGTGAAAGCAGTGGCGCAACACGCCCAAGATATTTCAATGGTGACGCCCATCGTCAGTGCGAACGGGCAGTTGGTAAATGGTTCAAACAACTGGCCGGGAACTGTGCAGGGCGGTAATGAGTATCTGACTACTATCCGTAAGTATGAACTGGAAAGTGGAGCTAATTTTACCGAACATGATGTACAAACTTCGGCGAAAGTGTGTCTGATAGGCAAAACCGTGCAGGAAAACCTTTTCCCGAACGGCGAAGATCCTATCGGCAAATCCATCCGTTTCGGAAAGATACCGTTAAGAATTATTGGCGTGCTGGCAAGTAAGGGTCAGAACCAGATGGGTCAGGATCAGGATGATATCGTGATGGCGCCCTATACAACTATACAAAAGCGAGTATTGGCTGTTAACTGGATACATATGATCATGGCTTCGGCTGCATCAGAAGATGTGGCCCCGGCAGCAGCTAAGGAAGTGGAAACAATCATACGCGCACAACACAAGCTGAAAGAAAGTCAAGCCAACGATTTCGATGTTCGTACCCAGCAGGAAATGCTCGAAATGATGAATTCTGTGAGTGGTTTTCTCACTGTACTGTTGGCAGCTATTGCTTCCATATCGCTGGTGGTGGGAGGTATTGGTATCATGAATATCATGTATGTGACAGTGACCGAACGTACCAAGGAAATAGGCTTGCGCATGTCCATCGGAGCCAGAAACGGCGACATCAAGTTGCAATTCCTTACCGAAAGTACCATCCTAAGTCTTATCGGCGGACTAATTGGCATTGTTCTTGGTTTAGTGTTGTCATATGTAGCGTCAAGCCTGCTTAATTGGCCTTATATCGTAAGTACACAAGCAGTGGTACTTTCGTTTGTGGTATGTGCTGCTACAGGAATTTTTTTCGGATGGTACCCAGCCAAGAAAGCTGCAGGACTCGACCCAATCAATGCACTCCGATATGAATAGCGCTTGTAACGTTTGAATGTTCATAATGTTATAACATTCGTGTTTGCGTTATAAACGTACAAACGTTCAATATCATGTGTGAATAATTTATCTTTGTGATGATTTTTATGGTTCATCAACTAAAAAGCTAAATTTAATAACGTTTTAACGTTATGGACGTTACAACGTTACAACGTTACAAACGTTCCAACCTTATAAACGCAAAACGCATTTCTATGCCACGTCTCACATACCGTACCGCCTTTTTTCTTGCCCTGATTATCAGCTTATTGTTGAACGTGCTTTTCCTGATCATGTTTCTCTATGGTCGTAATGCAGTTATACCGGGCGAAGGCGACCATCCACGGCCTGTATTGTCAATGCAATCAATGCTGATGCATTTTATCTTCAATTTTCTGACAGCTTTTGTTCTTTATGTATTGAATTTCAAGTTACTCAAAATAAATCTAAAGCCAAAAGTACGATTAGCGCTAATCATTATATCCACATTTGCGGCTGCTTTACTTTTGAGTTATATGTTTTCGAGCATCCAAATACATTGCAGTGATTTCGAACCACGTCCCAAACCGGTTATCAGGGGCGGAATCGTGCGTGACTTCTTTATCTCTGTCATTGTGATGTTAACATCACAATTGATGTATATATCCGACAAACAGCAGCAGACAGCCTTGGAAAACAAAACCTTGTTGTCGGAAAATATGCGTACACGTTACAAAGCCCTAAAAAACCAGGTCGATCCTCATTTCCTGTTCAATTCGCTGAATACGCTCAACTCACTGATTAAAGTGGATACAGACAAAGCGCAGGAGTACGTGCAACAGCTCTCATATGTATTCCGTTATACGCTACAGACCCAGGAAGTGATTTCGCTGGAAGAAGAAATGAAGTTCACCCGTGCTTATTGCAACCTGATGCAAATACGCTATGGCGACAGTCTACAATTAGAATATCGTCTGGACGAACGTTACGACGCCTATCGTATTATTCCGCTTAGCTTGCAAACACTGGTGGAAAATGCTATCAAGCATAACATTGTCAGTCAAAAACAACCACTCACTATCACTTTTACCACACATGCGGATGATAGCATCAGTATATCAAACCCCATTCAACTGAAAAAAGAGGCTGAAGATGGTGAAGGCATTGGTTTGACTAACCTTGCCGAGCGTTATCGACTGATGTGGCAACGCGAAATAACCATCAAGCAGGAAAACGGCATATTTGAGGTGGTGATACCATTGATGAAGGGATAATTAATCTGTTTGCGTTTGTTTTTTAAAGCCATTTCTGCGACATTTGCAACAGATGAATCTCCATGATGAATAAATTTTCCGCTGTTACCACTTTCGGAATATTCCCGAAATACAGTACGAAGATGAAAATTTACCTCTCTTAAACTTGTTTTTATTTTATTAATTTTTAATTAGTTGTTAATTTTTATATAGATGAAATACCCATGAGCGAATAAAAAATAAGCACACCAACCGCGATGAATAATAGTGAAGGGCACCGGGAGTAATTCTAAAAAATATTGTTAACCAAGCTAAAGTCATTAAAAAAGAAAACAATGCCGGTTTTTTACTGATCCTGAAGAGTTCGAAAATGAAATTGGCATAGTCCGCAAAAGTCGGGCACCAAGT
>JAVBNI010000150.1:0-9806 GCA_031551645.1 Bacteroidales bacterium | reverse complement strand
AAACATCCTTTTTGTTGAAGGCTTGAAAGACTATGTTGTCATTCAACTGGAAAACCAACGGATCATCACCCACATGACCCTGAAAGGAATACATGACATGCTGCCGCAGTCTGTTTTTCTGCGGATTAACCGTTCGTACATTGTAAACAAGGAGCAGATAGATTCATTTGACAATAACGATGTATTCATCAAATCGTATGAAATTTCAGTTGGCGATTTTTACAGAAAATCTTTTTTTGAGAATTTTATGAACAAATGAATGTAAAAATGTATATCAGATATTCTGCCTAATTGGCCGTCATTGTAAGTACTCATACTGTTTTGCAGGACAAAAACTTTGTTGACGCAGTAGATTAATATACTGACAATGCACATATTAAAATCTACGTCATTGTAAACATTTACTATTTTTTCGCTAAAATGACGATATCTTTCACTTCCAGAATTTGTTTCGGATAACCTTTTAAAACACTGTTAATCATTGCCCGCCCGATTTCCTGCATCGTACAGGATTTACCCGGCATAATTAATCGTAGTACGGGATACAGGAAGGGATACATTTTGTTGTAGCCGCGCAGGTATTTCTGTCCGGCGGTAGGTTTCATCAATGCGGGACGAAAATTATATACGCCCTTGAAAGGTAATTTCATCAGTGCATTCTCGGCTTTTCCTTTTATCCGTGCCCACATTACTTTTCCTTTTTCGGTACTGTCCGTACCTGTTCCCGAAACGTGGCAAAAGGTCATTCCGGGATTAAGGCTTAACAAATTTTGTGCAAATGATATAGCCATCTCGTTGATAATACGGTTATAATCCTGTACATTCATCCCAACGGAACTTTTACCCGCGCAATAGAAACATGCATCATATCCTTTCAATTGATCATGAACACTTTCCAGATTGAAAAAATCGGGAACAATACATTCTTTCAATTTAGAACTTTTAATTTCACCGTATGGGCTACGGCTTACTATCAGGATTTCTTCTACATGCGAGTTGGCCAAACATTCCAATAGGACTCCTTCCCCTACCATTCCGGTAGCGCCTGTAATGATAACTTTCATATTTCTTCTATTTTTCCCAATAATCCGATTGTGTTTTCTTTGGTAATTCTTTACCGCTTCTTTCAATGTATCGGCAAATTATGTTGCATTAAAAACGACAACTTATCCCAATATCCGCGTTGGAATTTGATTTTTCCGTCAGTCACATGGAAAAACCCGCAACCGCGTAATCCAAGCGGGTCGCGCCATTCGAGGATTACCCATTCGCCGTCTTCAAAAATATTCTCAACAATACAAATCATTTCGGCAGCGGCAAATTCATTTTCAAACATCCGACGGATATTTTCTTTTCCTTCAACGGGTTCGTTGGCTACCTGATGGTTAACAGCATCATCGTGATACAATTCGGCGATTTTATTTGCATCACCTTGGTTGAATAGCTCAACCCATTGCATGATGAGTTCTTTGGGGCGCATTACATTTTCTTCAACTTGTATTTTTCTTTCAAGACTTGTTTCTTTTCCTCATCCAAGGATTTAATATACCCTTTCCAACCGGGACAAAAATTAATGTGCAAACGCCAAAATCTGCCGATCAACGATTTGGGCGCCTTATCATATTTCGCCCGTATCGGGCAATCTTCACAATTATGCTGTGCCATGCATATTACAAGTTTAAATGTGATGACAAAGATATGATTAAATCCGACCGGAAATCAACTACTACCAACCGGAAATCCTTACATTGTCTTCAGTTAATTTTTCTATTTTTTTTCATGGGACTCATATCAATCATATAGCGGAACTTCAATAGATATCCGGGATGAAAAACCGTATCAGATCATGTTTTCATCCATTTCAGAAAATCCTACGTAAATATCAATATCAGTAATTGTGCCATCAATACCCTAAGGAACATGGTCAACGGATATACCGAAGCGTAACTAACCGATGGAGCATCATTACCAGCCGCAGTGTTAGCATACGACAAAGCGGGAGGATCGGTGGTACTACCTGCCATTAACCCCATAATGGTGTAATAATTCAACCGATATACGCCACGACCGATGCATCCGATGATGATCAAAGGCAACATGGTAATGATTACACCAAGTCCAACCCATTTCATCCCGCCATCCTCCACAATTGTCTTGATGAAATTCTCACCTGCCCCTAAACCCACGCATGCCAGAAACAAACAAATACCTATTTCCCGAAGCATCAAGTTAGCGCTCATGGTCGTATAAGTAATCAACTTGAATTTAGGGCCGAATACGGAAATAAGAATGGCCACAATCAATGGACCTCCTGCCAACCCGAGCTTGACAGGTTGCGGAATACCGGGAAATGCAAAGGGAATACTCCCCAGCAATACGCCGAGAAAAATACCGATAAAGATAGGAATCAGGTTGGGTTCATTCAGACGATGAAGTTTGTTACCCAATACTTTTTCTACTCCTGCAATAGCTTGTTCACTACCTACAACTGTCACCCGGTCGCCTAATTGCAATTGTAATCCTGGCTGCGCAATCAGATCGACACCCGAACGGTTGATCCGTGTAATATTGATACCAAAAGCTGCGCGCAATTTCAATTGTCCAAGCGTTTTACCATTAATGACGGATTGGGTAATCATGATACGGCGTGACACCAGCGCGCTATCCAATTTCTTCCAATCAGCAGCACTCATGTTAATGGGTGTCCCGATGAAAGCAGTCACTGCTTTGGCCTCGATAGGAGAAGTCACAACCAGGACTTTATCGCCTTCATTGAGCAAAGTATTCGATGAGGCAATCTCAATACTTCCGTCTGCATGGCACACGCGTGAAACAACAAACTTACGTCCAACCAGTTCGGAAATAGACCGAATATCATATCCGAAAATAGCTGGATTTTTGACCAATAGTGAAAGGGTTTCAGCGGCATCGTTTTGTGCATCATTTTCAGCCTGCAATGCTTTGGTTTCCTTTTCAAAATTAATCCGGTAAATATACCGTACAGCAATAATAGAAAAAATAATGCCCACCACCCCCAGCGGATACGCTACTGCATATCCGAGCGCGATGGAAGGATCAGTAATACCCGATACATCGGCGCTCGCTTCCTGTGCCGCACCAAGACCAGGCGTATTGGTCACCGCACCCGACATGATCCCGACCATGGTCGATATCGGAATACCGGTTATAAAATGGATCACGATTGTTGTCAATACACCCAGTAAGACAATTCCCATTGCCAACACATTAAGTTTCACACCGCCTTTTTTGAAAGAAGCAAAGAAACCCGGTCCCACTTGAAACCCGACTGCAAATACAAATAGTATCAATCCGAATTCCTTCACAAAATGCAGGATATGGTGCTCAACCCTGAAGCCAAAATGCCCGACAGCAATGCCTACAAAAAGCACAAGCGTCATACCCAGCGAAATGCCGAATATTTTGATCTTTCCCAACATAATCCCCAAGGCAATAACAAATGCCAGAAGCAGGACAGTATGTGCAACACCCTCGTTAAATAACAAGTCGTGAAACCAATTCATTTTTTATTTGAAAATTTAATAATCTGACAATCTTTTTCTATTCTTATCAACCATTCCAGGAAAATGGTAAAATATAAATTCCGCATTGATTTTTTATGCGCTATCCGTTTCCTGTCCATAACAGTTTATGATTTTCCTAATAAATGTTTTGCGTTTTCTATCGCTGCTCCGGTAATCTTTTCGCCACTGAGCATTCTGGCGATTTCTGTTACACGTTCGTCAGGGGTTAGCTCACGCACTTTAGTTTGAGTAAAAGCGCCGTGATCTTCCTTGTATACTTTGTAATGATGTCCGCCTTTGGCAGCTACCTGGGGCAAGTGTGTGATATTGATGATTTGCGCAAACTGCGCCATCCGTTCAAGTATATTTCCCATTTTCCCGGCAATTTCACCTGACACACCTGTATCGATTTCGTCAAAAATCAATGTTGGCAAATCAATCTTTTCGGATATGGCGGCTTTGACACTCAACATCAACCGCGACATCTCACCACCCGAAGCCACTTTACCCAAATCCTGCAGATTTTGTTGACGGTTGGCCGAGAAAAGGAATGTTATGGCATCGGTTCCTGTGGGAGTGAATGTTCCGGCAGACGATAAATCAACCTTAAATATGGCATTGGGAATACCTAATTGAACAAGCAGTTCATGTATCCGTTCCTCAATGGCAGGTATGGCTTGCCTTCTCCTGGCAGATATGGCTTCCGCCATGCTTTCGAGTTGTAGCCGGTTTTGGTTGATTTGTTCTTGTATATTTTCGATACGACTGTCGTAATCGGTAATTTCACGGATTTTCTCACTCAACTCATCCCGGATATCTATCAATTCTTTAACAGTAGTGACATGATGTTTCTGCTGAAGCGAATACAACAGGTCGAGCCGTATATTCACCTCTTCAAGCCTTTCGGGACTGAGTTCTGTCGCTTCGGCTATCCGGTCGGTTTCATTTGCAATGTCCCGCATTTCGATCAACGACGATTCGATACGTTTCAGGAAACCTTCAGCAATCGGATATACACTTTGTAGTTTCGATAGTACCAATGTAGCTGATTTCAAAATCTGTACCGCCGAAATCTCATCGGCATCCAGAAGGGCATTGACCTGGGCCAAACCTGATTTAATTTCTTCGGCATGAGTAAGCGCTTTCAACTCATTTTCCAAATCTTCCTGTTCGCCCGTTTGTAATTTAGCCGTCTCCAATTCCTCAAAACGGAAACGTAGATAATCCAACTCCGATCGTTGCCGGTCAGCAGATACCTGTAAATCTTCCAATTCCGACAATAGCTTCCGATAGTAATGATACGAACGTCCGTAAACCGCTATTTCATCCAACTGCTGGGCATATGTATCAAGTATCTGCAACTGAAACCCAGGCGATTGAAGATAAATATTTTGATGTTGAGAATGAATATCAATCAGTTGAGCGCCTAAATCTTTCAATAACGACAGATTGACAGGCGAGTCATTCACAAAAGCCCTTGACTTTCCGTCGGCAGCAACCTCACGCCGGATAACTGTCTCAGGTTCGTATTCGATATCATGCTCGTCGAACCAGATTTTCCATGAGACATCGTCCAAATTAAAAATGCCTTCAACAATACATCTTTTTGAACTATCGAGCAACGTGCTACTATCCGCCCGTTGCCCGGTAAGCAAGCCAAGTGCACCCAACAGGATGGACTTACCTGCGCCGGTTTCGCCGGTGATAATAGACAAACCCGTATGGAAATCAATTTCCAACTCCTGTATCAACACATAGTTGCGAATGGAAAGATGCGTAAACAATGCTGCGTTTTAAATTTATGGATTATGAATGATGAGAAAAAATTGATGCCGATTACAGCCAATATTCTATTGTTTGTCTCCGAATTCCATTAGGTAGGCTTTAATAAAAGAATCAAGTTCGCCATCCATTACGCCTTGTACATCGGAAGTCTGGTAATTGGTACGATGATCTTTCACCCGGCGATCGTCGAAAACATAACTCCGGATCTGCGATCCCCATTCGATTTTCTTTTTTTGACCTTCGATTTCGGCCTGCTTCTCGTACTTTTTCTGCAACTCCATCTCGTAAAGTTGCGACTTAAGTATCCGCATGGCATTTTCCTTGTTCTTGAGCTGCGAGCGCGTTTCCTGATTTTCGATGACAATTTCCTTCAATTCGCCGGTTTGCTCATCCTTATACTTGTACCGCAAACGCACAGCTGTTTCCACCTTGTTGACATTCTGTCCCCCCGCACCGCTTGAGCGATAAGTTTCCCAGTTGATATCTGCCGGATTGACCATGATCTCGATGTTGTCATCAACCAAAGGTGAAACAAACACAGACGAAAAAGAAGTCATACGCTTACCCTGTGCATTGAACGGCGACACCCGTACCAGCCGGTGCACACCCGATTCGCTTTTCAAAAAACCGTAGGCATAATCGCCCGAAACTTCGATGGTCACCGACTTGATACCCGCATCGTCACCTTTTTGAAAATCAAGTTCGCGAGTTGTATAGTCGTTACGTTCGCAATAACGCAGATACATCCGCATAAGCATTTCCGCCCAATCCTGGCTCTCGGTACCTCCTGCGCCCGAATTGATTTTCAGGATAGCGCCCAGATGATCTTCCTCGGCGCGAAGCATATTCTTAAACTCAAGACTTTCTATGCTATGCAATGCAACTTCATACTGTGCCTGCACATCGCTTTCGGATGCTTCACCATCACGATAAAAATCATACAGCACAGCCACATCTTCCACGAGTGATTTCACCTTTCCATAGGCGGTCACCCATTCCTTAATGCCTGCTACCTTACGCAATTGATGTTCCGCGTCCTTGGGATTATCCCAAAAACCGGGGGCGCGTGTTTTTTCTTCTTCCTCCTCTAACTCTATTTTCTTGCGTTCGATGTCAAAGATACCTCCTCAGCGCATCCTCGCGCTCCTGCAACTCTTTCAATTGCTCTGATGTAATCATTTTTTATTTTTATTTATTATTGGCAACACAAATTGTCCGGACATTCTTTTACCTGCAAAATATACTGCCCGGATTCCATTTATCCGGGCAAAGGTATCAATTTTTAACGGATGAAATGGGTTTAAAAGTTTTCATCAAATGCAAAAACGAACAATAATCCGGTTAAAACATTGATTTTTTATTCCAGATTAGCCGTATCCACAACGATTGTAACAGGGCCATCATTAACCAGCGACACCTTCATATCGGCGCCAAATATTCCGGCAGCGACAGGCTTTTCTAACAGTTCCCCCAACCGATCCACAAATGTTTCGTACAACGGATTACTGATTTCGGGCGGCGCCGCTTTTATGAACGATGGGCGGTTACCTTTGCGCGTGGAGGCGTGTAACGTAAACTGACTCACAACCAATATCTCTCCCCCGACATCCAGTACCGATAAGTTCATTTTCCCTTCTTTGTCAGAAAAAATGCGCATATTAACGATCTTGCCACACAACCAGTCAACAGACTTTAAATCATCCTGACTTTCAAATCCCACCAAAACCAATAACCCTTGACCAATACTCGAAAAAACTTTTCCATCGATGGTCACCGATGCTTCGCTGACCCGTTGAATAACTATACGCATTAATATTGTTTATGTTTCAAATTTTTGCTTTTATAAATGAACGGTCTACGAAAAAACAGTTAGCACCAAGCGGCGCGAACCTCCATGATTCCGGAACTCACACATATAAATCCCCTGCCATGTTCCCATGTTAAGCTTGCCGTTAGTAATGGGAATAGTCAGCGAAACTCCTGTTAACGTAGATTTTACATGTGCTGGCATATCATCCATTCCTTCCAGGTCATGTTCATATTGACGCGACTCGGGTATCAGGTGATTCATAATGGTTTCGAAATCGTAACGTACAGTCTGATCGGCATTTTCGTTGAGGGTTAACCCGGCCGAAGTATGTTTCAGGAAAATGTGCAACAACCCTTCTTTGGGCAGATCGGGTAATTGTTTTTCAATATGGCGCGTAATTAAATGAAATCCTCGTTGAAAAGGAGGCAAAGTAATCTCAATCTGATAAATCATGATCCCTGAACCTCCCGTTTTATAAAACTTTCACTACGTGTGGATCCGACTTCCATAAACCATGATTGGTGCAATAACTCATCGCTGTGAGATTCATGGATACCAATGGAGCGACAATGTGAAAATCGACCTCGATGTTACCGGCCTGCTTATCGGAAGCTTCAGGACTATAACGAGCCTCGGCCAGCAACGTTTCCCGATTCCACAATTGCACCCATGCTATGTAATGATCATCATTGCATGGATGTGTATAATGCTCACCCAACTTCACCGTTACGGTAAAGCTTTCACCCCGGCCTACTTCGTCCGGGCAAACAATATGGGGAGTATGACGGTCGAAATAATCTTTCCGCAATTCTTTTTCTTCCTTGTCAATATCTACAGGTGTGAAAACTCTTGGCATAACTGTATATTTCTTAGCGATTAAACACAGGCAGCAAACGCCACCTATAAAATAATACACCAAAAATATCATTATTTTTTTGTATTTACAAAAATACCTCGTATATTTGCACCCCCGAATTAGAACAGATAGACTTAAAAATATATTGCGGGGTGGAGCAGTGGTAGCTCGTTGGGCTCATAACCCAAAGGTCGTAGGTTCGAGTCCTGCCCCCGCTACTTGAAAAAGCCCCAATCTAAAATTTTAGATTGGGGCTTTTTATTTTTACTATTTGCACAACTCGTATTTCGGATCAAGTGCAAAAAGTTGTTGGTGGGATATTGAATAAATTCTAATAGTTGGTATGCTAAATCTTATCGAAAAGCATCAACATATTGAAATATGTATATTTATGCATCAATTTGATTCTTGAAAATGTATCTTTTTCATATTTCGATTATCCAAAATATTTTTCACCAACATGTTTTTTATCTTGATCCCTTTTTTTCCCTAACGGGGAATTGCCATTACCGAAATTACTTGCGTGAAATCGCTTACGCTAAGTTGTCCATAGGACAACAACATCAATAGAAAAAATCGTCCCCAACTAATAATTGCCCGTTAGGGCATCAATTTTTGGAGCTATTAGATGCATTTTTCACCAACATGTTTTCCTTGATTCTCGAAATGTCTTTGGAAAAGCAAATCGAAGCGATATTCAATCGTATAATCCTTGCATTATTTTTGCCAATTCCTCAACGTTTGTGGTTTCGCGCATCATTTTCTGTCGTTTTTGCTCAATCTGTTGCAACCTTCGCGCACGTACCAATACTTCATCCAGATACGTTGCAGGAAATTTGGTTGCTCCGTTTTCATCCATATGAACTATATCTCCCGGCGTTACATCCATCCCACAAATTTCTACAGGTACATTAATGGCCTGTATTTGGAAATAACCATGTCCGGGCGTTACTCCGGTCAACATATATTGCATGTTCATTGGCCGTATTTCATCCACATCCCGGGAAGGACCATCAGAAAGAACTCCTACCACTCCAACTGATTTGAAAGCAGTCATCATATTACCGCCAACTAAACCATTGATTTTTTTAATGTGTTCGGGTAGATTCTGTTTCACAGCCAATATTACCGGTTTGGGAGTATTTTCAATCGCTCTGAGTATATCGCCAAAACCAAACCGATCAAACTGAGAATCAGGCATGCCGTATACGCAAGTGACAACATGACCGGCACAACGCCCCAATTCAGGGAACAAACATTTCAATGTCTGGTCGGTATACCAACGGCCTTCCCAGGGATGGTACAGTCCCAAACAGTTCTCTTTATCAGCAGGGTAAGTCGCGACCACGTTTGTTATCGACGGAGTATCAAAATTTTTTAATTCTTCTATTTTTTCCCTCATTCCACTTTTTTCCATTTTGATATTGTATTTTTATTTAACATATGGCAAATTAAGCAATATTTATGCACAAAACAGCTTGGAATTAATGGACAATGGAAAATTGACAATTGAAAGTCAATGTCGTTTAGTTAAGCCCTCTTTATAATCTTTTGTAAGCCATCGCATAAGGCTTCTTAGGTTTTTTGTTTCGCACCACAGTTCTTCCCGGACGGATAATTTCTCTTGTTTTTTGCACCACTTGATCAAAAGCTTGAATAGCCTTATGAAATTGGTCTTTCAAAAATACCCCGATCAAAATGTCTTGAGTCATAGCCAAAGCATGAGTGTGATTGATTTGCTGAGAGAGCTTTCGATTTTGATCCGCTTTATATTCTTCCCTGACCTTTTCTTCTATCGGGAAAGCGTAGATGG
>JAVBNI010000191.1:0-35660 GCA_031551645.1 Bacteroidales bacterium | reverse complement strand
ACGATAACAGGCATTTTCTTCCGGAAATCGCTCATAAAAATATATAGAATTAACCCCCATAAATCGATCTCTTGTGCCCATGCTACAAAGGTAGCATCATTTTTTAATTAGTGCGCACTAAGCGCCTATACCGATAAATTTTTTTTCATAATTATAACTTGTTAATATTTGAACTAGATTAAAGGCTTCTTTATTCTGCTCCCCCCTTTATTTCGGGAGCCTGTGTTTTATGCCGTTTCTTGGCAAGTGTAAGTTCTGTTTCATACCTTTGGTATTTTAAAGATAATCATTACAAATATGACAAATGAAAACGACATTTTGTCATTTTTTTGTTCAAAACAACAACAAAAATTGCTTTATAAACATTCGTTTAGTAAACAAATGTTGCGTAAATTGTGTCAGGCATCTTTTTATCTCAATTTTAAAAAAGAATAGTTAATCTCTTTGGGCTTAATTCCTCACTACTTGCAACGGAAAAGTTCATTTAAAGTTATCATATGTGTTTGGAGAGCACAGCATTGCCAATCAAATGTTATCAATAAGATTCGCAACCAATATTTTGTATATATACCTGCATTTCCAAAACAATTTTATATTTTTGCAATAAATTCTGTTTAAGCGGATTAATCTTTAATGAAAAAGCATTCATTCTGTTTGTTTTACCTGCTCCTTTTATCCTGTTTTTTAGTAACAACAGTACTTTCGCAGTCTGTTCCGGACACACTACGATTGTTCCATATCGGAAACAGTTTTTCGGGAAATGCTACACGCTATCTGCCTCAATTGGCCAAAGACGGAGGACACTATGTGATTATCGGTCGTGCCGAACTTGGGAGTTGTTCTTTTCAACGGCATTGGAGTATGGTCGAAGCATTCGAGTCGAACCCGGAAGATCCTTTGGGTAAGCAATATAAGGGAAAGTCGCTCAAAATGCTTTTAACGGAAGAGCCGTGGGATGTTATTTCCATACAGCAAAATTCCATGAATTCCTCCGACTATGGCAGTTATATGCCATATGCCGGAACTCTGTACGAATATGTAAAGGCAATATGTCCCAAGGCCAGGATTGTTATTATGCAAACCTGGGCTTACAGGTCTGATGCAAAGACATACGGGCGGGTTGCGGAAAATACATTTGCTCAAAGCCAGAAGGAGATGTGGCAGGCATCCAGGAGCGCTTATCTCCAATTGTCGAAGGAATTGAATATTCCGATTGTTCCTATTGGCGATGCTTTCTGGAGTGTTGACTCTGATAAAAAGTGGGGATATAAAATCGACAAGTCTTTTGATTGGGACCATCCCCAACAGCCGGATCTGCCGGATCAGACCCACTCATTGCATGGTGGTTATCACTGGGACAAAGAGGGCAAACTTAGTTTAGATGCCAACCATGCAGATGAGGCCGGGTGCTATTTGGCGGGATTGGTATGGGATGCCTTTCTTTTTAAAGATCCGGTTAGCAAGCTAAGTTTTGTTCCGGAAGAGGTATCACCTGAATTTTCAGGATATTTAAAGAAAATTGCGAAATCGACTGTAAAAAAGAATAGTAAAACAAAATAAATTTATTTATATGTGCATTAGATATTTGTTGATTATTTCCCTTTTGTTGACTGCCTGTACAAATTCTGAATCATATCTGCAGGAGATCCAGATAACCCATGATTTAACTAAGAATCATGCTTTGGATAATAACGATAACTTTTCACCTGACGGAAAATGGCTGGTATACGATACCCGCACAGGAAGAGGTGGAGTAGGAGGGAGCTCTTCTGTTGAAAGGGTAAATATTGAAACAGGTGAGATTGAAGTTCTGTTCGAAATACCTAACAATCAGGATTGGGGGCCTGGAGCAGGAGCCGTCAGTTATCATCCTTTTGAAAACCAGGTGATTTTTATACATGGCTTGTCGGAATGTACGGAACAAAATCCGTATCAGCAGTGGCGCCGCACCGGTGTGATTGTAAATGTCGATAAGCCCGGTGTCCCTACCTACATGGACTCTCGTGATGTAACATATCCCTATACGCCGGGAGCTTTACGGGGTGGGTCCCACAGACACGAATGGAGTCGCGACGGAAAGTGGGTTGGCTATACTTATAACGATGCCATCATGAAACATATGGAAGACTCTACCGGAATAACATGGAATTTACGGACCATTGCGGTTTCCAACAAGCAAAAAGGATCAAAGGTAGACTCCAATACTGAAAATGTTAATGGAGAATGGTATAGCGCTGTTGTTGTTAAAGTTGTTCCCGAACCTGTCCCGGGAAGCGATGAGATCAGTAATGCTGCGTCCGATAGTTGGGTCGGAGCGAGCGGATACAGAAAACCGAATGGAACTTTGCAGGTTGCCAGGGCTTTTCTGGGTAAAGTACGGGATAAAAACGGAAATCAGGTAGATGAATTATACATTGTAGACATTCCCGATTCGATTAATGTGCCTGGTGAATTAGGACCTTTGGAAGGAACGAGGATCTCTTTCCCGATGCCGCCCCAAGGAACCGTACAGCGAAGACTGACCCATACCGTAGACAGCAAATATCCGGGATGTGGCGGCATTGTCCGTTCGTCTTCTGATGGAGAAAAAATTGCATATCTGGCCAAAGACTCAAAAGGTATACAACAGGTTTTCCTGATGTTTCCATTAGGAGGTACCCCGTTGCAGCTTACCGAACATGATTCTGATGTGCAGGGTGGTGTGCGTTGGAGTCCGGATAATAAATCAATAGCTTATATGTGGGACAACAGCATAGTGATTTGTGAATTATCCGATCGTCCTTTTTCGGAACGTTATAAACGGATTACCCGTCGTACAGATCATCCTTTTTCAGCATTAGTATGGTCAAATGATGGGAAAACTATGGCAATCAATAGGGCGCTTCCTTTGGAAGTGAATAAAGAGGATCAGAAGAATCAGATATTTATTATTAAGTTGGATTAAGGTTTAGCAGTAGCGGACTTATTTGGTGTATAGCTTTTTACATAAAAATACAATTGATTTATGATCTTGTAAGTTAATGTCGTTTAGTTAATGACTCTGACAGGTCTACCGACCCTGTCAGGTCACCACACTAAAGACCTGTCAGGCTGCGAAGCTGCTGACAGGGTCAGAATAGAATTCTTACTAAACGAATTGATTTTCCATTTTCAATTCTCTAATATTTCCTTCATTATTTTTTGTGCCAATGCATCGGCGCGTTCTTTCGTCCTGCTTTCGGTATAAATGCGGATAATCGGTTCGGTATTCGATTTACGTAGGTGCACCCATTCTTCGGTAAAATCGATTTTTACACCGTCGATGTCGTTCACCTGTTCGTGGCTGTATCGTTCCTTCATGTTACGCAGAATCGCGTCGACGTCTACACTGGGATTCAGTTCGATTTTGTTTTTCGACATGTAATATTCGGGATATTGGACACGTAATTGCGAGCAGGTTTTACCCGATTTGGCTAATTGCGTTAAAAACAAGGCAATCCCTACCAAGGCGTCACGGCCGTAATGTAATGCGGGATAGATTACTCCACCGTTGCCTTCGCCGCCTACAACAGCTTGGTTGGCCCTCATTGCCGTTACCACATTGACCTCGCCGACAGCTGCTGCAACATATTGTCCGCCACGGGCACGGGTCACGTCCCGCAGGGCACGTGATGATGACAGGTTGGAAGCTGTATTACCCGGCGTGTTCTGCAATACATAATCGCACACCGAAACTAAAGTATATTCTTCGCCGAACATGCTGCCATCTTCGCTGATCACAGCAAGCCTGTCGACATCCGGATCGACCACAAATCCCACGTCGGCACCTTTTTCTTTTGTTATCTTGGATATTTCGGTAAGATGTTCGGGCAGTGGTTCGGGGTTATGCGGGAATCTGCCGTCGGGTTGGCAATACAGTTCGACAATATCCTTCACTCCAAGCGCTTTCAGCAACCGGGGAATAGCAATGCCTCCCACCGAGTTGACACAGTCGATGGTTACCTTGAAGTTTCCGGCGCGTATGGCATCCGTATCCACTAACTTGAGCGCCAGCACTTGATTGATGTGATATTGCGTATAGTCTTTTTGCACCACAGTTCCCAAATTGTCAACTTCGGCGAACGAAAAACCATCGCTACCAGCAATTGCCAATACAGCCTTCCCGTTGGCATCGTCAAGGAATTCGCCTTTATCGTTCAGCAGTTTCAGGGCATTCCATTGTTTGGGATTGTGGCTTGCAGTGAGGATAAGGCCACCCTGTGCTTTTTCGGCTGTCACCGCCATTTCGACTGTTGGCGTGGTAGCCAGGTCAATGTCTACCACGTCGACGCCCATTCCCGTCAAAGTTCCTGTTACGATTTGTTTGGCCATCGGCCCCGATATGCGAGCGTCGCGTCCCAGCACTATTTTTATCCTGCCTGCGTATCCTTTGGACGTAGCTTGTTGTTGTGCCCAAACGGCATATGCAGCAGTGAATTTTACAATGTCTAAAGGAGTCAGTCCTTCGCCGGGCTTTCCGCCTATAGTGCCCCTTATCCCTGAAATAGATTTTATCAGAGTCATTTTATTTTGATTAATTGAAATTTAAATTCGGTAAAAATGACAAAAATAGCTATAAGTTTGTAACTTTGATTGATCAGATAGAATTGTCGTGGCACATTACTTGCAAACACTTATCGCTCAGGGCGAACATCAGCATCTCGATTTTAAGTTTGAGATAAATGATGCCCGGAAGATAGCCAGGTCATTTGTCGCTTTTGCCAATTCGGGCGGAGGAAGATTGTTGATCGGCGTGAAGGACAACGGTTCGATTGCCGGTGTGCGTACCGAGGAGGAAGTGTATATGATTGAGGCGGCAGCATCGTATTATTGCAGTCCGGTCGTTCCTTTCACCATACGGAAATGGGATGTGGACGGGAAAACAGTACTCGAAGTAGATATAAAGGGAGGCGACCGGAAACCTTATTTTGTCCGGCAGGAAGACGGACATCTTGAAGCTTTTGTTCGTGTGGCCGACGAAAATATCAGAGCAAGTCATGTGCAGATACTGGCCTGGCAGCGCCAACGGTTTTCCGGGTTGCTGATTGTCGATACCGATCTCAAAAGCCGGTTGTTGCATTATCTGGAGGAACACGAAAGCATATCCCTGAACGCTGCTTGCCGGATTTTAATATTGAATCGAAGAAAGGCCGAACGTTTATTGGCTGATTTGTTGTACTTGGATGTTCTTACAATAGAATATTGCGAGAATCAGGTACGGTTCAGAAGGAAATAAATCGCGCAAAATGAACTTTTTCACATCGTATTTCGTTTCTGATGTTATAGGTAATGGCATGCTTTCGTGGATTGTGTGTTGGATTTACAGGATTTATGACATTATGTTTTCGTGTTTCAAAGAAGCAGACGATAGCATGGATACGCGATACATTCTATACCGATAGTTTTGTTATTAATATCTCAATACGATATGACAAATTTAGAACAAGTCCTTACCCTTAAGAAGAATATATCTGCAAGTATTATTGGGCAAGAGGATGTGATTTCGAAAATCATCATTGCTTTACTTACAGATGGTAATGTGTTGCTTGAGGGTCTTCCCGGCTTAGCCAAGACACGTGCTGTAAAAAGTCTGGCTGCCAATCTCGATTGTAAGCTCAGTCGTGTACAGTTCACTCCCGATTTGCTGCCGTCCGATATCACCGGGACGGAAATCTACCAGCCACAGTCGGACGAAAAGTTTACTTTTCAGCCCGGGCCGATTTTCAGCAACTTGGTATTAGCCGACGAAATCAACCGCGCTCCTGCCAAAGTGCAGTCCGCTTTGCTTGAAGCAATGGAAGAACGCCAGGTATCCGTTGCCGGGAAGACTTACAAGATGGAGCCATTATTCATGGTGTTGGCCACGCAGAATCCCGTTGAACAGGAAGGTACCTACCCGCTTCCCGAAGCCCAACTCGACCGTTTCGTCATGAAAATAGAAATAGGTTATCCGAGTGCCGACGAAGAAGGAAAAATTGTGCGATTGGTGCGTGAAGAAAGCAAAGGGACTACGCAAAAAACCGAGCCGATCAAACAACAGGTCGTTTTTGATGCCCGCAAAGAGATCAACAACTTGAAAGTGAGCGATGCCGCTGAAAAGTATATGGTCGACATAGTTTCGGCAACACGTTATCCCGACAAATTCAACAAGGACCTTGCCCGGTGGATCAGCTATGGAGGCAGTCCACGTGCAACTATTGCGCTGGACAAATGTTCGCGCGTGGTGGCATGGCTCGATGGCCGTGATTATGTGACTCCTGACGACACCCGCTTCATTGTCCATGATGTATTGCGCCATCGGCTTATTCTCAGCTATGAAGCCAACGCCGACAGAGTCAATGCCAATGCAGTGATTGATACGTTGATTAAAAATGTATCGGTCGCGTAGTTCAATATTCTGATGGTTGATTTTTGGGCGAAAAATCAGAAAAGATGAAACAGTCGATCTATCCGCCGGAAGTGGTTACCTCGTTAGCCGACCTGATGCGTTTCGAATACATGGTACAGGCAGGGAATATCCTGCCCAACCATCCGATATATTCTATCCTTGCAGGACGTCATGCGGCCAAAATGCGCGGACGGGGCCTTGACTTCGAAGAAGTACGCCCTTATGTAGCGGGCGACGATATCCGGAACATCGACTGGAAAGTAACAGCACGCACGGGAACGACCTATTCCAAAGTGTTCAACGAAGAAAAGGAGCGCCCTACATTTACTATTCTTGATCAAAGTTCCTGCATGTTTTTCGGATCGCAACGTTTTGTGAAATCGGTATCGGCAGCACATGTTGCAGCGCTTACCGCTTTTTATACCATCAAGCGCGGCGACCGATTCGGCGGATTGATTTTCAACGACGAAACGCATGACTACGTCGCACCCAAACGAAGCAAATCTTTGGTGGAACATTTCCTGCAGTTGGTGGTCAGCCATAACGAACATCTGTTACAACGGAAAGTATTGAAACCCGACACCGACCGTATCAATGAGATGTTACAGCGTGCGCAATCCTCAATCACGCACGACTACGTAGTAACCATCATCAGCGACATATTCAATCTCAACGATGACAGCAAGCATTATTTACGCAGCATGGCTTACCACAACGACGTGATGCTTGTACATATTGAAGATCCGTTGGATAACCAATTGCCAGACGGACGGCTGGTCCTCACCGACGGTAATCGGCAAATCATGTGGAACAACAACAAAAACAACTGGGGTAAGAAATATACGGCTAATTATCAGCAGAAAAAAAACGACTTGATTGAAGAATTCCGGCATTATAAAATTCCTGTTTCGGTGATGAATACTGTTACGCCGATTGAAGAACAGGTCATCAAGAAAATGGGGCAGGACTTGAGACATGCATGAGGGTTTCACTTATATGTATTGTTGTTATTCTTTCAATCAGTATCATTTTTAAACTCTTCATTTGTTCGTGATGCACTTGGAAGTTGCTGGTCCAAAGATTTCCGAAAACGAACACACCCTTCCATAAACTGAGGCCAATCGGGAACTGATATTGCCGGATCGTATTTTTCCGGAAGTAAATTCCATAAATCGGGATGAAACCAACATAGATTGTGTCCCGTACTATCTCGGTGTTTGCGAATTCCATGACGTAATCTCATCACTTCTTCGACCAATTCATCGCGTGTCATATTGTTGAGGTCTTTATCCATCGGTCTAAAGCCTATCTGGTATATAAAATCAACATACAAATACATGGCTTTGTTCTAATATGCCGTTTCTGTTTCTATATCATCAATTCTACCAAGAAGGCAAGTTTCATCAATAAAAATAAACTCACTTGCATTTTACAAGGTTATGTCTATATTCGCATTTGTCTTTTGCATGTGAATAAAAATAGAACTGTATTATTAATGAAAACATCAAGTCTTAACCTTGTATATTTTAGTGCGACTTATACCACGAGAAAAGTCGTAAGGCTAATTGCCGGACAAATAAGTGATACAACAGTGGAATATGACATCACGCAAACTACGCTAGAGAACGACATTGTTTCGGATGATCAGGGTTTGTTGATTGTGGGAATGCCTGTTTATGCGGGTCGCATTCCGGACAAGGCTGTAAATGCGCTCAACAAGTTCAAGGGTAAGGGAACTCCGGCAATTATTGTCTGTGTATATGGAAACCGTGATTACGATGATGCATTGCTTGAACTGAAAGACATGATTGAAAGTAACGGTTTTAGAGTCATTTCTGCAGGAGCGTTCATCGCCCGGCATGCCATATTTCCGGCTGTCGGGATGAACCGACCTGATGAAGAAGATATGAAACTGATAAAAGAATTTGCAGGCAAGAGTGCAGCTATACTCCAATCAATGACGGATATAAATTCTTTGCCTGAAATACATGTCAAGGGGAACCGGCCTTACAAAATTCCCGGCAAAATACCTCTACAACCCAAAGGTAATAAGAAGTGTAATGAATGTGGAACATGTGTCAAGTTATGCCCCGGACAAGCCATTCCCGAAAACACACCGCGCAAAACCGACAAAACAAAATGTATTGCTTGTGGCCGTTGTATTGTTGTATGTCCACAGCATGCCCGTCATTTCGGTGGAATACTGTATAAATTAGCAGGGAATAAATTTGTTAAGGCAAATTTCAGTAGGAAAGAACCGAAAATATTTACATCATAAGTAATTGACAATTGCTTTCGGCGAGCACACAAATTCGGTTGGTGCGAAATTCAGAAAATCACCAACTAATTATGGTATCATTGCCCAGATCGAAGAAACAAATTATGGAAAAACAACTTATTGTTTACTCATCTTTCTCCTGCCCCAAATCAACCAGTATGCAACGCGAAAGAATGTAATAAAAAGATAAATGGCTACTGCCAGAACAAGCACGGTAAACCATTCTGTATATAACTCACTAAAACTGGTACCGTAAGATATAATTGCATAAATATTGACACCCACAGCCAACAAAATACTGGACAAGATATATACAATTTCCCTTTTTTGTCGATTTACGGTGATGACTATATCTTTCATGGTTATGCAAAATTTAAATAAGGAATTTTGTACTGGTCGGGAAATCTAACAATACATTGTTCTTGCATGGCCTGTAACCCCAACAAAGCCAAGACTGAAGAATAATACGCTTCTTCTACAAGATTTACAGCAGGTTTACCAGTGATTACAGAATGACAAAAAGCTTCAACCAATTGTTCCGAACCGTCATCGTCTGCTCCTACCGAAGATGCTCCCGTCGTACTGGATACTTTATCCATCACATACTCTCCCCGTTGTTCCAAAGCAGTTTCGGGAACCCAACTCGGCCCTGCAAAGGATACCTTGTCAAATATACCGTGTTCTACCTGATTGATCAATTGGAGTATTCCCGGCGCAGGTTTGGCTTCTTCGAAAAAGTACTTTCCTTTTTCCGGTTCCATCGTACCTTTACTTCCGAGAATCTGTTCTTCCAGGCCATTGAATTTGTTGGATATGATAGATTCGTAGGTCATCTTGACCCCATTTTCATAACGATAGATGAGACTGACATTGTCATACACTTCACGCCCGTCTTTCCAATATACAATATCTCCGAACCCCATTACCGTGTCAGGGATCATTTTAAGCACCCAGTTACCCACTTGTAACTGGTGAGTGGCCAGCTCGGTCATCAACCCGCCCGAGTATTCCTTATACAGGCGCCAGTTTATTTTACGTTCAAGCGAAGGTTCATCTAAAGGACGCCGCCAGTCATTGTTCCGGAACCAGTAACAACGTATGCCTGTTACATCTCCGATGGTTCCCGAATGAATCATATCAACGGCCTTGAGATATTTCGGGTCGAATAGTCTTTGTTGTCCAATATACAATACTTTACCCGATTCTTGATATGCCTTGTACATAGCCAAACAATCGTCCGGAGTAAGCGCCATTGACTTTTCGCAAAATGTATGTTTACCTGACTTTAAGGCATCGATCGTAATATGCGCATGCTCATAAAGAGGAGTTGCAATAAGCACTCCATCTATTCCAGACAATGCCAGAAGATCATTATAATTGGAAAAAGTTTTGGCATTGGGGCAAAGAGACGCGGCATTTTGAAGGTGAGGCGCATAGTTGTCGCAAAGAGCGACAATCTCCACATTTTGAGTTCTCAACAAATTATTGATGTGATACATCCCTCGCGACCCGGTACCAATAATACCCAACCTCGCTTTTTCACCTTTGATTTCGTTTTTTGCCTCTGAGGAGCATGAATATAACCATGGAAAAGCGGAAACTAAAAGCCCGCTTCCTCCGATCGCTCCTATATCTTTTATAAAATCCCTGCGCTTCATCACTTTCCTGTATGGTTATCAAAAAAATTACAAAGCAAAGATACAACATATTGCATTATTATATGATTTTTTTATTGCTTCGATCGATTGGTTATCTGCTACTGACAAGGCTGTCGATAAAATCTCGGCATCCACACAATTAGGGAATATTACGGAAACAAGTTTCCGTTCCGCCATGTATTTCCCCGAATGAGGATCTATGATATGATTGGTATGTTGGGTTGTGTTTCCGGATGTCGAAAGCGAGGTGTCACACAATTCGAAAACTTTCAACTGCCGGCCCGGGTGGAACGGATCTTCGATGCCGATACTCCAACAATTGCCATGTGGATGAGTACCCAATGCCACCACGGAACTATTCCCAAAATTGACCAAAGCCTGCCGGACACCTGCCTGGAGAAGCATCTTTTGCATTTTCCCCAAAGCATATCCTTTGGCATACCCACCCATATCGAGCAATATGGTTTTGTCGGCAAATACAACAGTCTGGTTGTTTTCGTCCAGAATGACCAAGTTGTAATCGCGCAGGGTGGCATCAAAATAGCCCAGCGTGGATTGGTGGTATTTCTTTATATCTACCAGGATAGTCCAGAGTTCGTCGTTTACTTTAACCGGATGTGAAACAGCATGCGCATTCACATGTGATATTTCGCTTCCCGGGTTAAACCGGTTGAGCATCCTGTGTAAACGTTCTGCTTCAGAAACGATATCCTCCCAAAGCAACGATAATAGTTTTTCTTCTCCAATCATTAACACGTCCAATCTCGTTCCCATGATGTTCATCAGGGACCCGTGGAACATATTTGACTTTTTGTAATAATTGATGTATGACATTTTCAAAACCTCATGCCCTTACCGGATGATGTAACTATTTGTTAAGTAATGATAAATGGTAAATGATTAATGATGCAGGGCGCTGTAAATCAATTTTAAACAAATGTGGAACACATTGATTATATCTTGTATGGTACTTAATTGAAAATCAAAGCGCATTTCATTAACCATTTATCATTAACCATTAATCATTGATTATCACACTCCATTGAATTCATCCACGGCTTCAAACATGGCGACAATATTTTCGGGTGGCACGTCAGGCATAATGTTATGGATGGTGTTAAATACATATCCTCCGCCTTTACTGAAAATCTCGAGGTTATGTTTCACGTGTTCCTTAACTTCTTTAGGAGTCGCCCCGTTCAGAATATGACTTGTATCGCAGCCTCCGCCCCAAAATATTACATCTTTCCCGAATTCTTTTTTCAGCCGTTCCGGTTCCATGTTCACGGCATTCAATTGAACCGGATTCAGAATTTCAAAACCTGCACCGATTAACTCCGGGATCAACTCATAAATTCCCCCACAGCAATGCAACATGGTATGCATGGATGAATGAGCCTTCACATAATCGCACATCATTTTATGCCTCGGTTTGAAAAATTTCCGGTAGATATCATTGCTGAAAAACGGTCCATTGGTCATTCCAAGATCATCGCCGAACTTGAGGATATCAACAATGTCTCCAACTGCTTCGCATGTTTTTACAATGGTTTTCATATGACTTTCCAGCAATGCGTCGAGAAAAGTGTGGACTTTGGATGGTTCCGCAAGCAGATCAATGAAGAAATTATCCATCCTTCGCATAAAAGCTCCCCATTCGAATAAGTTGCAACCGATTCCCAGAAGAAGCGCCTTATCAGTTTTATTTTTTAAATCTATGGTCTTCTCACGCAACAACTTCCAGAAATCTTTTTCATCCGACCAATCCCAAGGCGTAAACCCAAATCCACCCCACACAGCCCTTTGCATATCATTTGCGAGGTTTGCGTAATTGTCCGGGTAACCGCTTTCGTAAGGAAAAATGATCTGGTCAAAAAAAGTGGCCCCCTGAGGCATCATTCCGATTGCTTCGCCTGTTGATCCGTACGCAAGTACCGACCCGTCGGTTTGTTTCTGCACTTTGAACCACTTCGGATACAGAGCCTTGTATCCGGGAATGGCTTCCAATTCGTACCAGTATGATGGAGCGGTATTAAAATTTCTTCCTATATCCAATACATCCACATGAAAATGATCCAGGATCTCCATCTCTGGTTGAACAACCTCCTGTATCACATCGTATACATGAGATTTTAAATGAGACTTCCCGAGGTATTTGATCAAATTTTGATATGCTACGAGCGAAATACTGGAACTGGGTGTCGATCCCAAATCAATGGGTACTCTGTCGGGTGTCTGATGATTGATTGCGGCTAAGATTAATTCCCTGGAGTTCATTGTGATATTGATAATTGATTGCTGAATATGGATTAATTGGTCTTGAAGCTGTTGATCTTTTCTTCCAATGCTGTTAGATGGTCTTTCCCGTTCACAAGTTCCACCCGGATGTCAAAATTCTTGCTTTCGCCCGGTTCCAGATATTCCAGCACACTATTGTTGAGCGGGTCCAAACGCCCTCCAACGTAACAGTTGCATGGCTCCATTCCCAGCACATATTCGCCTTCACCCATCTGTTTCCATTGAGTAAAATTGAACAATTGCTTTTTATTGAAACTGATCGCCAGTCCCAGTTCAATCCGGTGGTTGATCAATGCTACACATGTATCTCCATTGTTATCCGCCAAGAGATTATGATAAAAAACTTGTTCCCGATAACTGGGCGTAGGTGGTTGCATATGATGGTAGGATGAACTCCCTTTGGATGCCTCGGCGTCGCGCGGTAGAAGGGTGCCGGTTGGCGTCACCAGCATAGCTTCTTCGTCCAACAAAGGATAACCTAAATTGAAATGAAACAGTAACATCAACGGTTCGCGGGTAAATCCCAGATTCTCCACACAATTTTGGATGGAAATCGCATTCTCGCCATACCGGCAAATGATTTTCCTTTTCAATACCAAGTTTTCGCCAAACATCCTGGCTTCCCGCATTTTTCCACTTATCGTCATCACGGGAACCCCATCCACCCAATCGGTTGATGCACAAATTTCTTCGCCAGGGATATTCGAAATCCGGCCATGCATGCTGAGGGGTTCTCCATCGACTTCGCAGGCATTTCCGACGTTTCTCAATCCGCAGGTTGTGAGGAAACCCGCAAAAAAGTTACGTAAAAAACCGGTTCCGCTGGCTTCGTAATATTCGGGAGCTATCATTCCTGTTTTACTCAAATAGCTACAATTTAGACTTTTGAATGCCAAACTCGAAATGTCAAGACATCTGTCGGCAAGCACCGTAAATTCGAGTCCCGAGCCGTTCCGCACATCAAATGCTTTCACCCCTTTGGCTTTTCCATCCGAAAGAGTATACTCCTTTATGCCAAATAATTGATTGCAATCACCAATATAACGTAATAATTGTCGCTTATCCATATCAATTTGGTTGAATAGTTCTTTTAAATAATTTATTGATAAATTGAAAGGCTGTCTGAAAAGATTTAGTCCGGATGAAGACTATTTTTCAATTTTCATCCGGACTAATCAACCTTAATTCCACTTAACCTTGATAAACTTGTTTTCCCAAGGGTTCAGGGAAACCTGTCCGGTCTGGCCGATTCGTTTCCCGTTTGCATCACACGGCTCGAAACTCAACGATCCCAGCAGGGACGATTTGGCATCGAATAAAGCCTGTTTTCCGCCAATTTCGCGTATCTGGAGAACCACGGCATTCTCGTTATCCACCGGACGCATATTCACCAAAAGAACATTACCGGGAACAATTTCCAGGATGGAACCCGATGTTTTTTTCTGAGTGCCAGGTTCACCGGCTTGTAATACCCTTGTAGGCAACGGTATCCTGTTTCCCCATGCAAATTTGGTTGCAAATTCAATACTGTTGTCGCTCGAAGATGTCAGGAAGTACGTCCATTCAAATTCTCCATGCTGATCGGCATTGAAATTAGTGGTCCAATAGTTGTTCATTGGCCACGAATATATGTTGTTTGTTTCGGGTTTGGCATCTGCCTGGAAACGGCCACAATTGAATCCGCCGAATTGTATCAGGGGGATTTCCTGACTTCCCATGAGAACCTGTCCGTTTGAGTTACGAACAGTGGCAAAGTTCTGCACGGTGTTCCAGTCATTGGACGAACCGGGTATCTGGTCGACGCCGGCTTCGATAGTACCACCCGGAACGTCGTAGAAAATCTTACCTCCGGGTAATTCGAACGGGAAGGAAACATATACCCCCTCGGGATCAGTCACTTGTTTTTTCTTGAGCAGATGTACAAAATCGATCCGTTTGACAGTTTTAAATACGCGGACTTCGAACATGTAATTTTTATCACCAATACCTGCCACTGTTTCGCCCCGGAAAATCCAACTATCCCAGATCGGCCCTTCTACGTAGCGTTCGAACCAAACTTTATCAAGACCGATACGGGTAGCATTCGGACGTTGGTATAAATCCATCGACCTGCGGCTTTCTAATCGTTCATAAACCAATTCCCCCAATTGCCATTCAGCTCCTTTGGTAAGTACTTCCTGGTTCAGCTCCTTGTCAAATAAACTGCTGATAGTTCCTTTGGCAGGATTAAGGGTTATTTTGTACCATTGGTTTTCTATCAGAGTTTTATCTAAGTTCACTGAAGTAACAGGTGAAGCTGGCGGTTCGTTTTTCACACGGATGAAATACTGTTTATAGCCCAACGCCGGAAGATCGCTTACCCAAAAAGCCCAGTATGTTCCGTCGGAATGACTTTCGGTAGCCTGTGCAGGAATAATGTTACCGGCCTCATCTACAACTTCCACCTTTTTGTTGCGGGGAAGGATTTCATGGTCGATATATGCTTTTGCCAATCCGCTATGTTTCCAGTTGTGCGGATTGAACACGGCAATCGACGGCGTTGCGGCACGAGGTACGTACATCTGGAGTATACCCAGGGCAGCTTCGCTGATGGGGCGCGAACGCCGGTAAGCTTCCCATGCATACGACATTTTCAGCGAACGCTGTTCCATCGTATATTTTCCAAAAGGATCACGTACGCTTGCATGATAACCGAATGTATGTTCATCGTAAAACAACAACGCTTTATTTACTTCGTCGATTTCTCTGTTGATATCATCGGGTAGTTTGGCTTTAAGCATCTTGGCCATTGACAATGCCACCTGGTTGGCAATAATGTCGGAATGGGCTAAACGTGAAGTTGCGGCTTCGCGTGCACCCGAACCAAAGCCATCATTCCACCAATCAGGCCATGCGCCGCGTATGGTTGTCAACTGGTTGCCATGTTTCTGTTCCACTTCTTTGAAAAAATCCGTCGGTACAGCCGAACGCATTTTCGGCCAGGCATATTTTTCATTCCATTTCCGGATCAATGTCGGACCTGACGTTGCCGGAGGAGCATTATCGGTGTAATATCCAGAGTATTGTAGCGAGAGAACATCGAAAGGATAATTCATCTCATTCATCTTGTCTAAATATTCAAATACCTTTTTTTCGAAAAAAGCGAAATCATCTTTTTCGATCCCCATGAAGTTACCAAACATATAATGTTCGGCGCGGAAAGTCAGGGTTTTCTTTCCGGATGGCGACTCCCACCAAAACGCAGTAGGTTTGTCGAAAGAAATCAACGCTTTGTGTCCGTGAGTTCCCATGTTGACATATTTGATTCCCATGTCGGGGAAAAACTCACTGAAACACCAGCCAATGCCGTTTACATCATTTTGCATGGCTACTTCCACTTTTAAACCGGCATCTTTGAACTGTTGTATCGGATATAACGAAGCAGCCAATGTCTGTTCGTCGGGCATTTCATCAAAGTTGAAATACATCCCGGCAATTTCGATACGACCCTCAGCCACTCTCTTTTTCAACCGGTCGATCTGTTCTTGCGGACGACATTTCAGATATTCGCTTACAGCCCAAGCTGCTTCACAGGTCCAACGGAATTTAGCGTCGTCGGGCCATGAATCGGTAGCATCACAATAATCCAATGCATAATCGATAAAGCGGACATGTTCAGCCAATATTTCAGTCTGCGAGCGTGTATATCCTATGTCGGTATGAGTGTGTTGCACAAAATTTACTTTCCAGTTACGCACAGGTTGCATCGTCACGTCCTGCTTCTGTACTTTTCCGTTGATTTCTGTTTCTATGGTGACGGTTTGCTTGCTCGATACGGGATCTGTCAGCATATCAATGGGATTGTAGCCCAATGTCAACGGAAATTTTTGTGATTTTCCTCCAATAGTAATTTTGGCAGTTGTCGGCGCCCCAAAATAATGTATATCTACCAGAACAGGTTGAAAACCTCCCTTGCTTTTCAGCAGAATACCCGGTCGGGGTATCGCCTGGATTTCTGATTTTATCGGCGACTCATACACCATGCACCAACTGTCGGTGCCGGCATTGCTGCCAACCATACGCAATTGCAATGATTTTCCTGCAACAACCTGTTTTTTAGGAATACGGAGATACATGTAGCCAACCCTGTCTTCGTTGCGTGTATTCATCATCGGCCGGAAACTCAGTTGAGAACCGTCTGCGGCATTTTTGTCCCATGCGTTTAACGTGCCGGTAGTGATGGTAAATTTTTTCTGACCGTTAACAAACAGGTCGACATTGGCAGGAGTCTTACCATACATCACGCCCGATTCTCCTGCAATCCACACAAAGGTAACATAGCTGCCGGTTATCTTTGCAGGAACAGCTTCGGTTTCCCATTCGACCGTCTGGCTGCCATCAGTAGTGCGCACAACAAGTGCTCGGTCGGCATATGGCAGGTGCGAACGCTGATTGATCCCATTTCCTGAAACCGTTTTTTGGTATCCCTGTAATAACAGGTCACCTTTTTGCAATGGGCTTTTTTGGGCGTTTACTGTGATACAAAGACAAAACATACAGACAAACAAGCCTAATTTGCTGATTGTTTTTGTAATTTGAAATGGGATACGTACTGATTTTATCCCGAACAGTGGAATCGTTTGTTCTGAGAAAAGATTGTTACTCATTTTCATGTTATTAAATATTGAAGTGGTTATTTGAGTGACAAATATACTTATTCTAAAGTTAATACCTGCCGATAAAATGAATGTTTTTTTCAGTTTTGTGATGCAACAAATCAAAAGGTCTATTTTAACATGTAGTTACAAGTAGTAGATTTATTATTTTGAATACAAAATAATTATGCATTAAGAATGCAGTATTTAACGCTTATCGTTTTTTCCATATTCTCAGTACTTCTTTTACTGATTCATAGGTGTTTTGCAATATGATATCCAATTGCTTTTCAGGAAGCCATACCGCGTCAACAATATCCTCTTCGACTTGAGGAAACAGCGTACTGTCGCCATCGTATGACATGGCATACCACGCCGTACGTTTTAGAATATGATCGCCATTCTGGTAATAAGTGTGGTATGTATCTGTGATTTTCCCAGTAATTTGCGGATCGACAACCAAACCACACTCCTCAACAACTTCGCGTATGGCAGTCTCCTCCAATGATTCCCCCTTTTCGGCTTTTCCCTTTGGTAAATCCCATTTTCCCCGCCGGTTAATAGCCAGAATACGATTATCCGGAATAGTAACCAAGCCGCCGGCAGCTTTAATGTATTTGAAACATGCTTTAACATGTTCAAATAATTCTTTTATATCCGGATGTGTGATGCAGATACATTCGTCATCCGACTCTTCAAAACGTTTTAGTCTCTTTGCCAATGCTTTTTTATTTTCAAAAGCATATATAAGTCCATTGTCTGTTGCCGGGCTTTTTATATTTTTGTCGGTCAAAACGACCATACGATTGTTAAAATAAATCTTAATATCACCGTTCATGCCTGATTCGAAATCCATATCACATTATCTATTGCAAAGTAAGGCAATAAAGTTAGAACCTGCAAAACCTTTTACATGGGCGTCGGGATGGAAGTCGCCGATTTATTGCGACAACCGCCGTACGCTTAGTTTTCCCGAAATACGTACCATTATTCGTGATGGTCTGGCAGATACTATATGCACGTATTATCCGCAAGTTGAAGTAATTGCGGGAGTAGCTACCGGCGCCATTGCACAAGGCGCCTTGGTGGCCGAGGCTTTGAACCTGCCATTTGTTTATGTACGTTCATCAGCCAAGGGACATGGTCTTGGGAACCAGATCGAAGGTTATCTCGAACCGGATAAAAAACTGGTGGTAGTCGAAGACCTGATTTCGACCGGTGGTAGTAGCCTCGCTGCGGTCGATACATTACGCAGCGCCGGAAACCTGGTATTGGGCATGGTGGCTATCTTCACCTACGGCTTTCCTGTGGCTGAGCAAAATTTCGAAAATGCAGGATGCGAATTACACACATTGACCAACTATAGCGAGCTGTTGGATTTAGCTCTTGCAACGGGATACATACAAGCCGGGCAACTCGATTTGTTGAAAAAATGGCGTGAAGCGCCGGATAAATGGACGGGAACTTGAGGTAATTCTGTCTAAGATACAGACATGAATATTTCAAATCTGTTTCGAACCCTCTGTTATAAAGCAGAAATAGATTTGTTGTTGTAGCAACCTTTTGTGAAAAACACAGAAAAGAAAACTGTTGCTGAATCGCTGTGCATTATAAAAATAATTCACTACATTTGTATGATTTTAATATAAGGTAAAAAAGGTTTAAACGATTAACAATATTTTGATAGAAAGTATAATAAAAGGCATTCTCGAAAAGAAAGGGCATGAAGTTGTATGTATTGATTTGTCCCGGTTGGAAAATGCCATTTGTAATTATTTTGTGATTTGCCACGGCGACTCGAACACGCAGGTGAATGCCATTGCCGAGTCGATAGAAAAGGAAACAAGAGAACAATTGCAGATTAATCCGTACTCAGTCGAAGGAATGAACAATGCAGAATGGGTGTTGTTGGATTATGGAGACGCTATTGTACATGTATTCCAAAAGCCCTTCCGGTCACGTTACAAACTTGAAGAATTGTGGGGCGACGGGCAAATTACTTATTTTAAAGAATCAACAAGTCAGGAAAATCATCATGAGCGATAAAAATAACAATACACCACCAATGGACAATAGACCTCCAACGGGCGATGGACCGGACAACAAACCGAATCCATTGGGGCAGATGAAGAGACCAAAGTTTAATATTTATTGGCTTTATATTGCATTGTTTGCAATTTTTATAGGCATGCAGTTTCTCAACTTTGGCCCCAAAAAAGTGGAGGTCGACCGCAAGACCTTTACCTATGATATGCTCCAGGCCGGAGATGTAGAGAAAATTGTGGTTGTCAATAAGAAAGTGGCAGATATTTATATCAAGCCAGACAAGATTACGAATACAAAATATTCAAAATATTTCAAAGCAGGCAAGGAACCGCAGAATGGCCCTCAATTCTTTATGAATATCGGTTCGTCGGATGCTTTTGAACAACAATTGACCGAAGCGCAGCAGGATGTTCCCGAAGAAAGCCGCATCTACCCTTCTTATGAAGAGCATAAGGATTTTCTGGGTGAAACACTTAGCTGGATCTTGCCTTTGATTTTACTGGTTGTTTTATGGATGTTTGTCTTCCGTAGAATGACAGGCGGAGGCGGAGGTGGAGGCGGAAATATTTTCAATGTCGGTAAATCGCGGGCACAGATTTTCGATAAGGAAAATACTTCCGTGAAAGTCGACTTTAAAGATGTAGCCGGCTTGGCAGAAGCCAAAGTGGAAATCAAGGAAATTGTCGATTTCTTGAAAAATCCCAAAAAATATACCGACTTAGGTGGAAAGATTCCCAAAGGAGCTTTACTGGTGGGCCCTCCTGGTACTGGAAAGACCTTGCTTGCCAAGGCTGTTGCCGGTGAAGCCAATGTTCCGTTTTTCTCCATGTCGGGTTCCGATTTCGTAGAAATGTTCGTTGGGGTGGGAGCTTCACGTGTTCGCGACTTGTTCAAGCAAGCCAAAGAAAAAGCTCCCTGTATTATTTTTATTGATGAGATCGATGCAATTGGACGTGCCCGTGGCCGAAATCCAAATTTTGGCGCCAACGACGAACGCGAAAATACGCTGAATCAATTGCTCACCGAAATGGACGGTTTTGCATCCAACGTTGGGATTATTATTCTTGCAGCAACCAATCGCGCCGATATCCTTGATAAAGCCCTGTTGCGTGCCGGACGTTTCGATCGTCAGATACATGTCGAATTACCCGACGTTAACGAGCGAAAAGAAATTTTCCAGGTACATCTTCGCCCGTTAAAAATAGAACAAGGACTGGATATTGATTTTCTCGCCCGCCAAACACCCGGATTTTCGGGGGCTGACATTGCCAATGTATGTAACGAAGCAGCCCTGATAGCTGCTCGGAATGACAAAACCGTCGTTCAAAAACAAGATTTTCTGGATGCTGTGGACCGCATTGTGGGCGGATTGGAACGAAAGAACAAAATCATTACCCAACAGGAAAAACGCACCATTGCTTACCACGAAGCCGGTCATGCTACGGTAAGCTGGATGCTTGAACACGCCCATCCATTGCTTAAAGTAACCATTATTCCGCGTGGTCGTGCATTGGGCGCAGCTTGGTATCAGCCCGAAGAAAGGCAAATCACCACGGTCGACCAGCTTTTCGAAGAAATGTGTGCCACATTGGGAGGACGGGCCTCTGAAGAATTGACTTTCCATACTATTTCAACAGGGGCGCTCAACGACCTCGAACGTGTTACCAAGCAGGCTTACGCCATGGTCAGTTATTACGGCATGGGAAAACAGTTGGGTAACATGAGCTTTTACGATTCATCTGGCCAGACGGAATATGCTTTTACCAAGCCCTACAGCGATAAAACTTCGGAAGAGATCGATAAAGAAGCATTCGAACTGGTGACGCGTGCATATCAATATGCCAAAGATATTCTGGTACAACATACAGAAGGTTTGAAACAGTTAGCCGAATTGTTGCTGGAAAAAGAAGTTATCTTCGCAGAAGACCTCGAAAAGATATTCGGGAAACGTCCTTTTAAGAAAGAAAACGAAGGGTTATTGGACGAAACACCCGAGGTCGTCTCGCCTTCAGAATTACCGAACATTATGAACGATAAAGATGTTTGATATCGGAGATTAATAAGTTCAGATAGTTGTACAACTTAATATTATAGGAAGATGGAAAACTGGAAATGTGTTTATACAACCAATCAGGTGTATAAAGCGGAAGCAGTCAAGGATTTGCTAGCCGAGGGAAATATTGAGGCCGTTATTGTAGACAAGAAAGATTCTGCCTATACTGTATTTGGTGAAGTGGAGTTGTTTGTGCAACCCGAAGACGAAAATATGGCTATTGAGCTGGTAAAGGGGTTCGATATTGAATAATATGATTACCCGCACCTTGTCGGGTGCTGTTTTTATCGCCATTGTTGCCGGATCTATACTGTGGCACCCTTATGCGTACGCTGGAGTATTTTTGGTATGGGTTGTTTGGGCGCTGTTGGAATTTTACGACATCATTATCAAAGACAGGGTACATGCCGGAAAATTTATTGGCGTGGTAGGTGGCGCATTACTCTTTATTGCTGCTTTTTTCTACGCACAGAACGTGATCGACAACGCTGTTTTTCTTGCGTTTATCCCATTGCTTGTCCTTCTCTTTATCAGCCGCATATATTCCACCGAGCGTTATTCTTTCCGGGGGATTGCTTATACGCTGATGGGGATGATATATATAGCTTTACCTTTTGCCTTGTGCAACGGACTGGTATTTCCAAATCACGACCGCCAATATACCCCCGGTATCCTTCTGGGTTTTTTCATATTACTATGGACCAACGATACTTTTGCTTATCTGACAGGAATGATGTTCGGTCGACATCGTTTGTTTGAACGTATTTCTCCCAAAAAATCGTGGGAAGGTTTTTGGGGTGGACTGTTATTCACTATTGCCATGTCGCTTCTCATAGCATGGCTTTTTCCGGTTCTTCCCTTTTATCATTGGATGGCTGTGGCAGTCATTACTGTTGTTTTTGGTGTTTATGGCGATCTGATGGAATCGTTGCTGAAACGAAACCTACATATTAAAGATTCCGGACATTTTCTCCCTGGGCATGGTGGTATACTCGACCGCTTTGATGCAGTATTTCTTGCAGCCCCCATGGTTTACTTTTACTTGAGAATATTCGTTTTTTAAATTTGTAGAATACCGAATTTCCTGCGCATTTGTTGTACTTGGGGTAAGTTACATAGGTCAACAGGGCTGTGGTATTCACTGACAGCGGTCGTTAGACCCTGTCAGCAGAGAATGGGAGTTATTTTTAACCATCTCTTAACAAGTTTACATATTCAATACTGTCTGATTAGAACATTCAGCATATAAAAAAACCCGACAACTTAAATTGCCGGGATTTTTTACTCAAAACTTAGAATTTTCTATTTACGTTTTGCAAATTCTTCCTCTGTCATGTTTGCAGTTTTGGGTTTCAGTACGGTTAACTGAAGCACAATAGCAACAACCACAACGATAGAAAGCATGGCAAAATCTTTTCCCAGATGACCTGCATCTATCGATCTACCGAGAAATTTGGTAATGAACGCACCGGAAGATATACCTGCCATATTTAATAGGCCATAACCGGTTGCCCGATAACGGGGAGATACAAACTGACAAAGAATCGGCATATTGTTTACATCGAACATACCGAATCCCAAGCCAAAACAAAATGCACCACTGAATATTACAATAGCAGTGGTTCCAAATCCCAATAAAAATAGCGCAGGTATGGTTAATGCCAACCCGATAACGCCAGTATAAATTCTTCCTTTCAGGTGTTTCTGAACCCATTTGTCCGATAAAGCCCCGCCAAGCAGCACTCCGACAAATGAAGCCAGCGAAATGGTAATGGTGGACATTGGACCTGCCTCCGACATGTCCAGGTGTAACGTATTTGAGAACAGTGTAGGCAACCAGTTCTTAGTTGCCCATCCGGGTAAACTGGGTGCGGAAAAATAGAATATGATAACCCAAAATGATATATTACCCAACAACATACCCAATCCTTTGATTGCATTGGAAAATTCCACCTTCATACTTGATTTTTGGCCCGAAGGTGCAGCAATGTGCGTTTTTTTCTCGTGGAGGAAAAAAATCAAAATCAGACTGTAAGCTATTCCGATAAGCCCAAAGGTATGGAACGTCATTTGCCAGGAACTTATGGAAGCTATCGTCGCTCCGAACCCGCCAAAGGCCTGCCCCAGATAAACCCCGGTAATATGGATGCCGACCGCAAAAGACCGGGTTTTTGATTCATGGTAATCCGCAATCAATGCCAATCCGGCCGGCATATAAAAGGCCTCGCTGACACCCATGATTGCCCTCAATGTGTATAATTGGTCAAAATTTGTTGTATAACCCATCAGAAGTGTTACTCCAGACCAAACAAACAAACTCCCAACAATCAGCCATTTACGGTTTATTCTATCGGCGATGATCCCCGAAATAGGACTCATCAATGCATATATCCATAGAAAAATCGCCATCAACCGGCCAAAATTAGTAGCCGAATTCAATTCTTCAATGCTTTCTTTCATATAAGGTTGCATGGTGGCGAGCATTTGCCTGTCCATATAATTCAACAAGGCAACGAACCAGAGCATAAAAACCAACAACCAGGGATAGAACTTTTTGTTTTGCATTTAACGTATTGTTTTTAATAAATATAAATTATCATTCTAATTACCGCTACAAAAACTTAAAAAACAAGTCCTGTAGCGAAAATATGAATGTCTGAAAAAATCACCTGATGGGATTTCCCTGATCATGTTATCCATAGAAAAATCCCATCAGATGTGTTTTTTTTGTTCAAAGTTGAATTTCTTCCAAAAATTTCTTTATCTTTTCCCGTTCCGGTTGATTGAACTTGTGGAAAGGTTCGGCCATAAAATCACTGCAAATTCCCAGTAATGAAAGTGTACTTTTAACACCTTTCAGATAACTGGACCCATATTTCCCCACGCGGTAAATAGTAGAGCAAATTTGCATTACTTTATTCTGCAAAGGCAATATTTTATCAAAATCGCGTTCGACAGAAGCATTGTACAGGTCGACATACAATCGTGGAAACATATTGGCGCCACCATTGACGCCACCGTGCCCGCCCATGACTACGAATTCGGAAGTAAGCTCTTCGGGTCCTACCAGCAGGGAAAAATCCGGACGGTGCTTCAATCCGTATTGGATCAATTTGAAATACGCTAAATTGGATGAGCTGTCCTTCATGCCAAGTACTTGCGGCATTTCGGCGGCGGCAATTGCAGTTTCAGGTTCGATCATCACTTTGGTATGTACCGGCATATTATAGAGAAACACCGGCAGAGCCAATTGAGGTACTATATGTTGCAGATATTCCAGCAATTCGGCCTGTCCTTGCGAAAAATAGAACGGAGGTGTAATGACGACTGCGTCAGCACCTTCTTTGGCTGCTTTTTCCGACAAGTTAATACTTTCGATGTAGGACGAATCCGCCACACCTACCAACACCGGTATACGACGATTCACAACACGGCATGTCCGTTCAATCAATTCATGCCTGAGACGATAACTCAGACTGGAAAACTCTCCTGTGGTACCCAGGATAAACAATCCATGTACGCCGCCGGCAATAGTATGTTCGATCAAACGTGTTAACCCGTCGACATCCAATTGGTCGGGGCCAAGCAAAGGGGTTACTAACGGAGGAATAATTCCTTTTAATGGTTTCATGACTTACAAAATTTATTTGATTTGTTAAATATTTAAATATCTGATAATGTGCAATAATTTATATTTCTTAAGGTTTCAGACTTTCATCCGAAAATTCCCAGAATGCGATTCGTTCCCGTTTCCAGGTATATATTAATGCCACTTTGTCGCCATAAGCAATAATGGCCGGATATGAATATTCTCCCGGATTATTGCCGCCTTCGAGTACAATTTTCTTCGGCCACGTCTTTCCGTTATCATACGAAACAGCCAGGTTAAGTGATGCCCTCGATGCCCAGTTTCCGCTAACCGGGTTGTATACTAACGCCAACGCACCATTGGGCAGCTTTACTAAATCAATACCACTGTTATTATTCGGCATGTCCGTCGAGTAAAGGGTACACCATGTTTTTCCATAGTCTTTTGAGTCGCTCCGGTAAATCTTGCCATCGGTACTACGAACCAACATATGTACGTTGGCGGGAGTCGATTCCCACAAAGTAGGCTGGATGACGCCACGTCCCTTGAACCGGCTGCGGTCAAGGTCTATGTGCGGCGTAGCCTTCCATGTTTTCCCATTATCTTCGCTACGGTCTACAAATACGTTCCATTCTTTGTCGCCCTGGTAGTCCTCGTGGGACGCTCCGGCAAGCCAAACCCCGTTCGACAGCATAATCGGCTTGTTCCGGACAGGACCGCGCCCGCCCTTGTCGCCTTTCACCATTTCGACAGCCTTCGACCATGTTGTGCCTCCATCGGTAGAAGTGATCACCCATGTCTCCCAAACAGGGATTTTCTTTGCAACCTTGAAATAAAGATAAATTTTTCCTTTAGCATCCTGAAACAACACCGGATTCCAGTGCGCATCATTCCTTATTTTTGCTACCTGGCGGGGTTTTGACCAATTCCCCGGTTTGCCTTTCGACAACCAGATGCCAACATCATCGTGGCTCTCGCGGGTACCGCCGAACCAGGAAACTAAAAAGTTGCCATCATTGAGATGAATCAAAGTGGACGCATGACACTCTTTGAAGGGGCGATCATCCCCGAAAACAAAATCGCGGTGGGCCAGAGCATCCGGTTTTACTGCCACTTTGTTCTTAAGGAGATAAAAATGACCGTCTTCGGCACCCACTAACAGATCACAAATTCCGTCATTATCCCAATCCGCAGGTGTTGGGCTGGTGCTATGCCCGGCAAGTTTGTATGACGAAACATTACCACGGTTGCGATACCAGACCGTATCGCCCGACTGGCGTACATTTTCAAACCAACATGTATTTTCCGAATTAACCATCAGATCCAGATCGCCATCCTTGTCCCAATCGACAAAACATATCTTGCGCCGTCCCGACGACCCTGCGGTACCGGTATTCAGTTGCAACGGGCCTGGCTGGTTGTTTTTCACCGCGTTTTTACTGTCATAACCCGATGCATCCTCACCGTAAAATATCCGTTTTCCGGGTTTCAGATACAATTCTCCATTGCTGTCCTTAGCACGTTCAAAATATGTAAGATAACCCTCATGGTCCAAAACCACCAGATCCATCAGTTTGTCATTATTCCAGTCAATGGCTACCGGGGTTGTACGCCATTGCGTCACCAAAGCATTCGGTGCAGGCGTCCACCATGTCCATTGTGGTTTGGGCGCTGCTCCGTCCCACCGTACATTCATTTTGAAAGGACCTTCCAGTTGCATGTATTTGCCCGTGTTTTTGTACCAGAGAATTTCCCCCCAGATCGTATTAACGATAATATCTTTCAACCCGTCGCCATCCCAGTCGGCTACCGACAGGCAGGTATAGCCCCATTTTGCTTCGCAGGGGCCTTGTATCGATCCGTTTTTCCCAGCCATAATACGCAGGTCTTCGCCATCCACCTGGAATATACGCGGCTTAGCCCATTTCGAGGAAACGCCACCGCTCAGATTTTCTATCAGGCAAATGTTACCTGCCGAGTTACCGGCAACGATATCTTCGTCGCCGTCACCGTCCCAATCAACACTAACGGGAGTAGACAATGCTCCGAATTTCAAGTCGTCTGCTTTTTGTTTCAAATAAACAGGCGCTTTGAAAATGGGCATTTTTGATTTCCGGTTTCCAATTTTCGTTTCTCGTACCTTCCCGGTATTTTCAATAAAAGCCACGCGTCCGTCCTCATCGCCTACAATCAGATCAATATGCCCGTCGCCGTTAAAATCGACTCCTACCGGGGTGATCATCTCCAAGAAAAGTTTTATGGTATCGCCATTTTCGTCCTGAAGATAACGACCTTCGGCAAATTTTGGTTTTTTGCGTGAGCCTATATTCTCAAACCAAGTCAGTTTATCAATAAACTCACCACAAATAATATCCAGGTCGCCATCACCGTCGAAATCGTACATGCTGGGAAATGGTGCGCCGTAGGTGTCGATCGGTTTATCACCGGCAAGAACCTTACCGCGATTAACATATTCGCCTTTTTTATTTTCTATCCAGTACACATAACCATGTAACGGGCCTTTTGTCCATTCGCCTTTGGCATTCCAGGCATTATCCCAGCCATAATCTTCCCAGGAATCAATACCGATAAGGATATCCTGGTCGCCATCACCATCATAATCCACATAGTTCCAGATATTGGTACGCATCCGCTTGAGTTCGTTATTCGGATCGGCATCCACCTTGATTTCCTGTGGTTGCGACAACAATTTATTGGGAAAGTCTTTGTATTCCGTACCACGCCTGATAACATGTATTTGTCCGTTAACATACGACGCCCGGAGATCATTCAATCCTTCGCCCACAAGTACAGGCTTGTCGAACAACATTTGACCACCTGAGGAAATATTCCTAAAAAAATACAAGCCTTTGTATGGTGTGTCCGGGCACGAAACAAGTAAATCCATTTTACCGTCTTTATCATAGTCGAGGGGAATGGGAATACCCCAAAGCCCAACACCCAGATCGACTGTTGCTTCCGGATTGTTGTATTTCACCCGAGCTTCAGTGTTATTGGGTTGACCCCAAATACAATATGAGCTTGAAAGGAGGAAAACGGCACATAATATTTTTTTCATTTGTGTGTCGATTAAAAGTTACAAATCTGGTTTTTAAAACTCTAAATTTACTACTTGCTTAAACGTTTAAGCTATTCGCAATATCTAATTCATCAGAAATTCTATCCACTTCAGGAAATCCTAAAACTCATCCGACCCGGCGGCTTCGCGAATAGCCTGATGCTCGGCCATATCAGACATATCTTGTGATGACAGGATTTTTTTCCAGTCGGCATGTAAAGTGATCTGTTCGACCACTTGTTTTTTAGTTTCTTTTATTTGTCTGAAGAGGATTTCAAGGGCCTTTTCGCCCAATTCGGCAAGCGGTTGCTCGACGTACATGACTGGTATGTTGGACAACCTGAACTCGGGCCTGTCGACACTGACCAATGAAAGCTTGGCCGGCAATTTTTTCATATGCGACATGGTGATCAGCGATTGGGTGGCTACCTGGTTGGTCGCAAAAACAATCGCATCGACTTTCTGCGCCAGTATTTTTTTCAGCGCTTCGGACACTGTCTTATCAAAGTCTTTGAACAGAACCGAATAGACAATCTCTTCAGATGAGGGTATCCCATTATTTTTAAGTGCCTTACGATATCCTTGATAACGACCTTCAATGTTGGACAATTTCATATCATAAGCCAGTAGGGCAATTTTCCGGTGCCCCATTTGCAACAAATGCGAAGTAAGCGCATAGGTCGCTCCCATATTATCAACCTGAACGGAACTTACCGGAAGACCATCGATATGCCGGTCGACCATAACAACCGGAATACTCCGGTTAACAAACTGCATGATATGTTCATGACAATCGGCTGGTGGAGTGACGATCATTCCATCTACCTGTTTTTCAATAAATACAGAAGTTAGTTTTTCAAATTTATCTTTCGACTCGTCCGAACTTCCAAAAATGACCTGGTACCCTTTTTCCCATGCTATATTTTCGATCCGACGGGCTAATTTTGCAAAAAAGGGATTTGAAATATCGGCGACAATCAGGCCCAATGTTTTTGTTTTCCCGGTACGGAGACTACGGGCAGCCATATTTGGATGGTAGTTCAATTGTTTGGCAACCAGAAGTACTTTTTCGGCCATTTCCTCACTTACCCGGTGTTCTTTCCCTTTCCCATTCAAGACATAAGAAACCAACGAGGTGGATACTCCCGCTTTTTCGGCTATATCCCTGATAGATGTGCGCTTTTCGTTTGTTTTCACCGGTCAACCAATTAAATTAAAACAGGATCTTGTAAACAATCCCTCTCATTTTGATGACCCAAAGATATGCTAAAACGTTTAAGCAACCAAACAAAATTAATTTTTTGCGAAAAAATGATTGATCAAATACCGAAGGTTACATGCTGGATTACCTGTTTTTTGGAGAAAATTTAAACTCAATTGTCGATCTGTTTCTACACCAAATAGGTTTGAGAATGTATTTCTACCAAGCTTGTATTTCAGGATACTGAAAATCACCCTGTAAGGATGTAAGCTCGGGAGAAAGTATGATGAGCATACGTTACGTGGCATACCATCAAGTATGCTACCTTATCGAAAAAATCCCTATAATCTTTTTGATTTTCAGCGATATGATTCATGAATTTTTATAACCAATGAGAATTTCATTTTTCTCCCTGCGAAAGTTGAATTGTCTTATCTTTGGCTCGTATACCAAGTGGATAAATTTGACGTTTCAGCGATGTTGAAATAAATTTTAGGTTAATGATTGATCCTGTAGTTTTCGAAGAGGAGTGCACATTCAAGACTTCGCGCAGTAGCGGGAAAGGAGGTCAGAATGTTAATAAGACCGAAACCAAAGTCGGTCTGTGGTTTGATATTGCTGCTTCGACACTTTTCAACGAGGAAGAAAAAGAGCGGATATTCAAGCGTTTGGCTACTAATATCACCGACGATGGTTACCTGCAACTGTCTTGTGACGAGCAACGTTCGCAACTGCAGAACAAGCAATTAGTCATTGAGCGGGCCATTGGCATGCTCGACAAGGCGCTTGTGGTTGCCAAACCGCGCAAACGCACAAAACCATCGAAAGCATCGGTGGAAAAACGGTTGGAAGAAAAGCGCAGGAATGCGCTTAAAAAGGCTGAGAGAGGAAAATCAGCTGGGATATGACAACGCCGAGAAATAGAACGGCCAGCACAATTGTTCCCCAGCGATAGGATCGCACCGTAGCCAGGTAACTCGACAGAATAAAGGACAAGGGAAAAACCATCAAATACCAAGATAAAGGAAGTGTATCGGGAACAATCACAGCCATTGCAACGGTGATGATGGCTATCAAGATGAGAATATAATATCCATTACGGACAACAATTTTCTTGGATCCAAGGTAACGTAGCAAATAACCGAAAGTAAAGATTCCTACCAGCGTGCTAATCCCGATAAAGGCGACGGTAGATACAGATAAGGCGGGAATAGTGCGCTGTATGGCGAAAATATCGTGAAAAAATACGCCCATGCGCGTAAAATCATCCTCGACAAGAAAATACCAACTGAATGCCAGGAATACCGGAAAAGCAAAACCCAAAAGGGAGAAAACCCATTCGCGCCAATACCCCGGGCGCAGGAACAAAATGGCAAACCATACGACCAGCATGTACAAGTACATGTATTGGTAGAAAAACGTAGCGATGGAAATAAACAGTGATGCTGTGAAATAACCGTATGACAATCGTTCGCTTTCGAAGGATTCGATCAGTTGGATAAATCCCAAAATGAGTAAAATGGAAGCAATAGACGCGGGATTAAACTGGTGGATGAACGGGACGCCGCCCACAAGCAACACATAGCATAAAGCAGGCAAGTAGGATATTTTATCAATCAGGTGCAGCCTGTTATTGACAACAATCATCATCATCGCACCTAATAATGTTAACACCAAGCCGATACATATAGACAGCAACGGTATGCCATTAAACCATCCTGTCATGGGCGCGAACAAGAATGTGCCATACCTGTTTTCCGTAAGTTCCTCCGGAGCCAGCAAAGCATGAAACCATGTCATTCCTCCAACGAGAATGATGACAACCAGGACAATGGTGTATGAGGAGCGAAAAAAACGAAGCACAATGATGTGATTTAATGGGTTTTGGATTCAATCATATAAATCCTCGGAAAATTTTAACCCTGGTTTTTCAAATCGAATCCGATGTCGCGACGGAAATATTTACCATCAAAATCGATCATCCCAGCATTACGATTCGATTTGGCCAAGGCATCTTCCATAGTATCGGCCAAGGCGCTGACAGCTATTACGCGACCTCCCGCCGTTACGACTTCTTGATCGTGAAATGTGGTGCCGGCATGGAAAACCATACAATCATTCGTCAAGTCAAGCCCTTTGATCACTTTGCCTTTTTCATAATCGCCGGGATAACCTCCGGAAACCAACATGACAGCGGTGACCGTTTGCGGATTGGTTATGATCTGTTTTTGTGCGATGTTCCCATCGGTAACTGCTTGCAAAAGTTCCACCAGATCATTCTCGATACGCGGCATGACGGCCTCTGTTTCCGGATCGCCCATGCGCACATTGTACTCGATCACCATCGGGTCACCGTTGACATTGATCAATCCGAAAAAGATAAATCCTTTGTATGGAATATTTTCTTTGCGAAGGCCTTCCACCGTGGGACGGACAATGTTTTTCTCCACTTTGTCCATAAAAGTTTTCCCGGCAAACGGAACGGGCGATACGGCTCCCATACCGCCGGTATTCAATCCTGTATCGCCTTCGCCGATGCGCTTATAATCTTTGGCTTCGGGCAATATCACGTAATCTTTACCATCGGTCAACGCGAAAACGGAAAGCTCGATACCTGACAGGAATTCTTCAATCACCACTTTGTTTCCGGCTGCACCAAATTTACCCGAAAACATTTCGTGGAGTTCGGCAAATGCTTCTTCGGTTGTATTTACAATCACCACGCCCTTACCGGCTGCCAATCCGTCGGCTTTCAACACATAAGGAGGTTTCAAACTGCGGATGAAATCATGAGCTTCCGATTCCTGACTCGCTTCAAAGCTACGATAAGCCGCAGTGGGAATGTGGTGGTGCATCATAAATTCTTTGGCAAATTTTTTGCTGCCTTCTAATTGAGCGCCTTGTTGGGACGGCCCGATGACGGGAATATGGCTCAATGCGGTGTGTTGTGCAAAGTAATCTGAGATCCCTTTTACCAGCGGTTCCTCGGGACCTACCACCACCATATCGATTTGTTCTGCCAGGACAAGTTTTCCCAGCGCATCGAAGTTGTTGATTCCAATAGGCACATTAGTCCCTATAAGAGCTGTTCCGGCATTACCGGGAGCGATAAACAAACGGTTCAAACGGGGGCTTTGTGCCATCTTCCATGCCAGTGCATGTTCGCGGCCTCCCGAGCCTATCAATAATATATTCATCAGACAGTCATTTTCTAAAATGCAGTGCAAAAATAGATAATTAGGGATTGTCAAAAAAATAAAGTTTTAGAATTAAAATTTTGTTTCCTACTTAAAATCGTACTTTTGTGCGATAAAAAGATATTTTGAAATGGGACGGATCATGGCTATCGATTATGGACGTAAGCGCACTGGGATTGCGGTTACCGACCCGTTGCAGATGATAGCAACCGGCATGGAAACGGTTGGTACCGGAGAAGTGGTTGCATGGATCGAACGTTATGTGACGAAGGAAAAAGTGGAGCGTATCGTGGTGGGGTCTCCTGTCATGCTCGATGGAAGCGATTCGGAAACCATGACAAAATATGTCATTCCTTTCATTAACAGGTTAAAGAAACTTTTTCCTGATATAATCATAGATACATTAGATGAACGATTCACTTCCAAGTTGGCTGTCCGTGCGATGGTCGACGGGGGAATGAAAAAAAAGGATCGCAGCAATAAAGCCAATATCGATAAAGTGAGTGCAACCATATTGTTGCAAGACTATATCGAAGCCAGGAGAATGGCAAAATAAGTGAGAATTGAGAATTGAGAATTGAGAATTTTCGCAAAGCGCATCAAAACAGTCTTATATGTCAAAAAGCCGATTGTTTACCGGTAAGCACATAGCAAGTACTCTCATGCAAATAACCGACGTTTTGAAATAAATGATCTATGCTGAATTTCTGCTTTTTGCATCAATATTCAATATTCGATTATCAATATTCGATTACTTAATCCGGCTATATTTGTTTGCGTTTATAGCTTGTATAGAATTTAAATTTTGAATTATGGTTTTACCAATTTATGTATACGGGTGGCCGCTTTTGCGGAGAAAAAGTGAAGACATCACTCCCGATTACCCCGACTTGCAGCAGTTGATTGCTGATATGTTTGAAACGATGTATCAGGCTGATGGTTGTGGTTTGGCCGCTCCCCAGATCGGAAAAAATATTCGCCTGATTGTAGTCGACGGAGCGCCCATGGCCGATGAGGAAAATCCGGACGACATGCTCAATGCATTCAAGAAAGTATTCATAAACCCGGTCATCACCGACCGAAACGGCGATGATGAAATTGATAGCGAAGGCTGCCTCAGTATTCCCAAGATTCGCGAAACGGTTAAACGTCCATCTAAGATCAAAATAAACTATCTGGACGAAGATTTCCAGCCGCATTCCGAAGAATATGAAGGTACGGCTGCACGTATGATCCAACACGAATACGATCATATCGAGGGGGCATTGTTCATCGACCGGATTTCACCTTTGCGCCGTAAACTAATTGCCACAAAACTGAATGCGATTACCAAAGGTAAGGTAGAGTGTTCCTACAGGATCAAAATACCCCGGTAGAACTTACCTGTCACGGCACAGATCGAGCAATCCGTTGATAATAGTAAGCGGATGCGGTGGGTGCCCTGGAATGTACAGGTCTATGTAATGATTTTTGATAAAGTTGCGGTTGATAGCTGGGCTGCCGGCAAAATGACCTCCGTTGAGTGCATCAAATCCAGCCAGTACGATGATCCTGGGTTCGGGAACAGCATCAAAGCATATTTGAAGTGCTGTTGCCATATTTTCACTGATCGGACCGGTGATGACTAATCCGTCGGCATGACGGGGCGAGGCAACAAACTCGATGCCGAATCTTCCCATATCGAAATTTACATTCGAGCAGGCATTTAATTCCATTTCCGTACTGTTGTCACCGGCCGCAGAAACCTGCCGCAATTTCAATGATTTTTTGAACAAATGCCTTACTTCAGGCCTCACTAAGTCTTTATTCGCGGTAACGGGCACATCGAACCCTTCCGTGACAATTAATCGTGCCGGATCGTTAGTAGCTATCCTGTAATCGTTGGTAAATTTTATTTTTTCGGGAAAAGACCTGGCACACAGTCCGCAAAAGTTACATTTCGCCAAGTCAATCCGTACGGGTGAAACATCTATAGCCGCCGACGGGCAAAAGTCTTTTAAAATGACCTCGTCAATTTTCTTGTTGGTAATCACCGGGCGACCTCTGAAATTCTGATGCAGGTGTACATCCTCGACATCAGCAATATACTGTTTTCCTTGTCGGCGTAATATTTTTAACTGGTCGAACATCGACTTTTAATTGATCATTAATTTTTCAGCATCTTAGCGTCAAAGGTAGAATAAAAATCCCTGTTACCAGTCGGTAACAGGGACATATTTTTTAAATCCGGAAATCAGAAATATACGCTGATCCCGCCTCCAATGGAGAAGATTACATCGTAATCGCTGGAAAAAGGAAGCCATAAGTTAACCATAGGTTCCAGTGCAACATGTTCGTTCAGGAAAATAGCATACCCTGCATTAAGTGTCAATCCGAAAGTAGCATCGACATCTTTCTGTTTACGTACTCCTAATAAGCCGCTTGCAAAGAAACTGCCTTTGGATTGTTCCAGGAAATAGTAACGAGCACCGGCTTGTATCCCAAATGCATTGTAACCATCCGATGCCTCAATAGTCAAACCTCCGACCAAAGCCAATTTGTCGGCCAGGAAATACCCTCCATGGGCTCCCAAGTTGAAACTGGTACCATCACTAAATGAGAGTCTGAAATCGGAAGTATTGGCATTAACAAAAAAATTGTCTTTACTGATGGGCAATTGCGCCATCGTAGAGCCAACCATCAGAAACGAGACAAACACTACAAATAATACTTTTTTCATGATAAAAGATTTAAACGTTATTAAGTTTAACAATTAAAAAGGCAAATGTAAGGCATTTATTATTGAAGTTTCACACAATAAGATAAAAAAGACGCATCAACGTACATATCATAAAATAAAATTGTCTGTTTTTCAATCCAATAAATAAATCCCATTTTGTGCATTTTTCGCCAAAATTTGCTTAGTACATGACAAGATTTAGACATTCCTTATTCTATGCCTGAAAGGCGAGATTTTCATAACCACAAGTAAGCGAAGCGCAACTTGCAGATTGACAATTAACATAGCCATTGCCTGTTACCTTCTCTGCAGGTCAACGACCCGCAGTTATGAAAATCGGGCTTTTAGCTTCGCTGAGCTTACCCTTTCAGGTAGGGTGTTCAAAACTCAGTAAAAAGTTCTTTCAAAAAACGCTTCTTTTTACATTTTAATACATTTAAAATAAGCAAATTGAATAAATAATACATGATGGAATTTATTGTTACAAAACAGTACTCTATGT
>JAVBNI010000170.1:0-9123 GCA_031551645.1 Bacteroidales bacterium | reverse complement strand
ACGCTTGCGCGACATACTTGGCGTTAAGCAAGAAACTATTGCCACGGAACTGGACATTACGCAACAGTCTGTATCAAAACTCGAACAACGGGAACAGATTGAGGATGAGTTATTGGAAAAGATAGCTGCAATTCTTAAAGTTCCTGTGGATGCGATTAAGAATTTTAATGAGGAAGCAGCTGTTCATTTTATCTCCAATACATTCAATAACCAAGATACATCCGTGAATAATTTCGGTTATAATTACACTTTCAATCCGATTGAAAAAATTGTGGAATTATATGAGAGGATGTTAGATGTCGAACGGGAAAAGGTTGAGATGCTTCAAAAAATCGTGGATAGTAAAAAGTAATTCGAGAGGTACGAAATGTGTACCCCCCGAATTACAACAAACAACACAACTGTCAGAAATTTTTCCAATCCATTTTGTAGGTTATTTTTGAGTTTTGCTCCAAAAATTCGATAAAATCGGTATCTAACGTGATTGTGGTTTCATTGGGAGAAATACAAACGAGCATACCGTCATCAACCACACGGAAATTCAATTTGACGTGTCCTTGCGAATGCGTATTCCTGTTATCGTTGACTTTAGCAAGTATATTGCTGACCCATTCTTCCGAAACTACTGCTAACGGGACAGTCATGGTAATACCCCTCAATAAATTGTTTCGGACATTACCCAGTATTTTCACCGAATCAATGTTTGGCTCCAATCTCGAATAATAATCACTCCAAACAATATTCCCTTTTAACAGTAATATATGTCCTTGTTGGACGATGCTCTCAAATTTTTTGTAGGTTGACCCCCGAAGAGAAAAGGTATATGTACCAGAGATATCTTCTAAAACAATCTCTCCCCAAGGATTACCCCGTTTACTGATTTTACGGATAAAGTTTATAACGATACCGCTAACACGATATCCTTGCCCGATTGGCATGTTATTTAACCCATCTATGGTCGTATTGGTTAATTGGTCGATTTCCGACTTGCAAAAATCTAAAGGATTTGCCGACAAATACACGCCAAGGCATTCTTTTTCAGTCATTAACCTTTCTGTCATATCGAAAGTGGACATTTCTTTTGCAGGCGGTATTGTCGGGCGGTTAACAGAAGTAGTATTGCCACTACGAAGCGACAAGTTAGCCATTGATTTGCCGTATTTTAAAAGTTCTTCCATGAAAAACTTATTTTTCGTGGTCAGGGCAAAAAATTGTTCTCGCGTTATTTCGGGAAAACAATCGAAAGCGCCTGCGTAAGCCAAGGCTTCCATACTCTTTTTATTACATACCGTGAGATTTACACGCTCGGCGAAATTAAATATATCGGAAAATGCCCCATTTCGTGAACGTTCTTCCATGATAATCTTGACCGCATTTGCCGCCACGCCTTTGATAGCGGCCAACCCGAACCGAATGTTCCCGTCATTGTCAACAGTAAATGACTGATTACTTTGGTTGACATCAGGACATAATACCTGTATCCTCATTCTACGACACTCTTGCATGAATTTGGGGATTTCCGATTTTTTGGACAAATTGCAGGATAAGACAGCCGCCATATATTCGGAAGGATAATTGGCTTTCAAGTAGGCTGTTTGGTATGCCAACCATGAGTAGCAAGCTGCGTGAGATTTATTAAAGGCGTACGATGCAAACTTCAACCAATCTGACCATATCTTTTCAATGATTTTTTCATCGTGGCCATTGGCTTTGCACCCATCAATGAACTTTCTTTTCAGGTCATCCATTTTTTCAACCTGCTTTTTTCCAATTGCCTTGCGCAACTCATCACTCTGTCCTCGCGTAAACCCCGCCAAGTCACGGCTGAGAAGCATCACTTGTTCCTGATAAACCGTGACACCGTAAGTATCTTTCAATCGCCGTTCCATCAGGGGGATGTCGTACACAATCTCTTTTTTCCCATGCTTGCGCTCGATAAATTCGGGGATGTAGTCCATAGGCCCGGGGCGATACAGAGCGTTCATTGCGATCAAATCTTCGAAACACGCGGGTTTCAATTCACGTAGGTACTTTTTCATCCCTTCGGATTCGAACTGGAAGATTCCTGTTGTTTCACCGTGAGTATACAACTGATATGTAGCATCATCATCAATTGGAATGGTATCAATGTCAACAACCTCGCCGCGAGTACGGAAAATATTGACTACAGCTTCTTTGATGATTGATGGGGTTTTCAATCCCAAAAAGTCCATCTTCACCATGCCCACGCTCTCAATCAGTGAACCTTCATATTGGGTGACAAGAATCTCGGCATTGGTCTTTTCATTGCACATGGTACTGATTGGTACAAAGTTGGCGAGATCATCGCAACCGATTACTATCCCGCTGGCATGTACACCAATTTGGCGTATCGTGCCTTCGAGCATCTGTGCATACTTTATGGTATCGGCAATCAGAGAATTGGACGATTGATACGCCTCTTTCATCGCTGGGACATACTCAATGGCGTTTTTGATATCCTTCTTTTTGTCGAACGGTATTTCATCAATGAGTTCACTCAGGCGATTGGCTTCCGAAAATGGTAGGTTTTGTACACGCGCTACGTCTTTAATTGCTGATTTTGCCGCCATAGTACCAAACGTTACTATGTGTGCAACTTTTTCTTTTCCGTACTTTTCGATAACCCACTGCAACACACGTTCTCGACCCTCATCTTCAAAGTCAATATCAATATCGGGCATGGAATATCGGTCGGGATTAAGAAATCTTTCGAACAACAAGTCGTATTTCATCGGATCGATGTCGGTTATTCCAAGGCAATACGCAACTATCGAACCTGCAACCGACCCCCGCCCGGGCCCCACCCCAACTCCCATCCTACGTGTTGCCGCAATGACGTCTTGTACAATAAGGAAGTATCCCTGAAAGTTCATTCCGCAAATAGTACTCAGTTCAAAATCAAGTCTAAGTTCTACCGTCTCATCAAAGTCTCCGTACCTGTGCTTCGCACCTTCGTAGGTAAGGTGCCGTAGATACATTTCCTCATTCGAAAAGCCATCGGGGAGAGGAAAATCAGGCATAATAAGTTCATGATTGATGTTGTATGCCTCAACCTTAGCCACAATTTCGCAGGTGTTAGCCAAAACTTCGGGAATATCCGCAAACAAGGCATTCATTTCGGTTTGGGTCTTGAACCACTCTTGCCCTGTGTTTTGTAATCTGTTGGTGTCGGTTATGATTTTTTTGGTATTGATACACAGCAGCCTATCATGTGCTCCTGCTTCGTCCTCATTAACGAAATGGACATCATTGGTGGCAATGATTTTAACTTGATGTTTATGAGCCAAATTTATCAATTGTGGATTCACCTGTTGTTGAATTTCAAAAGTTTCGCAGTTAGCGTTGGGATTGGTTGCTTGATGACGCTGTATTTCAACGTAAAAATCATCATCGAAATGCTGTCTATACCAAAGCATAGCTTCCTCTGCCGCGACGAGATCATTATTTCGAATATGTTGAGGGATTTCGCCCCCGATACATGCGGATGTTATGATGAGGCCTTCGCCATACTTTTTAAGCAACTCCCTGTCGATGCGTGGCTTGTAATAAAACCCTTCAATATATCCGAGCGACACCAACTTCATAAGGTTTTGGTAACCAACCTTGTTTTTTGCCAACAATACCAAGTGATAGCCATTAGGCTTGTCGGTTTTCTGCTTTATATGTCGGTTTTCGGGAGCCACATATACTTCGCAACCAATAATCGGCTTGAATGGCGTCTTTCGCTGTTGTTCGACCAACGCCGTCAACTCGGTGATGCGAATATTAGTTGGTTCGCTCTCGCGGAGTTCATTGATTTTCTTTTCGGTTCTACTTATAATGGAAGTCGCATAATCGAAAAATTCTTTCACACCGGACATATTGCCGTGGTCGGTAATAGCCATGGCATTCATACCATCGGCCATGGCCTTATCGACCAATGCGGGAATTTTCGACAATCCGTCCAATACTGAATAGTGAGTATGGACATGGAGGTGGGTAAAATTTGTCATAACATTATTTTAAGATTATTAAATGGTTTATAGATATTTAACTCATTTTTGAGATCTTATTATCTCTAATTGCTTTCCGTACGAAGCACTTGGCAATCAAATGTTTTTATAAGAGTCATTAATGCAGGGTTCTTTTTTGACATTTTTTCAATGATGGGGTCACAGGACGGCACGATTTTCGGTGATTTTTCACCCCTGTAATCCCGATAATCGAATTGAAGTAGGTAATCAGCGATATCGAAGCCTTGTTTTCTTGCGTATTCACTTGCTTCTCGTTCCAACAGGTCGGAAATTTCAAAGTTCATCTCTTTGGCCTTTTCTTGCCACTTTCCGAAACCTCCTAAATCGGGGAATAACGTTACTTTTCTCCCTTTGAGAACATCAAATTTTTCACGACTCATATTGGAAAGGCCGCCCGTTGCCAGCCAAACATATTCGGGCATATAAACCGACGCTATGATTGCCGTTTTTTCACTTTCGACAATGGCAACGGGTTTTGTTTCCTCGGCTCTCAGTAAATGTTCACCAAACAAGCATTGTTGTAACGTAAATTTGGAGAGATCCAATACCCAATGCGCCCAACTGATGCGATTGGCCGCTTCTTTAGCTCGTTTACCCGTTTCGGGATGATATAACATTATTTTCCCTGTTCGAACTTTGCCGGAAATATCGACTTGCCAGAAGACTGTTGAACCACCCCAACGCTTTGATGTGCCAATAAAGTACTTGCTTATAAGACTTTCTGTTGTTTCTTTTCCAAAAAATCTTGTAAAAAAGATGATTAAGTTATTTTTATCGTACATTTTTAAACTTCCCTCAAATTTCTCAAAAGGAATGTATGAAATGTTTTTAGGTGGGAGACTTTGGGTCTTCACTTCATTATAGGATTGTTTCTTTGCTTCGGGATAATCTTTGAAAAATTCTCGGGGAGGATAATGATAACCGCAATTGGTTTCACGATCGCATCGACCAACTTCAGGATGTATGTATTCGCCCGTTTGGGTATATACATATCGAGTGAATGTGCCGCTAATTTTACATTTCGGGCAGGTATATTTCGTTCTCTTTCCTACTATATCATGGCGTTCTAAGACACACGGATATGTTCTTTCCATATTGATTGATATTTACCGACACTTTCCCGACATTTCACCGTCAAATACCGACATTGCGCAGTACACAACGATCTACCGACACACGCCCTTATATATATAAGGGCGTGTCGGTTGTCGGTGACGTGGGGAATGTGTCAAGATGATTAATTGGGAGTGGTTGAATCTTCGACTTCTTGCTGTATCGCAGGTAGGGTATAATAGCCTCCCTTACGCCATTCGAGGACGCCCAGTTCTCTGGCCTCTTTCAGCCATCGTTCTATTGATCGTTTGTCCTTATCCACTTTTTTTATCAGTGCCGTTATCAAGTCGCGGCACTTCATAGGAGTTCCTCTTTTCATCACGGTTGTCAGTACTTCAAGGAGCATATCCTTTTTCGCTGAAAGTAACGATGCATCACAATGTTCAGGGAGACCTTCTTCGTTGATGCGGATATAGAAGGTCTCGAATTCGGGATTTCGGGAGTATTCGGGTCTTACAGTGGTGATGTTGTCGACTGTGGACACGGAAATTACGGTTTCTGACTTATTTATTAGCTCAGTTCCCAGATGTCCACGGAGCATTGCTTGATGCCCTTTCATCGCCTTGTTTTCATGCAAGACGCTGCAAATGTGGCAACTGAGCGCAGAGCTCAGTTTCATAAGGTCTTCTACCATCCCGACACTCTCAGCTACATTATTGATGTCGGTCACTAAATCTCTTACGCCGTCAATGAAAATTAACTCAGGCTTAATATTATCGACAGCACCCTTTATTGCAACAAGTCGTTGAAAATGATCGTATTCTCGAAGATTTAAAACGATTAATCTTTCATGATTTTTCTTGGTATCCCAGCCCATTAAGCGATGTATTCTTTTCGCGGTTTTATGCGTGGAGGATTTTGACATTTCCGTATCGGCTAGCACAATTTTGCCATCTGGATTTGCCTTAAAAAATTCGGCTACCAATAACACGATGAGAAATGTTTTTCGGGACTTTGCTTGCCCACTGATTACGGACACATTTCCTTGCGTGAAAATAACGCTTCCGTGCAATGTAAGTACTGGAACTGGGTCAGGAACATTTTGACTCAAGTCTATGACTGCGTCTGAATAACTTACGAATATAGGGTTTTGATATTCATTGCTATTTTCTTCATTATTTGACTTTAAATCAGCTCCATTGCCCTCTCTATCAGGCTCCATTCCATTGAAATCAAAGTTAGGGTTCAGTTCCAAGGTGCACCTCCTTTCTTAATCAACGAAAATTCTGATCGAAAGACTTGCATATATTCATGGAATTGCGTATCTTTGAGTCGCCTACATATTAAAAGAGCGGAGAGTGGTATATATTTTTCCATAACTACCTCCGCTTTTTTTGTGCCGCCTTCGCGAGCGTTAATACAACATCGGATTGTCCGATTGTCTCACATCTACTCTTCGCCCATGCGAGAAGCTCGTTTTTCGAAAAGAGCAGGCACTTAGCATGAAACTTCTTACATGGAATCGCTCCTTTGGCGACTAACTTCGCGAATTGAGATTTAGAAATCGAGTACCCTTCCTCATTGAGGAAGCGAACAGCGTCTTTTATTCCAGAAATATTACTTGATTCGTTCTGCGAGGCTGTTGGATTTTTTAAAATTTTTCCAATCGTATTTTCAATTATGGATACGAGTTGACTTTCAGAGGTCACAATTATATCTGCCATCTTATTTTATATTTTTATTAATAATACATTACCGGTGCCCCGGCGTCTCGATCGATGGCGCGAAAGTAGTAGTCAATATGTTAAGTTGTTGGTACAGTACTTATTTGCACCTATTTGTACCAGTTTGTACTTGTCAGTATTTATTCTTCAATATTTTTTTTCAATTCTATTATCATTTCTTCAATCTCTTGTTTTACAATTATTCGTCCTGTTCCAGCTTTATCTGTCAGATAACCAGCAATATGTTCTCTAAAAGTTTTATCAATTACTTTTACATTAAATTCTTCTCTTATTGCTTGATATATCATATTTCTTCCCCTTTCAGGTAATGCCAACATGTCCATGTCTTTTAAGGCTAAAACTAAGACAGCCCAATCTCTATTAAGTGTAAATCTTTGAGAGATAATCTTGATACTCTTTACTAACTCACTTTTTTGTGAGTCATCCCCTTTTAAAAACTCGCTAAGGGATTTCTGGATAGGATTATTTAAGCCTAAAAATGTGTTATCAATTATGTCTTTTTGATCTGATATTTTTTTTTGATACTTTTTTTATCTATTACTGAAGTTGTTGAGATTTCAGTGATAGGTAATGGCCGAATGTTATCAAGTAAGATATGGTTTCTCAATATTACAAACCATAAGCTATATAACTTGCCGAGTTCAAATCCCATTTCACGCCATTTAATCCGCTCATTTCTCTTTCCTATATTTTCTATTTGAAATAGATTACCTGTTTGACGATCATGATGCTTCTGGATAATCTTTTGCATTATGTTATATTTTGTAGGTAATCCGGGATTAATTACAAATTCCTCTTGGAAATCGTCAAATCCTTTTTGAAATCCCTCTGCATATTCTTTCCATCCGCTTATGGTATTTTTTGAAATCCCTATTTTTCCATTGATATAATATTTTATTTTTCCATATTCTTCTTTTCTAATGAATGCTCCAAAGATAAAATTGGGTATAAATGGAGCGGCTTCATTGGGATGCATATCTTTATAATATGCTTCTATAATTCCAGAATCTATATCAGGGCTATTTAGTAAATTATCGTAGATATTTGGTATGAAGCATATTTTTTCCTGATCACTTAAATCTACAGTACTGAATATAGGCCTATCCATATTAAAAATGCTTTATATTTGAATAACCTTAAAAACATCACATCAATCGAGATGTGGGCAAATTGTGGGCGCATAAATAAAAAAAGCTTTGCAACACGCCTTGCAAAGCCTTGATTTTCAGTGTCGGGGTAGCAGGATTCGAACCTGCGACCCTCTGCTCCCAAAGCAGATACGCTAACCGGACTGCGCTACACCCCGAATGATTTCAATTTTGAGGACGCAAAGGTAATCAAATATTTTTGGTAGACAAGGATTGGTCATGTAAAAAATATCTGCAACAATCCTTGATGCTCTTTTCCAATGAGATAAACTCATACTCCAGCGTTTTCTTTATCTTCTCGTTGGAATAACGTATCTGTTGAAAGGCCGAATGTGCTGTTTCCTTGGTTAGGACAGGTTGCTTGCCGGATAGTGTTGCGGCGAGCCACGACAGGCAGCGGGCTGTTTTCAACATCCAAGGTAGAGCGGGAATGGTAGGTCGTTTTACTTGGAGGACGTCGGCAGTCAGGTTGAACAGTTCGCGGTAGCTCAAATCGCCGGCTGTGAGGATATATCGTTCACCGAAATATTCCTGCTCCATTAGTTGCAGCATGCAGCGGCTCACATCGCGGACATCCACAAAAGCCGTTACGCCGGGCGTATGGAACCGCATACCTTTGTATACCTGTGAAAAAAACTTTGCACTACCTTTTGTCCAGTCGCTGGGGCCGAGGATGACTGCAGGATTGACAATCACAGCCTGCAAACCTTCGGCAATACCGCGCCAAATTTCCATTTCGGACTTGTACTTGCTGTACGAATAGGCAGAACGGCCTTTAGCGGTTTGCCACAGGTCGTTTTCGGTGATTCGTCCGTTCGGCTCGCTACGTCCTAAAGCTCCGATGGAACTTACGTGGCACAAGGGAATTTTCTTGTCGATGCACACATTCACGATGTTGGCTGTACCATCCACATTGATGCGCATCATATCCGACTTATCCGAACTACTGAATGAAACAACGGCAGCGGCATGGTACACTTGTGTGCAGCCGTCAATGGCAGTGGACATAGATTGGAAGTCGAGCAACTCACCATCTGTCCATTCTATTTGCCGGAACAGGGTATCAGCATCGCCGGTGTAGCGGGCAAATGTTTTTCGTACTTGCTCCGTGTTGCTTTGTACGCGTTTCAGCGCCTTCACGCG
>JAVBNI010000007.1:0-69052 GCA_031551645.1 Bacteroidales bacterium | reverse complement strand
CATGCCTCGTGCAGCAGGCGGCGGCTACAAAACCGAAGTACTGACGATGAATTATTCGGGCAGAAGCGCTAAACAGTTGAAATTGTTTTAATTTTGTACAATTTGAATTGAAAATTGGGACAATTTGAATTTGCGATTATAATACCGATTACCGAACTACCCGACAGGGTGGAAATAGATACCTCGCTATTGGCTCAAAAAATCCTGTATCTCCTGCAACATCCTGAAGAAGCCAAACGCATGGGGGAAAACGGTAGAAAACGGTATGAACAATATTATACTGCCGAGATCATGGGGCAAAACATGATCAAACTGTATCAATCAATGATTAATGGTTAATGATCAATGATAACTTGTAACTTCATAATTCATAACTCATCATTCATAATTCTCTAAAATGCTTCCATTTAACACCAACACTCCGATCCTTTTCCTGGTTTTTAACCGTCCCAATGCCACCCGGCAGGTATTCGCTCAAATACGTAAGGCCAAGCCCCCAAGGTTGTATGTTGCTGCAGACGGCCCCCGTTCGCCAGAAGAAAAAGTAGTCTGCGAACAGGTAAGGGCAATCGTTTCGACAGTTGATTGGGACTGTGAGGTACATAGTCTTTTCCGTGACGAAAATCTGGGTTGCGGTTTGGCCGTGAGCCAGGCCATTACCTGGTTTTTCGAAAACGAACCGGAAGGAATCGTCCTGGAAGATGATTGTCTGCCTGCCGGCAGCTTTTTCGGCTTTTGTTCCGCTATGCTCGAACAATACAGGGATGACAGCCGTATCGGGCATATCGCCGGGGCCAACCATCAGAAAGGGATTGTCCGCGGTGACGGAAGCTATTATTTCTCGGCCCTGACTAATGTATGGGGGTGGGCTGGTTGGCGCCGTGTATGGAAGGATTACGATATCAACATTGCCTCGCTTCCACTTTTCGAGAAAATGGAATACCTTGATAAGATGTCCAGCCAGGGACCATTCAGGGATTATTGGCCCTATTACCTGCGGGGCCATTATAACCTGGGAGTAAATTCATGGGACTTCCAATATTCCTACCTGAACATGGTCAACAACCGGCTATCGGTTACACCCAATGTCAACCTGATCAGCAATATCGGGTGTGGCGAAGGCGCAACGCACTCAGAAGCCGACCATCCGTTTGCCGGGTTTCCTTTGGGTGAAATGGATGAAATCGTTCATCCGTCGTTTGTAGTTGCCGACACAATGGCCGACCTGTACTTCCAGTCGCAGGAGCACCATGTGCCCATGCCCACGCTTTCAAGTAGCAACGAATACCTGTTCCTCAAAAAACGTATGGCGGATATTGCTCAAAAAAACGGGAACAATATGCTGATCCCCCGGATCATCCACCAGATATACGAAGATCCGGCCGGACCGCCCAACGATCTAACCACCCTGTCAGTATCATGGAAAGAAAAACATCCCCATTGGGAATACCGTTTCTGGAACAAACAAGCCATCGAGGATTTTCTGCAGTCGACATTCCCGGATTTCATCCCGTATTACCGGGCTTTTCCTTTCGATGTGGAACGCTGGGATGCCATCCGTTACCTGATCCTGTATCATACCGGCGGACTGTATGTCGATATGGATTACGAATGTATCGAACCGTTGGATACGCTTTTGGGGGATAGTACCTGCTGTATGGGGTTAGAACCGGTGGCAAATACCATCCGGTGCGGCAAACCTGTTATTGTCGGCAATGCTTTGATGGCATCCGTCCCCGGCCATCCGTATTTCAAGATGATCATCGAAGACATGACCAACGAAAAAAAACAATTACCCGGCAAATTCATGCGGATTATGGATACCACCGGTCCGTTCATGGTTACCCGGATTTACGAGAACTATCCCAGAAAAGAAGAGGTTACCCTGTTACCGGCAGAATTAGTTGCCCCTTTGACAATTAAGGAAGTACAAATGATAACCAATAACCAGATAACACAAAATATAGAAGAAAAAGTAGAAAAGGCATTTGCCATTCACTATTTCTTTGGTTCGTGGACATCACAATTAAAATAATTTTGACCTATCCTTTTACTAATGATCGTTTGGAGAGGCATTATCATGAGTGCCGGCGGATAATACTTGTAATCATACGGCAATGGCTGAATGCCCGCAAACAATTCGGCGCGTTTCGGTTACCGGCAAAAATATCGGGCAAATCGGAACACTGCCGCAACAGGATGACGAAGAACCATTAAATGGTGACGGGTGACGTTTTTTGTGACATGTCACCCGTCACTTGTCACCATGAAAGTCACCCGTCACTATTAAGTCAAAATAATAGTTGTTTCAGAACAAATTGACGTTAAATAGGTTTACTTTTGCAACAATAAATTTGTGATAAGACTTGTAAGCAGATTAAGGTTTTATTGCATCATTCTATTGTTGACGGGGTAATCATGATATCGAACAGTGAAATATCTTCTTTTTTAGACCGGCAATGGGAACTTTGGCCCGAAGCTCGTTCGCATTTTGATGATTTAAAACGTCTTTTTATCAAAAAAATGCAGATAAGCGGCATTGAGGTGCAGGTACAATTCAATCCGAAACGGGCTTTTTCTACCCATGCCAAAGTAGATAATTTATCCGTCAGCCGGCGGCCTTGTTTCTTGTGTGTGGAAAACCGACCATCCGGGCAAATCGATGTACCTTGGAAAAATTATTCCATCTTGATCAACCCTTATCCTATTCTTCCTTATCATCTTACCATCGCGGATAAAATGCATGTCGGACAAACTATTGATGGAAGAATTACCGATATGCTTGCACTGGCAAAATACCTTGATGGATTTCTGGTATTGTATAACGGGTCACGATGTGGAGCATCTGCGCCGGACCATTTCCATTTCCAGGCAGTTGAAAAAGGGTATACTGCATTGGAGCAAATGGCGGATCGTCTTTTTACCCATGAAAAGGCCATACAATTGGAAATTGCCGGTTTTTCAGGTCGCCAAATATGGTTGACCGGCAACGATACGGATGAAATATCTTCTTGTTTTGGTGAAATCTACAAAAAATACCAAAGGAAAGGATCTGATGATGAGCCTATGATGAATATTTTTTGCAGATATACAGATAATTTATGGCAGTTATGTATGATTCCCCGGCGCAAACATCGTCCTGATTGTTATTTTGCAGAAGGCGATACGCAAATGTTGATCAGTCCCGGGGCGCTTGATATGGCTGGAGTGGTGGTAACATCGCGAAAAAATGATTTCGATCGCATTAGTTCATCCGAACTGGAACAAATATATCGTGAAGTAGCTATTTTTGAGTCTTAAATTTTAAACATTTTCCATGAATACACCCTTTGAAGACGGTTACAGGTTTCCAGCCGAATGGGAACCACACGAAGCCACTTGGTTAACTTGGCCATACAACGATGAATCCTTTCCGGGGAAACTGGAACAGGTTTTTCCTTCGTATTTACGTTTTATTACTGAAATAAGCAGAAGCGAAGATGTTAAAGTCAATGTATCCAAAGCAGCGCTGGAAGATTTTAACCGGATGATTGTTCCGTTGTTGCAATATCATCCTATTTGCTCTTATACACGTGAAAGCAACGATGTATGGTGTCGCGACCATGGTCCTGCTTTTGTGGTAAAAGATGAACCGGAACGAAAAAAGGCAATAGTCGATTGGGAGTTCAATGCCTGGGGTGGGAAATACCCGTACGAGGCCGATAACAAGATAGCGGGAAATATTGCTGTCGATTTGGGGTTATCCGTTTATCATCCGGGAATTGTGATGGAAGGCGGTTCAGTGGAATTCAACGGGGAAGGCACATTGCTTACTACCCGTGCATGTTTGTTGAATCTCAATCGCAATCCGCAATTGACACAAAAGCGGATAGAACAATACTTGCATGATTATTATGGCGTTGCGCAGGTACTATGGCTGGGCGATGGCATTGCCGGAGACGATACCGATGGTCATGTGGACGATATTACCCGTTTCATTAATCCCGATACGGTAGTAACTGTTGTGGAGCCGGATAAGAATGATGTCAATTACCAACCTTTGCAGGAAAATCTGCAAGCGTTGAAATCTATGCGATTGCTTAACGGCCGTCAGCTTAATATTATCGAATTACCCATGCCCGCACCGGTGGTATACGAAGGACAACGGCTTCCGGCATCGTATGCCAATTTTTATTTTACCAATGATGCAGTAATTGTACCGACTTTCAATTGCAAACAGGATGATAAAGCCCTGCAGATACTTGAATCGTGTATTCCCGGGCGGCGTATCGTGGGGATCGACTCAACGGATATCGTCTGGGGATTCGGTAGTTTTCATTGCCTGAGCCAGCAGGAGCCGGTCGGACCGTCGAATGAAAATATTTCTCTATTATACAAAAATAAATAATTAAAAATTAGAAATCATGAAGCAGGTTAAACAGTTTACCATATGTTTTTCGATATTGCTTTTGGGTGTGCAGGTTACTTCCAGCGCACAGGACAAAAAAGCAAAAGAAAGTTTCTATAACTTGAGTTTTACGTCTTTGGATGGTAAAAAAGTTGATTTTTCGACATTTAAAGGTAAAAAAGTATTGATCGTTAATACGGCTTCAAAATGCGGATTTACTCCCCAATATGCCGATTTACAAACTTTGGCCACCCAATATGCCGGAAAACTGATCGTTGTCGGGTTTCCGTCCAACGATTTCGGGAAACAGGAACCCGGGTCGAACGAGGAAATTGCCGAGTTTTGCCAGAAGAATTACGGGGTTACTTTCCTGATGATGGATAAGTCGAGTGTCAAAGGAAAGGATAAAAACGTAGTTTACCAGTGGCTTACTGATAAAAATAAAAATGGTTGGAATACCGACGAGCCTTCCTGGAATTTTTGCAAATACCTGATAGACGAAAACGGCAACTTACTGAAATTCTATTCTTCCAAAGTTAATCCGCTCAGCGAAGACGTCACCAAGGAAATTAAGAATTAAGAGTTAAAAATTAAGAACTTAGCGTTAGCGGTCTCACCGTAGGTAATTGAGAACCTTTAGCTCGGCGAACTTAGGCGAAGCGGTCTCATGAGCGATAGCAAAAGGAGTGGGGTTACTGTTCTTCGATTTCGACGTATTCATCCAGAAAGCTGAAATCGGGAGTGTATTCGACATTGCTTTTATGCTGTGCACGGTCGGTAATGTAAAACTCGATACGGACGGTATCCATTCCAGCCGGAGATCCGAGCGGAGTACTAAAAATCGCCTTGATCGTTCCTCTCAGGAGTTTGTTTTGGGCCTCGTCGCGGTACATCACATCCTTGAAGGGAATTTCTTTCTTTACTGTAGTAATTTTTGTATCGGGGAATATATATTTTTCGTATTCCCCGTTCGGCATTTTTTTATACCAAGTGTAGCATATCGAACTGGTATCTTTGTATCCTATTGGCGTTCCAATATCCCCGTCCCCATCGGCAAAGGAAAAAGTTACGGTGGCGGTTTTCAGAGGGTTATCCAATGGGTCTATTCCGTCTGTTTCAAGAACTAATTTTTGAAAGTGGATTTCGGGTATTTCCGAGTAGGAACTGCTCTTTTCGCAACTCCACAAACACCATCCGGTAACGAATACAAAAAAAAGAAAACCAGCGACTTTCATTTTTACTTACTTATTGCACCAGCAAAGCAGATAATATTTTTCATGTCTACTTCTTGTGATGCTATGATGGGTCAAATGTATGAAATATTTCAATTACTTCACCACATCCAACTTACGTTTTCCTGAAAGATGCTCGATATCCAAACGCAAAATATAAGTTCGATGGAATGATTTGTTGATATATGTCTTTGATATATCGATGTGGTCGGGACAATACTTTTCGACGAGCAAATCCAAAGCTTTTCGACGTTCTTCTTCCGACAGATCATATACCATATGTCCGAAAACCAGAGCGCTTTCATAGGCAGTGGTAAACTGTCCCGGAATAACATGAGTACGACCTACTACACAAAAACTCACACGATTGTCGTGCCGGATACTTTTCAATTTGAAACCATCGGGAGCACAATGGAAATAAATACTTTTTCCCGAAAGTACATAACTGATAGGAATCCCATATCCGTATCCATTGATACCATTCATGGCAAGGAACCCGTATTCGCCTCTTTCAAGTAATTCCATTGCCCGGTCATTTTCCAAAACCCGGTCTTTTCGCCGTATGTCGGGAAACACAGGTAATGCTTTATGTAATATTTGGCAGTCGAATACGATTGTTCCGTATGTTTTTTTCTCACTCTGGCAATAAGTATAGCCGCGTTTTTGGTAAAATGGCCATGCTGTAGCGCTTGTGGTGAGGAACACTTCATTGTGCCCGCGTTGCAGGGCTTCTGTTTCCAGGGCGCTTAAAATGGCCGAACCATAACCCTCGCACTGGTGTTCGTGGTGTGTAAACAGCATGTCGATTGTATTTCCGGCTATGCCCAGGCAGCCAAAACCTACGATTTTTCCCTCTACATCCATCACTAAGGTATACCTGTCCGAAAAAAAATCACACCATGTGTTCATGTCAGGATGCGATGGCGCCCAAGCTTCTACTTCTTCAGGAGAGTAGTAACTACTGCTGACAATATGCACTGTTTGCGTGAAAAGAGAGACTGTCTGTTCAAGATCAGAAAGGATGAATGGTCGCAACATATATCTGTGGATAATATTGATGTTTGGTTGTGTTCTTGTATGAAATCGATGTTTATTCAATACAAAAATACATAAGTAATTGACAGTTGACAGTTGAGAATTGAGAATTGAGGACCTTTAGTTCGGCGAAGTCAATTGAAAATAAGGTCAAGGGGCATTAAATCAATATGGTGCGTCAAAGAGAAAATGTTGATTATTTACTGGCAAGTACATAATAATCCCTTGAGTTCCTTACATTGTTTCCACCTGTATTATTCCGGATATTGTATTCTCTGATAAAAATTAATCTCCCTGTAAAATATCTTTCTTGAAAATCGGTTAAATAAATACGGACATTTTTTTGTTAATTTGCAAGTTAATCCAATTTTGATCAGGAGAAATTCATAGCCGACGATTTGAAGAAAAAATTGATTGATATCATATTGCCTGGTGCTGTGGCGCTATTGGTGTTTTTTTCGGGATGCAGTACCGAAAAAAATACTGGTATCACTCGTACCTACCACAATATCACTACGCGCTACAATGTTTTGTTCAACGCTAAGGAAAGTTACAAAAGAGGCATCAAAAAAGCCGAGGAAAGCAAACAGGATGATTATACACGTACTCTTCCTCTGTTTTTATATGGTGACCAAGCGGTGACACAAGCTGTTTCCGGCGATATGGATTTGGCGTCGAAAAAAGCGACCAAAGCCATCAACCTGCATTCCATCAAGGTTAAGCCAAAAGTGAACAAGTCGGGGATGTCGGCGTCCGAAAAGAAGTTCTATGATAAGAAGGAATTCAACAAATATCTGGACGATTGCTACTTGTTGATTGGAAAGTCGTATGTATATCTGGGAGAATATTTCCAGGCATCGCAGACATTCAACTTCATGCAAACGGAATTTCCCGGGGAAGAAAGTCTCTATGACGCTAAAATATGGAAAGCCAAAGCGTTGATATTGGAGAAAAATTATCGGGAAGCGGATCGCGTGTTGATTGAGCTTAGGGAAGATGATAAATTTCCTGATAAGAAAGCATTAAAATCAGAATTGGCTGCTACAACAGCCGATTTGTATATCAAACAGCAAAAGATTACCGAGGCGATTGATTATCTGGAACGTGCCTTACTGTTTACCCGGCATAAAAAGACAAAGATGCGGTACCGTTACGTGTTGGCGCAGTTGTATATGGAGGAAGAGGATTATGCAAAAGCGTCGGATTATTTCCAAAAAGTAATCCGCATGAATCCGCCTTACGAAATGGCGTTCAATGCTACCATCAGCCGTGCGTCGGCTTCACGGGGAAGCGGAACGCATATCGACGATGTCAGGAAACAATTGTCTAAAATGTTGCGTGACAGCAAAAATACCGAATATCAAGATCAGATATATTATGCATTGGCCGAGATAGAGCTTTATGAGGGCAACACCGATAAAGCTATCGAATATTTCCAGAAATCGGCACAGGCTTCGACGGTGAACCTGCCGCAGAAAACCAAATCATACCTGACTTTGGGCGATATATTCTACGAAAGGCGTAATTATGTTCCTGCCCAGGCCTATTATGACAGTGCAATGGTCAATATGCAGCCCGATTATCCTAATTACACTGTAATTTCAGCCAAGGCAGAAAATTTGAACGCATTGGTATACAATCTTAATACCATTCATTTCCAAGATAGTGTACAGCGCATTGCCCGTATGACCGAAACAGAACGGAATCGAATGATCGACAATGTTATTACCGAACTGAATCGTAAGGAACAACAGCAGCAGGAAGCTGAAGCCGTACGCATGCAGCAATATTACAGTAATCTTGGACGTCAGACCTCATTAAGCGATCCGACATCCAAGGCACAGTGGTATTTTTACAACCCGACCACGGTAAGCCAGGGGATTGGTGAGTTCCAGATGAAATGGGGCAGGCGGAATCTTGAAGATAACTGGCGGCGCAAGAACAAAGGGACGGTTACCGACATGACTGTGGCCGGCGAAAGTGATGACAGGGATGGAACGCAAGCTGCAGGAGCAAAAAAAGTGGATGATCGGAAAAGTCGTGCATATTACCTGCAGAATATCCCGCTTACCGACTCGATGATGGTGGCCTCTAACCGGATGATCCTGGAAAGTCTGTATGCTGCGGGATATATTTATAATAACGATTTTAGCGAATATGCGCAGGCTGCCGCTCAATACGAAGATTTGATACGTCGTTATCCGCAAAGCGAATATCTGGTGCCGTCATACTATTATCTGTATCTGTTGTATAACAAGTTGGGTGATGCGGTAAATGCCGAGAAATACAAAGGTCTCCTGTTAGCGAAAGCGCCTGAAAGTACTTTTGCCAAAATAGTCCTCGATCCGACTTATCTTGACAAAATGGCGCAACAGAAAGGAGAGGCCGAACAATTATATGAACGGACATATTATGACTATAATTCAGGAAAATACGAACAGGTGATCGCTCTTGCCAACGATGCAATGGCTCGATTCCCGAAGGATGTCTTGGAACCTAAATTTGCCTACCTGAAAGCTTTGTCGACTGGGAAATTGGGGACGCAGGAAACCATGCGTAACGAAATGAAAAAGGTTGTGGCCGCTTATCCGGGTAACGAAGTCGCCACGGCTGCACAAAACCTGATTGACTATATCGATGGTAAAACTCCGGAACTAAAACAAGCCGACCAGATAGAACGGGCTAAATCACTCTATACCTTTAATCCTTCGGAAGCTCATTATTTCGGATGGGTATTGCAGGCCAAGGAAGATGTCAATCAAATGTCGTTTGACTTGTTGAATTTCAACCTTGATCATTACCCCAATACAAAATTAGAGTTTGTGCGCAACAATATCGACAATAACCACGTTATCTTAATTGTGAAGAGTTTTCCGGGTCTTACTCAGGCACAGGGATACTATCGATCGTTCCTGTTGGATTCCAACACGATGAAGAATATCAAGTACGATCATACGCCGTTCCTCATATCCGAAAGCAATTATATCATATTGGAAAAGGATAAAAGGATAGACGATTATATCGAATTTTTCAAAAAAGAATATTTAAGACAATAAGTAAAAGTTGCAGGTTACAGACGGGATTGTAAATTTTTGTACAACTGGCCTATAACGTGTAATTTGTAATATGACGATATGGATAAGCACATTACAATTCTTTGGGTAGATGACGAGATAGATTTATTACGTCCGCATATTTTGTTTCTGCAAAACAAAGGTTACCAGGTGATCACAGCTACCAACGGTTACGACGCTGTGGAGATGCTGAAGGAAAACAGTGTCAATCTGATTTTTCTGGATGAGAACATGCCTGGAATGACCGGTTTGGAAACCCTGACCGAACTCAAAGCAATCAATTCGGTTGTACCGGTGGTAATGATTACCAAGAGTGAAGAAGAAAATATTATGGATCAAGCGATTGGTTCAAAAATAGCCGATTATTTGATCAAGCCCGTCAATCCGAATCAGATACTGTTGACGATCAAAAAAAATACGGAGTCGTTACGTTTGGTTACCGAGCAAACCACCTCGCTTTACCAGTCGAAATTTTCGCAATTGGGCTGGGATATCAATATGGCAGGCACATTCGAAGACTGGATCTTGATATACCGTCAATTAGTATACTGGGATCTGGAACTCGAAAAATTGAATGACAAGGGAATGCACGAAATTTTGCAAACGCAAAAGATTGATGCCAACAACAATTTTGCCCGTTTCATCCGAAATCAATATGAAGGCTGGTTTGGCAAACAGAGCGACCGGAAACCCCTGATGTCGCCCAACGTATTGCGCCAGGAAGTTTTTCCGATGATCAAACAACAAAAGACTGTATTGATCCTGATTGACAATCTCCGTCTGGATCAGTGGTATACGATTGCTCCCGTCATCGGACAATATTACAAGCCTGACAAGGAAACACTTTATTGCGCTATTCTGCCCACGGTAACCCAGTATGCCCGGAATGCCATGTTTTCCGGATTGATGCCGTTGGATATCATCAAGGTACATCCTGAATACTGGTCGGACGAGGACGAAGAAGAAGACAGCCACAACCTGCACGAACAAGAGTTGCTCAAAAAGCAACTGCAACGGCTGGGATTGCCTTATAGCCTTTCGTATGAAAAAATCAGTAATGAAAAACAAGGTAAGCGTGTGGCTGATAATTTGCACGATTACCTGAACAGCGATTTATCGGTATTTGTCTATAATTTCGTTGATTCGTTGTCGCATGCCCGTACCAACGTAGATGTGATACGCGATCTGGCAGCATCCGAATCAGGCTATCGTTCCATCACCAAGTCGTGGCTGGAACATTCGTCGTTACTGGATATTATCAAACAGTTGGCTGAAGAAAACGTGAAACTTGTTATCACCACCGATCATGGCTCCATTAATGTATCCAATCCTGTAAAAGTACTGGGCGACAGGGATAGTTCATCCAATCTGCGTTATAAACAGGGTAAATTGCTTAATTATGAGGCTAAAAGCATTTTCGAGATAAAAGATCCTTACAGTATACGCCTACCTAAACTCAATGTGAGTACCAGTTACATATTTGCCACAAACTATGATTATATGATTTATCCGAAGAATTATAATCATTACGTAAATTTTTACCGTAACACTTTTCAACACGGTGGTATATCATTGGAAGAAATGATGGCTCCGTTGATTGTCCTCAGCCCCATCAATCGCTAGAACACTGACGGTCGGATGAATATCATTTAGTGTCGTAAGGTTATATTGTCAATTTGACATTGACGGGTATAAAGTCCTGTCGGGGTTGACAGCGTCGGATGATGCTAAGGACGTTTTTGTGAGTCTTCCTGGTTTGCCATGAAATATTATGATGTATCTTTGTTTTGTGGTAAAATGATGTTGATAAAAGTTTTCATGTATAGAAAAAATGTTTTCAGGACAATACTATTGGCTTTGTTGGCGCCGGTTTGGGTAAACGGACAATCTAACAAACACCTGACAGCCTATAAGATGGCGCAGCTGTTCGATTGGATTGGCACTTACTACGTCGATACAGTCAATGTTGACCGCCTGGGAGAAGATATCATCCGCAAAACATTGCAGGAACTCGATCCGCATTCCGTCTACATCTCCAAAGACGAAGTAAGGGCGATGAACGAACCCTTGGAAGGTTCTTTTGAAGGGATCGGCGTATCGTTCAATATATTGAATGATACCATCTTGGTTATTTCGCCCATATCGGGTGGCCCGTCCGAAAAGATCGGTATCCGCAGTGGTGACAAAATAATCACCATCGACCGTGATACGGTTGCAGGAAAAAAGATCAAGACTACAGATGTGTATAAACGGCTCAGAGGTAAACGGGGTACAGAAGTAAGGGTTGGGATATTGCGCAAAGGTCATACCGGCTTGCTGGATTTCCGGATTGTCCGTGACAAAATACCGATTTATAGCATAGATGCTGCCTACAAGGTAACAGGGAAGATAGGTTACATCCGTTTGAGTCGTTTCGCCGCCTCGTCAAAAAAGGAATTCGACGAAGCCTTGCGTAAACTCATGGATGAAGGGGTAAAAGATTTAATCCTCGACTTGACGGGTAATGGCGGTGGTTATATTGATGTAGCCGTGCAACTGGCTGACGAATTTTTCGACAAAGGTAGTTTGATTGTATATACCGAAGGCGAGCATAGCAGACGGCAAAATTATGTTGCCAAAACGGGTGGTAATTTCAGGAAAGGCAAGCTGGCTGTGATGATAGACGAAGGGTCTGCCTCGGCAAGCGAAATATTGGCAGGAGCCATCCAGGATTGGGACAGAGGCTTGATTGTCGGTCGCCGTTCATTCGGCAAAGGGTTGGTACAACGTCAAATGTTGTTTGCAGACAGCTCGATGCTCCGACTGACCATATCGCGTTATCACACGCCCACAGGCCGCATGATCCAAAAACCATATCATAGTGCGGACAATGAATATTCAAAAGGTGTACGCAGCCGTCTGGAAACTGGAGAATTGACGGGTAATGCGTCCGTCGGTTTTGCCGACTCACTAAAATACCAAACTCTGGTAAAAAAACGGACAGTATACGGCGGCGGCGGCATCATGCCGGACATTTTCGTCCCGATCGATACCTCCCACTACAACAGTTATTACAGGGATCTGTTAGCCAAAGGCATATTCAATCGCTTTGTGCTGAATTATGTCGATAAAAACAGGTCTCAATTGGAGAAATTGTATCCGACTTTCGAAAAATTCGACAGGAGTTTTGTAATTACGGAGGATATGCTTGATGATTTACAGGATTTTGCCCAGTCGGAAGGTCTTGAGAAAAAACCGGAACTTTTTGCCCGTTCGAAGCAACATTTGCGGTTGTGGATAAAAGGTTATGTAGCCCGGGATCTGTGGAATACTGCAGAACTTTATCGCGTCGTTAATCAAGAAGATCCGATATTCGTGAAAGCTGTGAAAGAGCTCAGTAAATGAAATAATTAGGATAGCAATTGATCATCAAAACGGATCTGAGTTATAATTAAAAGATAAATAACATGCCGGATTTTCCACCAATCAATGATTATCAACTTCCCTGGTATCAGATAGATACTCCCGGGCTGATCGATTCACCTGCCTTATTGCTGTATCCGGACAGGATCGCCCGAAATATTGATGTCATTCTACAAATGGCCGGTAATGCCGGCAAGTTGAGAGTACACGTCAAAACCAACAAAACGCCGGAAGTATGCCGGATGATGTTGGCGGCCGGTATCAGCAAATACAAATGTGCTACCATTGCAGAAGCCGAGATGTTGGGACAGATTGGAGCACCGGACGTATTATTGGCCTATCAGCCTGTAGGTCCCAAAATTACTCGGCTGATGAACATTGTAAAAGCTTATCCGCAGACGCAATTTTCCTGCTTAGTTGACAATGTTGCTAATGCTAATGAGATATCCCAACTATTTGCTGGCAATCGCTTGCGACAGGATGTTTTTATTGATCTGAATGTGGGAATGAACCGGACAGGAATTGTTCCTGCCGGTGCACTTCGTTTGATGCAGGATATATCCGGATTGGATGGAATCAGGATCATCGGACTTCATGCTTACGATGGCCATATTCACGATACAGATATGGATATACGTACTCAAAAGGCGAATGAGGCATTTGAGCCTGTCCGGCAGTTGGCTGACGAGGTGGAACGTTTATTTTCCCGTAGGTTGACCATAATTGCCGGTGGAACTCCCACTTTTCCGATACATCTCCGGCGGGACGGAGTAGAATGCAGTCCCGGTACATTTGTTTTTTGGGATTGGGGTTATCATCATATGTTGCCCGAGCAACCTTTCGAATACGCAGCCTTATTGTTGACCAGGGTTATCTCGATTGTCGATGCATATACTATTTGCATCGATTTGGGACATAAATCAGTAGCTGCTGAAAATCCCCTGCCGAGGATTCATTTCCTGAATGCTGTCGATGCTGAGCCGATCGCTCAAAGCGAAGAACACCTGACCTTGCGGGTACCCGATAGTTCGTCTTACCGGGTAGGCGATGTACTTTACGGAGTGCCCGTTCATATTTGCCCGACAGTGGCCTTGTATGAAAAAGCATTCATCATAAAAAAACATAATTTGTCGGAAACCTGGAATATTGTAGCCAGGAATCGATACATAAATTTTTGAAATATGAAGACACCATTGATCCTCGACGCCCATCTTGATCTCAGCATGAATGCAATGGAATGGAATCGCGACCTTCGGTTGCCTGTGGAAGAAATCAACAGGCGGGAGACCGGAATGACGGATAAACCCGACAGGGCAAAAGCAACCGTTTCGTTTCCGGAATTACGTAAAGGTAATATTGGTTTGGTTGTGGCTACCCAAATTGCACGTTATGTTGCTCCCGGAAGTTCATTGCCGGGTTGGTCGTCGCCGGAACAGGCATGGGCGCAGACACAAGGGCAGTTGGCCTGGTACAGGGCAATGGAGGAAGCCGGTGAAATGGTGATGATCAGGAACAGGGAAGGCCTGAAAAAACATCTTGAATTGTGGAATAGCGGACAACCAAACGATCATAAGCCTATTGGGTACATTTTGAGTATAGAAGGCGCCGATTCGTTTGTAACGGTCAAACACCTGGAACGGGCACATGAATATGGACTCAGAGTGGTTGGTCCGGCGCATTACGGCCCCGGACGTTACGCCAATGGTACTGATTCGTCAGGAAAATTAAACATACAAGGGAAAGAATTGCTGAAGGAGATGGAACGTCTGAATATCATCCTCGATGCTACGCATTTATGTGATGATGCTTTCTGGGATGCATTGGATACCTTTAATGGGAGTATATGGGCCAGTCACAATAATTGCAGGGCGCTGGTTAACCATAACCGCCAGTTCAGCGACGAAATGATCAAAGCCTTGGTTGATCGCCAGGCAGTGATTGGGATTGCATTAGACGCATGGATGATGGTTCCCGGATGGGTGAGGGGAGTATCAACGCCTGAAAGTACCCATTGTAACATGGAAATTGTGGTCGACAACATGGATCATATATGCCAGATTGCCGGAAACGCTTCGCATGTGGCTATAGGAAGCGATCTGGATGGCGCCTTCGGTCGCGAGCAATGCCCATATGATCTGCACACAATTGCCGATCTTCAAAAACTGCCTGCTTTGCTGCAAAAAAGAGGATATAGCCTGTCGGATATAGAAATGATCCTCAGTGGTAACTGGCTACGATTCTTAGATCGGACCTGGTCATGAATATTTAGGAAGGTGTAAAAAAACATTTATTTCTTCCAATTTTTCGACAAATTGTTGTTACTTTGTCGTAACAACTCGGGTAGTAATTAAGTCATTATTAATTAATATTTTAATCTTACCTTATATGAAAAAAGTAGTTTTATGTATGATGTGTTGCGTATGCATTTGCGCAGTGTCTTTCGGGCAAGTAAAGAAGGCTAAAGCGTCTAAAAAAGAACAGCCTTTGTTTACATCCGACCTGTCCAATGCCGACTATTCCAAATCGGTTTGGAGTATTGACAAAAGCGGTGTAATAAATGCTTCTGCCGACGAGGCGATTTGGAGCACGCAGGAATATGAAAATTTTGAACTTTTTCTTGAGTTCAAGAATGATAATTGTACCAATAGCGGTGTGATTATTTATTGTACCGATAAAAAGAATTGGATACCCAATGCGGTGGAAGTACAGATTGCCGATGATTATTGTGCCAAATGGACAAATACTGAGGGATATTCGCAGTGCGCAGCTATTTACGGGCACCTTGCTCCATCGCAATCGAAGGTGGTGAAAAAACCTGGTGAATGGAACAAAATGAAAGTTACCGCAAAGGGAAAACGCATCCTTGTGGAACTGAACGGGAAGAAAGTAACCGACATGGACATGAGTCTGTGGACTTCAGGAGAAACAAATCCTGACGGGTCAAAGATACCATCCTGGCTACCCAAGCCTTTTGCCCAACTACCCACAAAAGGTTATATCGGTTTCCAGGGGAAACATGGCGATGCCACGATTTGGTTCAGAAACATCAAGATTAAGGAATTGTAGGAAACAGGAAATAGGTTGTTCAAAAAATAGACATTTTGAACAACCTATTTGATTTATTTCCAGTTATCGACATCAACTAATGTTAAGTTAATTATAAAGTGATGCTATGAAAATCCATCATTGATTAGAAATATGCGTGCTGTAATTTTTAATTCTTAACTCTTAATTCTTAATTTCTTAACATAACACCAAGTATGTCAAAACGTTTGGTGGTAATTGTCGGGCCGACAGCCATCGGCAAAACCCGTGTTGCTATTGAAGTGGCGGAGGCTTTGCATACAGAGATTATTTCGTGCGACTCACGTCAGATGTATCGTGAGATGCGGATTGGAACAGCAGTTCCATGTGCAGAAGAATTAGCCGCTGTAAAACATCATTTCATCGGAAATCTTTCTATTTTCGACTATTACAATGTGAGCATGTTCGAACAGGATTGCCTGCATCTATTGGACAGATTATTTTTGGAATATCCGGTTGTAGTGATGACGGGAGGATCGGGGTTGTATGCCGATGCCTTGTGCAATGGCATTGACGATTTTCCCACGGTGGATACGGAAATCCGACAGACAGTTACCGGGTGGTTCCAAACGGAAGGTATTGAGTATTTGCGGAGACAATTGAAAATGTTTGATCCGGAGCATTATTCAAAAGTTGATTTGCAGAATCACAAACGTATCATGAAAGCCATTGAAGTATGCCTGCAAACAGGTAGGCCGTACTCTTCATTCCTTACAGCACAACATCGTCCCCGACCGTTTGAAATTGTAAAAATTGCACTCAACCGTCCGCGCGAGGAATTGTATGAGAATATCAATCGTCGTGCTGGAATCATGATGGACGAAGGATTGCTTGAAGAAGTAAAGGAATTGTATCCCAATCGGCATCTGAACGCGTTGAACACTGTGGGATACAAGGAGCTGTTTGCATACATGGACGGCCAGCACGACCTTGATACGGCAGTGGAGCTTATCCGTCGCAATACCCGCCGTTATGCCAAACGTCAACTTACCTGGTTTGCCCGCGATAAGGCATACCAATGGATGCATCCCGATCATATCGATGATATGATAAAAATTGCCTCTGGCAAATATGGAGGCCATTTATCAACTATTTGACAATATGTATTTTTTCCTTACTGCTAAAAATGACCCCGTTATCGGAAACGCCTTCCATGATAACAGAATAAGTAGTAGGGTTGTTATCTGCGGCATAAAAACCGAAAATAGCTTCTCCGTCGGAGGATACGGTTACATTGGGGTTCCAGTAAATGGTGGTGCGTAAATCCGGCGTATAGTTGTTTTTCTGTTCCATGGTTTCGTACTTGGGTGAATAAAACTCAATGGGTTTTTGATAACCAAGGGGAGTGATGGTTTTAATGTTAAAGGAAGGTTCTTTCCAACCCTGCTCTGTTGTTTTGGTTGTGATAAAAACAGCGCCGGCATTACCCCGGAGTCCCAATGAAGGTACCATGTCATTGATAACATCTATTTGTCCCACATTGTATAAGTTAATATCTCTTGCATCAAAATCGTCGGGCATGATTACATCATCTATTACAATAGCCATAGGGACAAGAGATTGTAAAAAACCATACTTGCTTCGAGTGGTCACCAATCTTCCGTATTCTTCATAAGTTCCATCCGGATTTGTAATTTTTTCTACTTCCATATTTACTCCCGGCATGTGAGAAATCAGTTGATTCATGCTTGTTACAGGATGAGTCTTAAAAAAATCCTGATCAAATGTCTTTCTGATTTGCCCCTGAAGGCTTCTCAAATAAAAGGACGTTTGAGGGATGTTGTCTTTCCTTTGCGCCTGAATAACCACTTCTTCCAGATTAATCGTCCGGATACCGTTTTCAATGGTCCATCGCTGGTCGGCTTTGACAACATAAGCTTCCAACGCGGATTCTTCGATCATTTGATCTACCGTATCGCCAGTTAACGTTGAAACGGTTTTCTGCCTTGGAGACGGCATAACGGTTGGATAACTGTCTTTATCTACATGCAGTTCAACATTTTTTTTGCCTTTAACGGATAAAGCCTGCAATGTGTATACTGTACTATCGGCGTCTTCCAGGATAAAGGCAAAGCGTCCCTTTTCGTCGGTTTCTACCGTTCCGGCTATGCCTCCATCGTGTGAAAAAATGCTGACTAAACTTTTTTCTACATTGTTTTGCGAAATAAGCTTTTTGACGGTACCTGATATCACCTGTACCTGTTCTATGGGCTTTTCCGAGTACTGATACTTACCCCTGACCATATCGGGAAGGGGATAACGCCGCCATCCCTGGGTCATCATCAGCACATCCAGGTCGGTTATGGCTTGGCGACTACCGGTAAAATAATAAGCGGGAGATTCTATATGGCCTTTCAACTCAGAAGTCAACAGCAGACGGGTGAGTATACTGGTAGCGGTATCTGTAGCAGCGTCGTGATCGTCGGTAATGGAAACGGAAAAATTACCTTGTAGTGGCTGATTGTCCGCACCGGTTAATTTCACACGGGCAGTGATATGATCCCTGCGCCTGTATGCAGATTGATCGGTAGTGAAAGTGGTAATACCCTTGTCATGGCTGTTACAGAATATCAATCGTTCACTCAGGATGTTCATTTGCGAATCTATTAACAAGATTTGCAGGATGCCGGAGGGGAACAGGTTTTTCTCAAATATGATGTGCTCTTTGGAAGCGTCCCATGTAGCGCAATACTTGACCATACCCCGGGAATGGATGAGAAGATGCAAACCGTTTTTGTCCATGCCGGGTGAATTTTGGACAGATACATACAGTCGTTGATTAGCCCATCTTGTTTTCAGTGAAAAGGTGTTCGGCTGACTTTGTGGTAAGGTAAAACGTTTTTCGATGCCTGTATTATTTTTACATACCGCATAATAGGTTTTACCGGGTTCGGCGATCATGGCAAAACTTCCCATTCCCAAATGGTTGGATTGAATTTCGGTAAGTTTGTAGCCTTCGGAATCCACTATCTTTCCGGTTATCGGCTCTGATAGCCCGCCCGTTTTCAGCGCTTTGAATGCAACCACGCAGGGTGCACCCTGCAAGAGGTAGCCGCCTTCGGGATAGAAGGAAACAGTATAATCTTCTTGCCTGAAATCAGGAACAGGGATAAATTTTTTGTATTTATTGCCTTCGAAATACATCATACGAGGCGGGTTGTTTCCGCGATTGTTGAGCGTGAAACGGATGATGCTGTCTCTACCCGGACGGTATTGATGGGGATCGATGACTTTGTCATCAACCCTGATGGTCAGGTTTTGTGGGTTGATTTTTTTCCGGGTGACTACATTGTAAAGGGTTATGGTCGCAGCCGTTCGGTTGGTTTTTTCCTGTGCGAAGGCAATATCAGCTTTGATTGTCGCCGCCAACGGATGGCTCACACGGATGCTTTTGTTGAAAAAGTATTCTTCGGGGAGGTTGCGCATGAAATGGGTGTAGGCGCGGATGCTATAGTTTCCTTCGGGTAAGTCTTCTGTCAGAGGAATATAGCCACTGTAGACATCGTCTTCGGATTTTATCTTTACACGTTGAACAACAGTATCGAGGGGATTGATCAGTTCTAAATAGACATAGCGGCTGGCATTTACGGGAACATGCGAAGCTGCATCCACTAAATGAGCGCGGAACCATATCCGTTCCCCTGAAATATAGTGGGACTTATCCGTATGTACATGTATCTTTTCCTGGGGAAACTCATTCAATTGACGTCCGAAACGTGATATCAAACTGTCGGATACATGGCTTTGACAGTATAAAAACTGGCAACACCAGACCAAGATACATGATAAAATGAACTTCCGGAACATAATAAACAGATTTTTTGATTATTATGAACATTATCTATTATGTGGTTTTGAGATTGATGTCAATTACTTACATCAAGGCCAAAAACTTTATACTCGATAACCACTGTTCAGTAAATTATAAAGTGATGCTATGAAAATGCATAGTTAATAAAAAATATGCATGTTGCAATTTTTAATTTTTAACTCTTAATTTAAAACCACTTCATCCATCAGAGCGTCGTGTTCATCAAAAGGAATGTTGTCCAATAACTGGAAATCAAATCCTACGCCTACCCTATATGCCCTGAGTCGAGGAAGCAACTTGTCGTAATATCCTTTACCGCGTCCCAGACGGTGGTTATGCCGGTCGAAAGCCATGCCGGGAACAATAACCATATCGATTTCGCTTGGCGTGGGATAGTCATCGCCTTGAGGTTCATATAGATTCATGGTTGCATTCCGGCGAAGGTACTCCTTACCTTCGAATAATTTCAAGCGTAGCCTGTCGCCATCAACTACCGGAAGGACAATTGTTTTTTTGGTACACCAGCATAAAATAAAATCATGTGTTGGTAGTTCGTCAGGCATCGACCAATACATCAAAACAGTCCCGGCTTGTACGAAACGTTCCATTGCTTCTATTTTTTGCCAGACAATACCAGCTTGACGGATCTTATCCTCTTCGGAGAGTTGATCCTTCAAATGCTTCATTTCACGGCGAACTGTGTCTTTTTCAAGCATAGCGGCTAAAATCTGATACCAAAGCCGGCCATCAAACCGACCATTCCATATATTTCATCCCTATACCACTCATAACGATAGCTATCCGAATAAACGTTTGCATTCTGAATGGTTATACCGATCGCTGCATATAATTTGTTTTTGAAACGATATCCGAACATTGCATTGGCCCATACTCCAAGGGTTATATAACCTTCATCATAATAATCGTTGTAATCGAAATCACCAAACTGTGCACCCAACGAAAAACTGAGAAAAGGACGTGTCGGTGCAGGCGAGAGATCCAAGCGGAAAGTCGTGTAAAACGGCACATACACTTCACCTTCCGATTTAGAATTAATGCCTATTCCTATCCCGAAAAAATACTTGTCCATAAGCTGGATGCCATGAGTGGTGGAAAAAGATACGCCGTAATGTCCATTTACGGATTCATAAGTTCCATTGGCATGGTAATGATAACTGTTGTTGGTGTAATCAAACCCCAGATAGGGAGAAAGTTCAACCAATCCCGAATAGCGTACTTTCGAAGGCTTCTTTACCTGCGGTACGTCCTGCCAGACAACGTTACGAGCGGACGGGTCAGTTGCCGTTACAAAAATATCCTCTGTTCCGTTGGCATATTTTATTTTGAGGATCAGGTTTTTATTCTCACTGTATACCGGCCCTTCCAGATTGTCAAAACGTTTATATTTGATTTCGTTTGTGCTAACTTCCAGCATTTTGGCAGATATTTCCGAACCGTCTTTACGGATAATGATATCCTGTGCGTACATTGTCAATTGCAATCCGCACAACATCAACATAAAAACAATCGCTTTCTTCATAAATCCAATTTTATCTGATTGACAGTGTCAACCAATTACACTTATTGTTGCATTTCCGGTACAATTTTGATCCCTAATTCATGCAACTGTTCGTCGGCGATCAGTGCCGGAGTATCTATCATCACGTCGCGACCGGCATTGTTTTTCGGGAACGCAATCACATCGCGGATACTGTCTAATCCGGCAAACATCGACACTAAGCGGTCGAAGCCGAAAGCAATGCCTCCATGCGGAGGAGCGCCATATTTGAATGCATTCATTAAGAATCCAAATTGATATTCAGCCTGCTCGGGAGTAAAGCCCAATGTCCGGAACATCGTTTGTTGCAATTTTTCGTCATGGATACGAATGGAACCCCCGCCCAATTCCACACCATTTACTACGCAGTCATATGCATTTGCCCTGATGCGTCCCGGATCGGTTTCGAAATAAGGAATGTCTTCGGGTTTGGGCGAAGTAAACGGGTGATGCATGGCATAGAAACGTTGCGTTTCATCGTCCCATTCGAACAATGGAAAATCGACTACCCATAAGGGAACAAAAGTATTTTTATCGCGCAATCCGCAACGGTTACCCATTTCAAGGCGCAATTCGCTCAACTGGCCCAAGGTTTTTTTACGGGTACCGGCCATGACCAGCATCAGGTCGCCAGGTTTGGCTTCCAGTACTTTACCCCATTCTTTCAATTGATCGGGTGTGAAAAACTTGTCGACAGACGATTGTAAGCTGCCGTCTTCGTTGAATTTTACATAAATCAATCCTTGAGCTCCAATTTGCGGACGTTTTACAAAATTGGTCAGTTCATCGGTTTGTTTCCGGGTATAGGACGAACAACCAGACGCACAGATTGCCCCGACATATTCTGCGTTATCGAATACGCTAAATCCTTTGCCTTTGGCAAGCGAGGTCAATTCATGTATTTTCATGCCGAAGCGCAGGTCCGGCTTGTCATTGCCGTAGTTATTCATTGCTTCTTCGAAACTCATGCGCAGGAACGGCTTGTCGAAACTGACGCCTTTTACCTTTTGAAACAAATACTTGACAAGTCCCTCAAAAGTATTCAGGATATCATCCTGTGTTACAAACGACATTTCGCAGTCGATCTGTGTAAACTCCGGTTGACGGTCGGCACGCAGGTCTTCGTCCCGGAAACATTTCACAATCTGGAAATAACGGTCGAATCCCGCCACCATCAATATTTGCTTGAATGTTTGTGGCGATTGGGGTAAAGCATAGAATTGCCCTGCATTCATCCGCGAAGGAACCACAAAGTCGCGGGCGCCTTCGGGCGTGGATTTGATCAAAACCGGTGTTTCCACTTCTAAGAATTGCTGGCTATCCAAATATTTACGCACTTCCTGGGCCATATGGTGACGTAATTCAAGATTGCTGCGGACCGCATTACGTCGCAAATCCAAATAACGATATTTCATACGTAGCTCGTCGCCTCCGTCGGTATCATCCTCAATGGTGAAGGGTGGCAAAACAGCGCTGTTGAGAACAATCAGCTTGTCAACCACAATTTCGATCTCTCCGGTAGGGATTTTATTGTTTTTACTGCTGCGTTCGCATACTTTACCTTCTGCCTGGATAACAAATTCGCGGCCCAACTGTTTCGAATCGGCATATAATGTAGCATTACCAGCTTCTGTAAAAACCAATTGCGTGATACCATAGCGGTCGCGCAGATCGACAAAGGTCATTCCACTCAGTTCGCGTATGCGTTGCACCCATCCTGACAGAGTTACCTGTTGTCCGGTATGGCTGATATTCAATTCTCCACAAGTATTTGTCCTATACATAAATAATCGGTTTTGCTTTTGATAAAGTTTTAGCAAAAATACGATGAAGAATCGAAATAACCTATCAGTTGTTCAACGAACGGATTGGTAAAAGATCAAAGCATTATGTGAAAATTAATCAATACATCATTCCGCCAGAGACTATCAAATAATATTGAATGGCTTATGGAATTATTGTTTGTTTCTTAATATCAGTATCTTATGTCATAAGCAGCCAAATTTATTGAGAATAAAAACAACCATTAAGGAAAAACGTCTAATTTTGTAGTTCTGAAAATATCTCAAAAGATGAAAACAGTAGCTATCATTGCCCGGATTTTGTTGGGGGCCTTATTCGTTTTTTCGGGTTTCGTTAAAGGAATAGACCCGTTAGGCACAACTTACAAATTTATCGATTATTTTACCGCGTTCGGTATATCGTTCCTGTCGCCGACAGCTTTCACTCTGGCAATACTGCAAAATGCAGCCGAGTTTGTCATTGGGATGTCTTTGCTGTTGGGGTTGAGGATGAAAGTGACAGGATGGGCGGCCTTGCTGTTCATGGTTTTCTTCACAGTTCTCACATTTATCCTTGCATTGACCAATCCTGTCAGCGATTGTGGTTGTTTTGGCGATGCACTTATATTGACCAACTGGCAAACTTTCTATAAAAATATTTTCCTGCTCCTGCTGGCGATCATTGTGTTTTACTACCGGAAGAAATACTCGTTGGCCTATCGTCCGGCAATCGAGTGGGGTTGGGTAGTTGGTATTGCAGTTGTCATGGTCGGAATATCTGTTTATTGCTACCGTCATTTGCCGTTGATCGATTTCCGCCCGTATAGCGTTGGAAGCGATATTCCGCAAGGAATGGTCGTTCCCGAGGGGAAGCCTGTCGATGAATTTAAGACAACCCTGTTTTATGAAAAAGATGGAGTGGTAAAAGAGTTTTCTGAAAACGACTACCCATGGGATGATACTACATGGGTATGGAAAGATTCTAAGTCAGTATTGGTCAAAAAAGGTTATACGCCGCCAATTCATGATTTTTCCATTACAACGCTCGAAGGCGACGATATCACCGACGAAGTGCTGGCTTCCGATAGTTACACTTTCCTGCTGGTGGCTCACCGGTTGAAAAAGAGCAATAAACCGGCATTGGCCCGTGTTAAGGAAATAGCAGCGTTCTGTGAGGAAAACGGTTATCGTTTCTACTGCTTGACTTCATCGCCACAGGAAGAAATCGAAAAAATGAAAACAGAATTGAGCTTGAACTATGATTTTTGTTTTACGGATGAAATAACGCTCAAGACCATCATTCGCTCCAATCCGGGTCTGGTATTACTCGAAAAGGGAACCATATTGAATAAATGGCATTACAACGACATGCCCGAAGCACAATCGTTATCGGCCAACTTGTTGAGTTTTTCATTGAAAGAACGCGATGCAATGTACGAAGGTCGACTTGTCAATACTTTGTTGCTGGTACTTGTCCTGGTGATATTTGCCTTTTACCAGTTCAGGCAGGATTAGTTGGTAGCTATTCCTTCGCAGGCGTCCCCTTTTCTTCTGTCGGCTTCATGGTGTAAAGAATGGCTTCCAGTTCGCGAAGATACTGGCGCTTATCCTTGCGGGGATAATATACAAACCCGACCCCGGTAATCATCTGGCCACGTTTGGCATCCACCATGCTCAAGTTGACATATGGACCGCCCATCCAACCATTTTCCATCTGCCACAACCCGTTAATCTGTACGCAATAATTATCGTCTTTCATAAAGGTCTTGAAAACGGGTATTGCCCGTGGTTCATCGGCCATGTAGGAATCAGGCGTTTTACCGGGAACATTTTGCTTGGTTACTTCATTCATCCTGACAATCAATCTGTCGGGATCTACTAATCCCTTGTATGTATACGGATCTTTCCATATCAGTATCCCCATGACCAGTTCTCCTTCTTCACGAGCCAGCCAAACGAAATTGTCCTTTTCCACATCCAATGTAAACATTTTTGGTATGCAAATATCCACCTGGAATTTTTCCTGTAGCTTTTTTATGGTTGAATTGTCAGCGATTTTATGAAAATATTCAATGTAACGATCCCTGTCCTTGGTCAGGAATTGGTCTATGATCAAATCCTTGTTTTTTGCTACACATCTGATAACCGAATCAGCAGAGGGGGCATTGATATTAAATATCAGTTGATCCTTTGCATAAACATTTTTTTTGTAGCCCAATGTTGCTTTTTCGTAACCGGGATCTACTGTTACCATGATGATATTGTGGAATTTCTGCATGAAATTCGTCAATTCGCCCTGTTGTAACAGCGTCAGCATAGGCTCAGGCGCCGGTAGCGTCATGATCGGATACGAAAAATAGTGGCGGATGGAATCGCCACATGCACCAGCCCATAAATGATTGTTAATGACAACCAGCACTTCACCTTGTCTTCCTTGCGAACCGGGCAATGTGGTGGGTTTCAGATTACACGATACAACGCATATTTCCAAAAGGAGTACCGCCAATACTTGTTTTAAGGTGTTTGTTTTCATGGTCTTAATCTTCTATTCTTTTGATATTCGCTCCTATTCTGTTCAAGCGCTCATCAATATTTTCGTAACCGCGGTCGATTTGTTCGATGTTGTGGATAATGCTGGTTCCTTCGGCGCTCATTGCGGCTATCAGCAATGCAACGCCAGCACGGATATCAGGCGATACCATCACCATACCTTTCAACTTTTGTTTTTTACCTAACCCGATGACGGTGGCCCTATGCGGATCGCAAAGGATGATACGCGCACCCATATCGATGAGCTTATCGACAAAGAACAAGCGACTTTCGAACATCTTTTGGTGTATCAGTACACTTCCCGATGCCTGTATGGCTACCACGAGAAAGACACTCAACAGGTCGGGAGTCAATCCCGGCCATATAGCGTCCGCTATGGTCATGATAGAACCGTCGATAAAGGTCTCTATTTCGTACTGCTGATGAGTCGGGATATAAATGTCGTCATTGCGTCGTTCTACCCGTATGCCAAGTCTTTCGAACGAATGAGGAATGATGCCCAGATGTTCGTAACCGACATTCTTGATGGTTATTTCTGATCCGGTCATTGCGGCCAAACCAATGAAACTCCCTACTTCGATCATATCGGGTAAAAGCGTGTGTTCGCAACCTCCCAGTTGATCCACGCCTTCGATTGTGAGCAGGTTGGAACCGATCCCGCTGATTTTTGCACCCATGTTCAGTAACATTCTGCAGAGTTGTTGGACGTAAGGTTCGCATGCTGCATTATAAATGGTGGTGAACCCTTTAGCCATCACGGCAGCCATCAGGATGTTGCCTGTTCCCGTAACCGAAGCCTCGTCCAGTAGCATGTAATTGCCTTTGAGTTCTTTGGCTTTGACGTGGAAACAACCTTTGTTTGCGTCATAGGTAAAATCAGCGCCTAATTTTTCAAACCCGAAAAAATGTGTATCTAAACGCCGGCGACCGATCTTATCGCCACCTGGTCGTGATATGACACCTTTTCCGAAACGTGCAAGCAAAGGTCCGATAATCATGATTGAACCACGCAACGAAGCAGCTTTTTTCTGTATTCCCGGATCGTTGAGAATATCGGCATCGACATTCTTTGCACAAAATTCATAATCCTTAGGTCCGATTTGCATGACCGATACACCCAGATCACGGAGTAAATCCATGAGGATTTTTACATCCCTGATACCGGGAATGTTACGGATAACGACCGTTTCTTCGGTTAGCAGACAGGCACAGATTACTTGTAGCGCCTCATTTTTTGCACCTTGTGGATATAAATCTCCCTCTAACCGGCGTCCTCCCTCTATTTCAAATGTTGCCATGGGCCATCGAAATTAATTTGGTTGGAATGTATGTGTGAACGCTACACATATCATTCATTGTAATTTATTTACGGCTTGAAGCCACTAATTTTTTCCTTCTGGATTTTGAGGCCTGAGCCTGTGCTTCCATAGCAGGATCAAAAAAATGTACTAAATCGGGATTCAAAACAATCTTCCCATCAGAAATATCCCAAATGTCCCGGATGATCTGTTCGTTTGTCACCTCAGTCCTGTTCCATGCAACATATGATTTTTTCATCTGGTTGGCAATCATTTGCACCAGCGAATTTCTTAGTTCGGAATCCTCCATTTTTGCAGCTTCGCGGATCATATCGATAATGATTTTTCCGTAATGCCGTTTGCTGACATGAGCTTGCGGGTAGGGGACAATGGCGGGTCTTTCTTCCAGTTTTTCTATGGAAGGAGGTGGATAAGGAGAATCAATATCTAATTTAAAATCAGATATGATGAAAAGATGATCCCATAATTTGTGTTTGAAATCGGGAATGTCCCGCAAGTGAGGTTGTAAATTGCCCATGACGCCGATAATGGCACGCGCAGCAACATTGCGTTCTTCGCGGTCTTTTATCTGGATGGCGTACTGTACCATCATGTGCACGTGACGGCCATACTCGGGCATAATCAATTTTTTATGATTGGTATTATATTCCATTTGTGATTATTTTTCGATTGTAAATCAGGTGTTTATAGTTTTATGCCGTTTTTATGACTAATAAACGATCGTGTGATAATTTTTCACAAAATTACATGAAAATATTGAATTAACATCCATTAGGGAAAACAAAAAACGACGAAATGAAAAATGAATTCCGATCATTGAAGAAAATGAAACAAAAGCATATAAAAAACGTATATTTAAAGATAGGAAACAAAAAACAAGCAATTCATAATAGTTTTAGTAATTTTGTATATTTGATATTATTTTAGTTTAGAATCATTATATGATAATAGAAAGTAGGGCATATGCCCGTGCCGGCTTATTGGGAAATCCATCCGATGGTTATTATGGAAAAACCATCTCCATTATCGTCAAAAATTTCGGAGCTATTGTGTCACTTTATCAAACGCCCGAATTGGTCATTGAAGAGATGGAAGTCGACCGCAACAGTTTCCGCAATATTTACCATCTTACCGAAACTATCAGGCAAAATGGCTATTATGGAGGCCGCCGTTTGATAAAGGCAGTTATTAAGCGCTTTTGCGAATATTGCGATTTGAACCAAATCCGGTTGGCAAACAAGAATTTCACTATTCGCTATCAATCGTCTATCCCTCGGCAAGTGGGTTTGGCAGGGTCAAGCGCCATTGCTACGGCCACCATGCGTGCTTTGATGCAGTTCTATGATGTCAAGATTCCACTTGAAATCGTGCCCAGCATTATCCTGGCAGCTGAGACGGAAGAACTGGCTATCAATGCCGGACTCCAGGACCGGGTGATCCAGGTATACGAAGGTTGTGTATACATGGACTTCAACAAAAAATATGTTGAAAAGCACAACCATGGAAAATATGAACGGTTGGATGCGACTTTGCTTCCCAAATTTTATTTGGCTTACAAAACCGATTTAAGCAAAGTGTCGGGTGCCATGTTCAATAACCTGAAAGAGCGTTATAATAATGGCGATGAATTGGTATTGAATACGATCAATGAATTGGCCAATGTGGCTGAGCGAGGTAAAGACGCGCTTCTCAACAGGGATTATGCAACGCTTAACCAGTTGATCGACTACAATTTCGATTTACGTTGCAAAATCATGAATATTTCCGAAAGCAATATGGAATTTGTCAGGATAGCCCGCAACTGTGGTGCTTCTGCAAAGTTCTCAGGTTCGGGCGGCGCTATTATTGGTATGTATCCCGATGACGAAACATTGAGTAAACTCGTAGTCAATCTCAAGAAAATTAATGCCAGAGTTATTAAACCTTATGTATTATAAGCGTTCGTAGCGTTTATAACGTTATGAACGTTATAACGTTTCAACGTTATAAACGTTAAAAGTATTAAATAAATGATTAAAAAAGCAGTTATTCCCGCTGCGGGTTTTGGAACCCGTTTTTTGCCTGCTACCAAAGCGCAACCTAAAGAAATGTTACCCATCATCGACACCCCAACCATCCAGTATGTGGTGCAGGAATGTGTCGATTCGGGGATTGAGGATATCCTGATTGTTTCCGGAAAGGGAAAACGATCCATCGAAGACCATTTTGACCGTAATTTTGAGTTGGAATCGCGTATCCAGGAGCAAGAGGATGAAATCCTGTACAACCAGATCCGTCACATCGAGGATATGGCCAACATTCATTTCATCCGGCAGAAGGAATTGAACGGATTGGGTGATGCTATTTACCATGCGCGTTTCCATTGCGGAAATGAACCTTTTGCCGTGTTACTCGGCGATACAATCATCAATTCCATCATTCCGGTGACGCAACAGTTGATAGATGCATATGAACAATATCATCAATGTGTGATTGCTGTTGAGCAGGTACCCCGCGATAAAGTATCGCGTTATGGTATTGTAGGAGGCGAACGGTTGAATGATCGGATTATGCAGCTTTCGGAACTCGTCGAAAAACCCGAACGCGACAAAGCTCCTTCCAACCTGGCCATTGCCGGAAGATATATTCTTACACCACAGATATTTCCAGCCATCGAAAAAACGGCACGTGGTAAGGGTAACGAAGTACAATTGACGGATGCTTTGCGGTTGTTATTGAAACAGGAAAATATCATAGCTTCGACCATTGAAGGAAAACGTTACGATATCGGTAATAAGTTAGATTTCTTGAAGACTACTGTTGAATTTGCCTTGCGTCGTCGTGAATTTGCCGTACAATTCGAAGCATTTTTACGGAAGACCATCAACGATATTGACGAATCGAGACGAGCAAAAGTATCGGAATAATCGAAGGATTTGGACGATATACTGAAAGATTTGATTCCGAAGTAATATCTTTGTCATTTTTACATCCCATTTGCATGCCATTTGTTACGGAACCCGTAAACAATTGACATGTATTATTTAGTTGTAAACATGTCACATCCGTTTATCCTTCATATCGAAACTTCGACAGAGGTATGTTCCGTTGCCTTATCACAAGACAATCGATGTATTGCCGTACGCGAAAATTCTGATGGTCGCAACCATGCAACCATGTTGACATTATTTGTCGAGGAACTATTAAAAGAACAAAAAATATCGGTCAATCAGCTCAATGCCATAGCAGTCAGCTCGGGACCAGGTTCATATACCGGCTTGCGTATCGGGCTATCCACAGCTAAGGGTATGTGTTATGGCGCCGGGATACCATTGATAGCCGTATCTACCCTGCATGCTATGTGTTACGGATTATTGGAACAACACCCGGTTGTTGATGGCGATATATTACTTTGTCCGATGATCGATGCCCGGCGGATGGAGGTTTACACAGCGTTGTACGATAAACAAGGCAATGTGAAGAAAGATGTTTCGGCGGAAATCATCACGGAAGATTCATTCCGCCAATGGCTCGATAAATATACCATATATTTTTTCGGCAATGGCGCAGCCAAATGCAGTGGAGCCATCACGCATCCCAACGCGATATTTGTAAATGATTATTTGCACTCTGCACGTTACATGATCCCGGACGCAATAAAGGCATTCAATGAAAAACATTTTGAAGATGTTGCCTATTTTGAGCCATTTTATTTAAAAGATTTTATTGCCGGAAAGCCCAAACAGATATTAAGTACTCTGAAATAAATGATCGATATTTTAACTTGGTTGATCGATGTTAGTTTATGCCAATATTCGATATTTGATCATCAACTTAGCAAAGCGATCTCATGAGTGGTAGCGAATAATATTTAATTACTTATTGGTTCAATTGAACACTTTTCTTGATTGTGATTGTTTATAGAAAAAGAACTAATCGTTAATTTTGATCATCATGAGCCATCCGAAGATACCCAGGAACAAATATGGACAAAAGAGCAATATGTTGCCCGGAACTCCCGTATATACAGGTACCATGGATTTTGCTCCCAGGATGATGTTCACGTGCTACGACGAAAACAGTTGCAAAACAGAGCTAATCCATCTCCCTTCCGATTTTGACCCCGACGCATGTAAAGAAAAATATTGGTTACATATATGCGGGCTCAACCATGTCGAGGAAATTGCTGCTTTGGGGCATATACTTCATCTGCACCCTCTCTTGATCGAAGATGTGCTAAATATCCATACACAACCGAAAATTGAAGAATTTGACAATTGTGTCCTGGTTATTTTGAAGCGGTTTAATTCTTCTGATAAATTGTCCGCGCCGGAGCAAATCAGCTTGGTATTGTCGCGCCATTATGTGTTATCGTTTCAGGAAAACGATGTGCCGCTTTTTCCACATATACAAAAAGCATTGGAAGAGAATACTGGGAAAATACGGGCCAAAGGTCCCGACCATTTGTTCGCCCTGCTGCTTGACCAGATTGTCGATAGTTATCTGCCCGAGATCGATAGAACCGAAGAACTATTGGTAGATATGGAAAATAAGATGCTGAATGACGACAGAAAATTAGATTCGCGCAGCGTCATTATTCTCAATAGAAAACGTTATCAGGTCTTAAAAAAGACAATCGTACATTTCAAAGATTCTTTTCCGCGTCTATTCCGGCTTGAAAATAACCTGATTGAAAAATCCACTACAGCTTATCTTCGGGATGTATATGATCATCTTGAGTTCGCAACGCAATCGATTGAATCATACCACGACATGCTGATCAACTTGATTAATATCTACATGTCCAATAACGATCTGCACATGAACCAGATCATGCAACGATTGACCCTCGTTTCCACGGTATTCATTCCGCTTAGTTTTCTTGTCGGCGTCTGGGGTATGAATTATGACATTATGCCCGAACTGCGCTGGAAATATGGATATCTTGTAGCATGGTTGATATTGTTGGGTACGGGTATTACTATCTGGCGGTACCTGAAAAAAAGAATGTATTGAGAAAATGGATTCATTGTAACTTGCTCCCCTATAAGATATTGATATATTTTAGAAACATTATGTAGGGTTAGATGTTATAATTTTATGTTAACTCGCATTAAAATTCTTTAATTCTGAAAAATGGAAACCTTCAAGGAAATTATAAATGGAGATAAGCCGGTATTGGTTGACTTTTTTACTACCTGGTGTGGTCCCTGTAAAACAATGGCGCCAGTAATCGAATCACTCGGCAAAGAGATGCGGGGACAAGCACGTATCCTGAAAATCGATGTCGATAAAAATCAAGCAGTCGCCAATAAATTTCAGATACAGGCAGTACCGACATTGGTCATTTTCAAAAAAGGACAAGTAGTCTGGCGCAATTCCGGAGCAATGGATAAGGCTGCACTGTCTCAACAAATAAAAAACTATATCGATTAAAATAATTTTGACGAATAGGATAAATTGCTTTTTGTCAAGCACTTATTTTAGATGTTTCTTTAAAATGCTTGTCAATTTCTTATAATTAATTGGTTTCTCCAGAAATACCTCATGAAGACTGTCACAAGCGATAGGTTGATATTCGTTAATCTTTTCCCTAATCACGAACATAAACAAATGCTTGTGGAAAGATTTAATCTTATCGATGGTTTCGCTGTCTATCGGGTCAAATTCTGAAGCTTCGATGATTAGCGCATCAACACGGCCATTCTGGTCGATATATTCTAACCCTTGTTGTAACCCGGTAGCCTGTACGACGGATGCGCCTGTGGCAGAAAGCAATATTTCATGATACTTGTATGTCATCATCTTGGACTCGACGACCATTATAGTTTTATTTTTGAGTAAAGATTCGGGTTCATGTAGTTTATCAAAAAGATATTCATCCTCGTGGGCAATAGGTAGATAAGAAATGGTAAAACGAAAAGTCGAGCCTGCGCCTTCCTCTGATTCCACATGCATGTCGCCGCCCATCATTTGTGTCAGGCTACGCGAGATAGGTAACCCAAGTCCAGTGCCGCCGTAACGATTATTGTTTTTCTCCACTTGCATAAATCGTTCGAAAATGATTTCCACCTGGTCCGGTGGTATACCTATACCAGTATCTTCCACTACAAACTCCAGGATGCCGGGTGCCGCTTGTTTGTAAGCAAAGCGGATGTATCCTTTTTCCGTAAATTTGATTGCATTGCCTATCAGGTTGGTAAGCACCTGTCGCAGGCGCATCAGATCGACAAAGGTGATACATTGATCAATGAATTCGCTGTCATCGCATATCAGAAGGACACGATTTTTCCCTTTGGTTTTCAAAAAAGTCTCAAAAAATAACCGGAGATCGTTCATCAGTTCGTTTATCCGGATGGGAGCAGGATGAATATTCAATTGTTTGACTTCTATTTTGGCGATGTCGATGATATCGTCTATCAACTGGGCTAACTGTTGGCAGCTATTATTGACCACGGTAGTATATTCATGCCGGCGTTCGGGTGTCAGATTGTTAGATCCGAGAATGGTAAGAAAACCGATGATCCCATTGAGAGGCGTTCGTATTTCATGTGACATATTGGCCAGAAAAGCCGATTTCAGCTTATCGGACTCTTCGGCTTTCTCCTTGGCTTGAATAAGTTCCATTTCATTTAGTTTCCGTTGCGTGATGTCGCGTATCACCATGATGACGGATGTTGTTTGCCCGTCGGTATCTTTGACGGTTGCCGAAGACACTTCACCAAAAAACTCCGTACCGTCTTCCTGCAACAATGACAACTGAGTCAGGACAGCAGTATCATCTCTCACTTGTGTTTTCAGCATGCTGTATGCCCGCCGACGGTCACACGAATGAATGTATTTCTGTATCCGGAGGGAACCGATGTCGGTGTCTTTTCGAAGGCCAAATAATTCTATCGCTTTAGGCGAGATAAAATGTACCCACCCGTCGGAATTGCATACTACCACTGCATCGGGCGAGGCTACAGTTAACTGGCGGTACATTTCCTCGGATTGTCGCAATGCTTTTTCGACTTTCCTGCGGGCAGTGATGTCGGTAGCATATTCCATGTGTACCAGTCGACCATCCACCCATTCAATAGCGGCATCAGTACATTCGTACCATCTTTTAAGAGTTTTATACTGGTGTTCCCAACGGTAAAGTCCGGTGGGACGGTTTTGTTTGTCGCGCAGGTGTGGGTTCGGACAAAAATTGCATGGTCCGTTTTTTCCCCTTTGAAGCATTTGCCAGCAGATTTTGCCTTCAATATCATATCCCATTAAATCTTTGATTTTTTTGTTGGCAAATAAGATTTTCCATGTATCAAAATCAGCCACATAGATATTGGCGTCAATATTGTTGAGCACCGTACGCATGGTTTGTTGGGACAAGCGTATGGTCGTTTCGGCACGGTGGCGACGTGTAGCGGTCGAAATGATTTGCGACAGGCTCACAAGGAGATCTACTTCGCTTTGTTGCCATTCGCGATGTGTTTTACAATCATCAAAACCAACAAATCCATAATGGGCGCCGTTAGCTGTGAGCGGGATCATCAGTAAAGATTGAACGTTCTGTTCAGCAAGCATTTTTGCGAGAAATGGTTTCATGGTCCCAATATCAGATGTACAAATGTATTCGCCTTTGTCAAAACTGTTGTACCAATCCTCAAAATTGCCAAGCGGAACATTCTGCATGCTAGTGCATACGGAAAATATACCTTCATTACACCATTCGTAGGTGTTACTGACAGTCGCTCCGTCAGTATTGTTTTCGAATATGTAAACGCGGCTTACACCGGCATATTTACCTATTTCGTTCAATGAAACATTCAATGCTCCGGGTATATTATCGGCGGAGTGCAATATTTGCAATACCTTGTTCAAAATACTTTGTTGTCGTCGCGCAGTTCTTAGATCCGATATATCCACAATAACGCCCACAATGCCTTCTTTTTCATCATTATTGGACAATACTCCTCGGTGTATGATACATGGAAAGATATCGTTATCATCTGCAACCTTTGTCTCGGACGATACATTATTTTCTTTATCCAGCAATCTTTGATCTGCTTTAGTAATTATATTTGCATACTGCGGGAATATTTCAAATACTGTTTTTCCAATCACCTGTTCCTTGCGCAATCTGAATTTATCAAGAAATGCGTTATTACATTCGACATACACACCCTGCTTATCCTTCACGTAAAGAGGTGTGGGAATGGTTTTCATGATACTTTCTAACAGATTGCAGTTTTCCCTTAACTTTTGTTCGTTCAACCGGAGGAGTTCCTTGGCAAATACTTCATCGGTTACGTCCCGGCTGATAGCGCCCAGCATTATTCGACCAGGCATGTCCACAGGAAAATATAATACGTTAATGATCCTGACTTTACCTGTTTTTTGATGTACAATGTAACGGGTGATCATTTTTTGTTGCATCTCAGCGACTATTGAATCCAGTTCATTTTGCAGCCGCAAACGTTCATCTTCGCTTTGTTGCGGAGGAAGGGTTGTTGACACCACATCCCAAAGACTCTTCCCAATAGCGTCTTCTTTTGGAATACCCGATATCTTTTCGTAACTGTTGCTCCATTCCCAGATGATACCATGACTGTCGGCCAAAAATATCCCGTCTACCGAATGATCGAAAATACCGCGCATGGTATTTTCGCTTTCCTCCATCCGTCTTTTACTCTCCTGTGTTTCCTGTAGCATGTTATACAAGGCGGTGAGGTCTTTCACTGCCAATACGTAACCGATCAGTACGTTCCGGTATTTCCCGGTATAAATGGGAGAAACGCTGCACGAAACGCGGAAATAATCATCGTTGGCGATGCATCTCATAAATATTTCATTACACTGTTCCATTTTGCAGATGTCTGCCTCCATTTCCAAGGGATCAGTCAGCATGTCGAAATCTGCTGAAAAACTGAACTGTACCACACCACTTAATGGCTTATATCTGGCTTTCTGGTTAATAATACCTATGAGCCTTTCCGCTGCACAGTTCAATCGTTCGATATTTCCGTCCGCATCTGTTTGAATAATGGCCTCACCAATATTTTTAAGCGTAGTGAACAGGTTTTTATTGGTTTCCATCAATTCCTCCTCATACCGTTTCCGCTTGCTGATGTCTGTGACTTTCGTCAGGTAATGGGTCACACCTCCGTTTGGGTTATACTCGGGTATGATAATGCAGGTAACCCATACTGTCTCACCTGATTTAGTTATTACACGGAATTCCTGTTCAAAATTTTCTGCATCTTTCTGTATTTGTTTGAGAGTATGTTCGGTAATATCACAGAAGTCATCAGGGGATATAATGTCCCGTAACGAAAGTTTGCCCGAAGTGAACTCCTGCGGCGAATAGCCATAAGCAGAAATACTGTCGGAAACAGCTTCGACAACTACCTTCTTACCTTTCTTTCTGGCATATATTACCACTTCCCTGTTGCAGGCAAAAAGGCTGTTTAAATTCTCGGGATGTAAAATGTTTGTTGTCGCCTGTTCTGAGGGTGTTTTCAGGACATGACTTCCTTCTTCCAATTGCACGTTACGACTATGCGGTTGGTCCATAAATAAATATCTTTGTGTGTGTGGTTCAGATATAAGCAATACTTAAAAACCATGTTCGAAAGTGTTGCTTATTGCTACAAAATTAACAATTATTAAATATTAAACTAATTAAATAATATTATTTTTTAGATATTTATTTGTAGTGGATTATGACCTCGAAAATATTTTTTAGGATATTCTGATTATTTCCGTAATTTTGCAGTATAAATACACAAACAAATCATGTATTCTTTCGCAAAAAAGACAATATATTACAGGGTAAGGTAAACCTCTTCTCGGGAGGTTTTTATTTCTTTCTGTTTGGGCGTATCCCTTTTCTAACACGCGCCCGATTATTGTTTTAATTTTATCATTATATTCTTGTCACACATTTACAAAATCATTGTGTGATAGTTGATTATCTTTATACCATGGAAAATTGGAAAAAAGTTTTTGCCATTATATGGACAGGACAATTCCTGTCCATCCTCAGCAGCACAATTGTTAATTTTGCGATCATCCTTTGGATCAGTATCGAGACCGGTTCTGCAGAAATGCTTGCCTTTGCAGCTATTGCGGGGATATTACCCCAGGCTCTCATTGGTCCGGTAAGCGGTATACTTGTCGATCGGTGGAACCGTAAACGGGTAATGATCTTTGCCGATAGTTTTATCGCTTTTTGCACCCTCATTCTCTCGGTTTTGTTTTGGCTGGAAATAGCCGAAATGTGGCATATTTTCATTTTGCTGGCTTTACGTTCTGTTGGCTCTGCATTCCACGCCCCAGCCATGCAAGCGTCAGTGCCTTTGCTGGCTCCCGACACACAATTGGCGCGTATAGCAGGAATCAATCAAATGATTTATTCGGTGGGAAACATTGCCGGCCCCGCTTTGGGTGCTTTGTTCATCTCCATCTGGAAAATGGAATATGTGCTGCTGCTTGATGTGGTGGGCGCGTTCATTGCCTGCATTTCCTTGCTGTTTGTACACATACCTAATCCCGAAAAGCATACGGAAAAAGTTAAAAATATGATGCATGAAATGAAAGAAGGCGTCATGGCTGTATTGAAGATACGCGGACTGGGATGGGTCTTTTTATTCTCCATACTGGTTGTCTTTTTCATCATGCCCGTCAGCGTGCTTTTCCCATTGATCACTTTGCAACATTTCGGAGGAAATGCGTTCCAGGTGAGTCTTATTGAAGCAGTGTGGGGAGCCGGAGCCTTGATAGGCGGCGCCATCATGGGACTTCGTGTATATAAGGTCAATAAAGTGCTCCTGGTGAACAGTATGTATGTGTTGTTGGGGGTACTTTTCTTCCTTTCGGGAATTTTACCGCCCACCGGTTTTGTTCTGTTTGTCATATTCACCACCATCAATGGCATTTCAGGGGCGATTTACAATTCCGCCTTTACCGTAATTGTCCAGGTAAACATTGATCCTGCGGCATTGGGAAGGGTTTTTTCCATGTTCTACACGCTCAGTCTGATCCCATCACTCATTGGTTTGGTGGGGATAGGATTTTTCGCTGATTTCCTAGGTGTTACCACATCGTTTGTCTTCTGCGGGATATGCATTACCCTGATAGGAATTGCATCTTTTATGGTTCCTTCGGCCATCAGGGTAGGTAATAGGAAGCCGTAAAAATGCAAACCGTATTTTTTTTATTTTCATCACACCTTTGATGTGACACTAAAGGTGTGATGAGTTTTTATAAAAATGATATCCTAAAAGGTGCGATCAAGCCATCTTAATAAAAACACATCATAGACACGATAAAAAATAGTATTCTCTTCGTTTGCGGCATAAATCATTTCTTTCTCCAATAAGGCATTGAGCGCCTTTTTGGCTGAAGACGCCGCTCCGATCTTATATTTGAGCAGGAAATCCTTAGCTTGGGGAGTATATAACTTTCCTTCCTTTGCAATGGCGATCAATAGTTGCCATTGCACGGGACTTAACAAATTCCGGTATTGGATGTATGTGATGTGTTGCAGGTTCAATTGTTCTTCGCAAACTTGCTTTACAATATCTACGGTTATCCTTTTTTCCTTCCGCGCAAATACATTTTTACAGATGATTTGGGTATAATAAGTATGCAATAGCGTCCACGAAAGAATGAAATCGACAGCATCATCGTCAATTTCCCTCTTTCTTTCTTCAAACTTATTATGAATAAAATCTTTATATTTTTTGTGATGAATAGCAGTCAAACCGATCATTTGGGTGCTCGAGAAGAAAGGTCTTTTGGCTGTGTTGAAAATTTCCGTCATCAAATGCCTGTTGCTGCCGCTAAAAACAAATCGCGTATTTTTCAGTGTTTGTATGATTGTCCTTAAAAGCGCTTCTGCATTTTCTTCCGGATAATTGGCTACCTGTTGAAATTCATCAATGGCAAGCACTATGTTGGTTTGCTGCTCGTCCAGCAGGCTGAGAATGCCTTTTAAAGTTTGCTCACAATCTTTAGGTCTGACAAATTCAAAATGGACTTCGGGTTGTCCCGTGAGTACATCGTATGTAATCATGGGGCGAAAGCCTTTCAGGAAATCAAAGAAACGTTTCCCGAAACCTTTCTTTTCCGGAAACTTTTTGAAAACAGCCAAAGCTAAAGTTTCTGTAAAATCTTTCAGGCTTTGACTGGCATACATGTCTGTAAAAATGCAGATATGGTCTTTTTTTTGCTCTAATTCTTCAAAAAAACGATATATAAGCGCCGATTTTCCAAATCTTCTTGCCGAAATAATCGTTGTATTAATGTCGTTTTCTACATTTCTCAGCAGATGTTTTAATTCGTGTTCCCTGTCGCAAAAATAATCTTTAGAGACATATCCAACTGTAATAAATGGATTTGATGGCTTATTCATAATCCTTGAATTAAGATGATTTCTGCAAAGATACAAAAAATAATCAAATTTCATCACACTTTTGGTGTCATACTAAAGGTGTGATGAAATATTTTATTTTTCGAATGCCTTTTGTAATGTATCTATATCCAGTTTTGTCATTTGCATCATGGCTTCCGTCACTCGTTTTGCTTTTTCCGGGTCTTTATCCGACATCATCTTTTCGAGGCTGTCGGGAACAATTTGCCACGATACGCCAAACTTGTCTTTCAGCCATCCACATTGACTTTTTTCGCCACCGGTCAAAAGCGCTTCCCAATACCGGTCAATTTCTGCCTGCGTGCTGCAATACACGTAGAACGAAAAAGCTTCGGTAAAAGTGAAAGCATGATTCCAACCGCTTTCCGAAGCCATGAAATGCTGCCCGTTCAGCGAAAAAGATGCATGTTGAACTATTCCTTCGGTTTCGCTTTGATTTTTACCGTAATACATGATCGATTCAAGGCTCGATATTTCGAATATTGACCGGTAGAAATTAATCGCTTCTTCAGCCCGCCCACACTGATCGCCGACAAACAACAGGTAAGGGGTGATGTATTGCGGGATCCCGCATATACCCAATTGCCACGACAAGCCATACCTGTCTTGCAGCCAACCGAATTTTTCGAAAAATGGCGGCATCGATTCCGGTTCCATCAATACGCTGCCGTTCTCGGAAAGCTGATCCCAAAGCTCGTCAAATTCCGCTACTGTTTCGCATCCCACGAAAAAGGATGTAGCGGGTGTGAATTTGTAATACGGGCCGCCATTCAACGCAACGATATCTTGTCCTGCAATCCTGAATTTTACGGTCATGACGCTATTGGCAGGCATCATCCCGTTTTCAGGGTAACGGACAATGGTTTCAATTTTTCCTGCTTTGAAAACAGAAGTGTAAAATTTTGCTGCATCTTCGGCTTGGTTATCAAACCACAAACAAGGAATAATAAGATTGCTCATGTTGTTTAAAATTATGATATTAGTGTTAAATTAAGAATTAAAAATTAAGAACTTAGCGTGAGCGATCCTGCCTGACTATGTCGTTCAGACGGGCTTGCCGGAGGTAAAGCCAATAAGTCAGTAACCTATTAGGTCTTTGAGACTTGATAGGTTTAAGATATTAAAAATAAATAATTTGTGGCTATTATCATTAGGTATGAATAATATAGGCTAAAAAGTAAGCCAGCAATAGGTTTTATTCCCAGTCTACTTTTATTGTCTCATCTTTTTCTACCGGTTTTTTCTGCCGGTTTTTCTTGGTGGACTTTTCTACAGTGGTTTCCTGTTGTGTTTGTGGATTATCTTCATCAAAGCTAAAACGGAGTTTTCCCGTATTGTTGGGAGTAGCTGGTTGCACCAATGTTGAATCCTTTTTAAACCAGCCGAATTCATCTTTCAGAATGCTTTTCAGGTTTTGTTTTTCCTGTTTGATATCGGCGGCTACCGATTCTTTGGCGGATTGTTTGTCATAGCTGATTTTGAAATCTTCGCCAGTTCCTATCACTTTCAGATATATAGCAGTACGTTTGCCGCCATCCTCCGTGTATTCGTTTTCGTGGTTTTCCCGTTTGTTCTTGCGGGCTTTAGCTGCCAATAGTTCGCTGAGCAATACTTTCACGCGGTATGTATAGCTGTTGTTGAAATAATGTACACCCGATCCCGAAATACTGAATGCAGACGTTTCGATGTTTGTCTCCGGCAGGGTGATTTCCCCATCCTTGATAAACACCCGGGTGTGGAGTGTCGAAAAACGGACATTTTGTAATTCCTCCAACGCTACAAACCGCGAAAGATTCGTCATCGGCTCAAATCCGGTAAGTTCTCCACCTGTTAGTTCCAGGGAACTTTCCACTTCGATATCGCTGTTACGCAAGCGCATCCTGTTGTCCCAGCCAATAGCAAAGCTGATGTCGCCCGATAAAGCGCCTTTCAGATGTTCGGCGCGGACCACATTCTGTGAAAAATTATTGAATGTCTGGAACATTTGCCGGATATCGATATGACTAAGGGTTGTCTCACCAAGTAAGCGGATATTGTCAGCCGCATCATTCGCTACTGTACCGCTACCGGTAACATTACCTGACATGGTAGCAAATGTCACCGAATGCACTGCCATCATCCTTGGCTTGTAAGCCAAGTCGGCTTTCAGGCGGTTGGCTGAAACATTACGGTAACGGAAATTTTCCACTGTCAGGTTGGTATTAAACGTAATATTTTCGGGAAGCAAGAGCGGCCCTTCACTATTGTTTGCAGTTGTTGTAGCGGAAGGCGATGGTTTCCCGGAATACAAAAGAGAATCGACGCATAAATTCCGTGAAGCAACATTTGCTTCGATGTGCATGGTTTGGCTCTGTCCCAGCAGGTAAGGGAACAACTTTTCAATGTGTCCGTTTGCCAAAAAGTCATTGTCATTCAATACAAATGACAATCCTTTCAGGTTAACATATTTGTCAAATTGTAGTGCGCCGTTTATCCGGCTAAACCGGTATGGCTGATTATTCAACCGTATCGAAACATCGTCGAGGGTTAACGGACCTTCCACCGTTAATTGGGTAATATCGTCAGCTTTGCTCAGATAAGGTTTTTTCAGACGGACAGACGCGGTCAGGTTGCCATTTGCCTGTCCGCTGATGTGGGAAATTTGTTTGAGTGGCACGAAACGATATAGTTGTTCCAGATCTGTGTTTCCGTTGATTTTGAGTGTGATAGATGGCTTGCGGAAGTCCTGTAGCAACAAACTTCCTTTGATAGAACCGTTACTTATCTTGAATCCAAAGTTCTGGACATGCACAGCAGTCGTTGTTCCCTGGTTTTTTGTCCCGTTTGTGAATGAACCCGAGAATGACAAGTCCGACAACTTGACTTTTGTCTGGCTATGCGTGACCAGTCCATTCGCCATGCTGAACTTAGCTTCGACGTGCGGGTTTTTACCGGTTCCCGCAATGCCGGTTACATCGACTGAAAAATTAAAAACGCCCTTGCCGGGATAATTGTGTAATTGTCCGGCATATTGCTCAGGTATAACGGATACCAAAGAGGGATAATCCAGGCGCTTGCCTGTGACATGCAGGTCAAGATCGACGACGTCACCCGTCGAGAAGCCACCCGACACGTCCATATCCACTTGTGCCAGGGAAAGCGTACTTTCGAGAATGGAAAATGTGTTGTTGTCTACATCTAATTTTCCCGATAATTCCATCGGTTTGTTTTTGATGAATGTGTTACCGTCGACCGAAAAATATTGTACCATCCCGCTCCAATCCGTCCCAAGCGAGTACTGGCGCGAAGTGAATCGCCCGTTGATCCTGGATTTTTCGGCATGAAGGGAAATCACAGTATTGCTTCGCTTGTGGCTGTAGTAGACATTTACATTACGCAGCGTCACATTTTGTAACTCAATGATGGTGGTATCGGTTGGGTTGACATTTTCCGACGTTTTCCAAAAAATAAAATTATGCTGATTGTTTTTGTCTGTCAGCATGTTAATGTTGCCATTCTGTATTTCGATTTTGGTGATACGGAAATCTTTTTTCAATAACCTGAAAAGATTCAATTCCGCGAAGACGCGTTCCGCCACCAATAAATTCCGGCTGTATACCGCATCGAAACTCAGAACGTCGAAATTCTGGGCAGGACTCATTTCCACATGACGAAACTCAACCGAAGCATTCGGAAATTTGCGGAATACCGAAAAATGTGCCGATTGTACCTGGATCCGGGAAGTAACCTGTTTGTTTATTCCGTCTATTACGAACCGGATCACTTCGTCCTGAAAGAAATGCACAATTATCCCACTACCTGCAGCCAATAGGGCAATCACAAGTAAAAAAACTATGGTGATTATTTTCAGATATCTGCGCATTCTCCCTTTCTTAACATAGAGCGGAAGTTTTAGAATACGTTACGGGTTGTGAAATAGCAACCCGTAACTTTTTAGAAAGATATACTCAAACCTCCGTTGAGGTATGAGATATTATATCCGATTTCGCCAAAAACTGACAAGTTGTTTGAAAAAGTGTAACGACAACCTGCAGTTGTACCGAAAAAGACTCCGCTGCCATTGTCAAAATCATATTTGGAATATGATTCAAAATAGGCTCCCAACATGGCAGTGGCATATACTTCAAATGATTTGTTGATGGCATAACGATATGTAGCCCGGGGTGCAAAAGCAAATTGGTTGACGCGGTAATCGCCGAACCCGGAATAGGTTTTTCCCCAATTGGCAAAACCTATAAAGCCGCCAATCGTAAAGATCCCAGGCCCCCAGGTATCGATTAAGCCGTAATCATAACTAAAGTTCAAGCCTACTCCAGGAACGAAACCTAAACCGATGTTGGCCAGGCTCATTCCTTTTTTCATCTCCTGGGCATGCGATGTGGCCATCCCTATGACGCACAAAGCTATTAAAATTACAAAAAACTTCTTCATATTCAAATAATTAACTTGTATAATGGTTGTGATTATTGATGTCAAAATTAGGAAAAGTTTTCTTTTACTCAAATTTACCATCCGACCATCACTCCAAAGTAAAACAATCGTCCGTTGTAGAAATCATAGCTATGGGTTCCGTAATCGGAAGAATAAACCCGATCCCGGTCATTATGGATATTAAGAATGTTATTGATAGCAAGATAGGTGATAATGGAACATTTTCCGGCAATGAATATCTTGTTGGCTGTAAAGTCAAGCCGGTTGTATGCGCCCATGCGTTGCGAATTGATATCCCCGAATACGGGTGCGAAACATCCGGCTTCAGGGTGGAATACGCCGCCGGTTATGGGTGTGATCCAAAGTCCGGGACGCGAAGTGTATGAAAAAGCAAATGTTCCGATGCTCATTCTCTGGTAACTCACTGTGGCCTTGAAAATGTAGGGCATGTTGTTGTACGATTTAAATTGCCGGTCGCCGGTATGTTGTGTGGAATGTAAATACGTGTACGAACCTGAAAATTTGAACCAACGTTTGACGGTTTGCTCTGCATATATTTCAGTACCGAAGATTTCACGCCGGTCGCTCTGGTCGACATAATTGGTGGTATAATCGCCTGTTTCCGTCTTGTAATAGACTGCGGCCTGCACAGCGGTTTGCTCTGATTGCCAGGTGTAATCTAAGGAATAATGTGTAGCTGTTTGCGGCGCATATTCAAGATTATAGTAATTTGGGACGCTTCGCCCGTTGTATTTTCCGGCTGCCAATAATAGCGATCCGCGTGCCGAACAATAATATTTCACAGAAAATTGCCTGCTCAGGTATGATGCCTCGCCTGTTACAGGTATATTTACCCGTACGCCTCCGCTTACGATCAATCGTTTCGAAATATCCCACTTCGCATAAGCATAAGTCTCCAAAGATTCTTTTTTTACCAGCGAATCGCAAACAATTGACGGCGACGCAGGCGAAAATGCATAGAAATGGCGTGGCAGGATGCTGTTATTGGTATTATAGCGGGCTATTTCGTGAGAAGCGCCTGCTTGTATATTAAACTTGTCCCATATATGCTTGTAGCTTGCCGATGTGTAAAATTGAGCGCTCCGTGGCCTGAAATTCATATTACCAAAGGGCGTCGACTCTTTGGAGAAATCGTTGCCATGATTCATGGCAATAAGATGCCGCCCTTTCTGCCAACGAAACGATAATACATTGAATACCCGTTGCTTTGTTTTCTTCACGTCGTCTTCGTAAGTATACAAATGCAGATGATAATCGCTCCGTTCATCGATACCGTAGCTGTAAAGGTTTGCGGCCGCATATTCTCCCAATTTCAGATGCAGGTTTAATCCAAGGTCGGCTACCGTATAGTTATTTAGTCGTGGTATACGACCAGAGTTTAATGCAACCAAAAGCCCGCCATACTGGCAATTGCCATAAAATTGTACAAAATTGTCGGGTGATTTCAGTTTTCGTGAGAACATGAAGCCGGCACTGCCCAGCGAGGCCGATACTTCATTTGTATTTTGGTTCAGCTTCGTTGCCGTTTCTATCTCTATAATACCAGCAGTGGAATTGCCGTATGATAACGGCGGATTACTGGCATACACATATTCGTTACGTACGATATGGGTGTTGAATATGCTGAAGCTGCCGATATTGTCCAAGCTACTGAATTTGGCGGGATTATACACGGGTACACCGTTAACGATTACACGTGTACGATCGGCGGCGCTACCCCGGAGCGAAGGATTGGCCGATTCGTCGGTTGTGGTCGAAGCAGGTAACATGACGATGGCTTTCAACGGATCGGCATTTGCAGTCGGGTTTTGGTAAATATCCAACTGGTTCAGCTTTTGTACTGTAAATTCCTCACTGATTGGCCGGTGTGCCACTACAATCACTTCCTGCAAGCTCATGGTCTTTTCTTTCAGCCGGATGTGTAATTCCTTATCTGTGTCCAATGTATTGATGGCTGCTTTCTGCGTTTCGTACCCCACGAAAGCAAATACCAGCGTATCGTTCCGGTTTCCGGACTTTACGGGTAATTCGAAATGTCCGTCATCATTACTCATTACTCCATTGGTGGTGCCTGCGATCCAGATATTAGCAAATGGAAGAGGTTCGTTCTTGGTATCGGTAATCCTACCTTTTAATATTTGGGAGTAGGCGGGGATACAAGACAGGATGCTGATAATGAATAAGAAAATTCTCATTAGATTTCAAATAGAATGTTTTATATTTGAGATATAGGCTTACAGGATGGAAAACATCTGCTGAGTCAATGTTTTAATTAATGACCCTACCTGACAGGGTCGAATAGAATAGTTATTTATTCGCTTATTTTCTTTGCCATCTCTTTCAGACCATAACTATCTGGGTATAAATGTGTGCCTTCTTTCAGATATTTTTTTGCCAGTCCCATGTTTCCTTTTTTCAGATACAAAGCCACTAACATCTGATATGCCTGGTCTTTTCCCCACGTGGGTAGCGAAGCATTATCAACCGGCTGTTCGTTAAGTGCAATGGCTTTTAGCAGGTAGCCTTCTGCTTTTGTTCCGCCACCGTACTGTTCGGGCGTATAAAAATCATTGGCCGCTGCCGTATAATAAGCCCGTAAGTTGTTTGCATCGGCTTTGATCGCTTTTTCGATATTTTCGCCGATATTCCCGGATACGACGCCCAATTTCATCATATTGGTAATGAATTGCATCGAAAAGTTCTGCATGAGGACCAATAAGGCGTAATCTTCCGAATTTTTATTTTTTTGCTTTGATAAAATGTTGATTCCCTTATTGATTAAGGTTTCGCTTTTTTCTTTATCACCTGTTTTCAGGTAAAAAATGGATTCATAATATTTAGCATAAGCCAGCCAATATGTTGCTAATGGGGAGGTTTCCTGGTTCAATTGGTCTTCGATATCTGTCAATTTCGAAATGTTTCCTTCTGCAAACGACATGTTGAATGCTTGGTTGATTTTTTGTTGTACATTCTGTAAATTGTCGTTTTGGCCACATACATTTCCTAAAGTCCAATTCAAACTGATTGCTACGAATAAAAAAAATGTTTTCATGATCTTAGATTTTGATTTTATATAAACTACTTTATTTTATAAACTAAATTAATAAAAAAAATATAAACTAACTTTTCTTGCTGATATAACTCTGTAAAGCCTTGGTGTAAGCTTCAAAAGCTGAAATTCCCTTTTTAGTGATGCTGCATATGGTACACGGCATTTTACCCCGGAAGGATTTGTTAACGCCAATATATCCAGCCTCTTTCAATTTCTCAATTTGCACACTCAGGTTACCTGCAGTAGCTCCTGTCTGTTCCTTGAGGTAGACAAAATCTGCTTCATCCACGCTGATCAGTATGGACATAATCGCCAGCCGCAACTGCGAATGCAACAAAGGATCGAGTTCTTCAAACATTACTTTTCTTTTGCTGACGGTTTAACCAATGACCGGGAACCACAAAGCCCAAAATCATACACACCGCAAGAACGATAAACTGCAAATCCACTTGTAAAAATGCACATACAATTGCCCCCGTCCAAAAAAGCAATGAGACCCAATACCAAGGCTTATAGCGATAGATACAAGCAGAGGCGAATTCGCATATCCCGACCATAAGCATGATAACAGAATTTATCAATAGCATTACATGAAAATCTTTGGTTCGAAATGCTATGATATAAGTGGCTGTTATGAATACTACTGCGCCGATTCCAAAACCTTTCCATACAAGATCTCCAATCTTGTCGATATGTGTCTTCACCAATGCTGTCCGGTCAATCCGACGATCAATAATAAAATATGATACCACAGCAGCGGGGATCATAGCCAACCAAACCATGAATGATTGATTCGGATTGTTTAATGTATGTATCAGTATTGCATTGGCAATAGCCACAGTCGCCACCATGTATCCCCAAAACATAATCGGGAATGTCCGTTCCTTTTGAACATTGTTCTGCGCCCGGTTAATCATCTCATTGATGAGCGTCAGGCTTTGTTCGTGATTTAAATTTGATTCCATCTTTTATTATTTTTAATAATGGCACAAAGATAAATTAGTTTATTTTATAAACTAAATGTTTTTTTGCTTTTTTTTGAAAAAATAACCCAATCAAATAAAAAAGAATGGAAAAATTTGATTTACAGGTTTATTGAAATAATAGCTTTAGTATCGATTATACAAAAAAGAGATCGGATTAAATTTTGCATAGATGGAACAAATTACAATGTCGAAAAAATAAAATTTACAGGATACGCTTTCATCCGCTCCTGTATTCCTTCGGCGACATTCCTACGTGTCGTTTGAAATACTTTCCGAAGAACGACTGCGAGGCAAAATTTAATTTATCGCTGATTTGCTGGATCGTCATGTTCGTGGATTTGAGTAACGCCTTAGCTTCGAGCATCACATAGTTGTCAATCCATTCGCCGGCCGATAAACCACTGGTTTCTTTCACTACTTTTGACAAGTATTTGGGTGTGAGGCACAATTTATCTGCATAAAATTCAATGCCTCGTTGTTCCTTGTAATGAGTTTGTATATCACTCATAAATTTTTCCACCAAAAGCTCATGTTTTGATTTTTTGTTGCTTCCCGGTCTGTTGTGAAATACTCCCTGGAAAATGTGGTATGTCCCGTAGAAAAATGCATGTATCAGATGTTTGACAATTTCCAGGCGATATGGGTTTTCTTTCATTTGTACTGTTTTTTGCAACATCTGGTAGTATTCCAGCATGATGCCCAACTGCTCTTTGGTCAAAGGCATAGATGGGTTGTTGCTGATTGCGAAAAACAGGGGTAACCGTTCTTGTAAATTCAACAGCAGGCCATCGGAAAAACGCTTCGACATCAGGATATAAAGCCCTGAAAAATCGTCGCTGACATATTCGTATTGTAAAATCTGGTCGGGGAGGATTATCACAAGACCGGGAGCTTTGGTAGTATAAGGATTCAGATTGATGTATCCTTTAATGGTCCCCGTCATGCAAATAATGGAAACTGTGACATCAAGCTTAAACGGGTATTCGAACATGGGCAGGATGTTGATACTGTTGAACAGGATAAAATCCTTATCGATCGATTCCACTCCCGGAAAGGTTTCCAACAGTGATTCCCAATTCAGAGGTGTGATATTTTTCCTCATGGCCATTTTTTACAAAAATATGCTAAAATGCTGTAGAAAGAAGTAATATTCTACTTTTTGACCAATTTTATAGCCATTTTGACCTTTTAGATCATGTTCTTACAGCAATAACCTAAAGTTTATGATTCAAAAATAAAAGCAGGAACGATCATTCCTGCTTATCAACCCTTTACGGGTCAGTTAAATATGTCGTCCCGAAGTTTACGGGAGATTGTTGCCCTTATACCATGTATGACCTACTTTGATTATTGAAACGAAGAATCTTGAATAGTTCAACGGTCTACGCAGACGCGTTCTTACTGATGATGATACTAATGGTCTCATGACATTTATTATTAACAATTTATTTAGTCTTGGATATCGCAATATGTATGCCAAACTATTAAGGTTTTGTTTATTAGACTAATAATAAAATATGGAGAAGAAAAATATCCAGATTTGGTGCATCGGTTGTTCGATTTTGATCATTTCTCATTTGTTCGTTCTTTTCATCAAAGTTTTCTCAGTATATATTATATTTATAATGAGATCATTGTGTTAATTCTTCGCCAGATAGTTTCCTTGTAAAGGATTCGGTTACTTATCCTAATGTTTTGATCTTGACAAAGCTAAAAAAATGCTTATAAAATATGAGGTTGTCTGAATTTCGATTTATTACAGCTAACAATAGCGGAATAATTCATTTTAGACAACCCCATATTGCATTGTATCAATCCTTCTCAACTTTTACAACTTCAATGGATCCTTCAAGAGTGACGATTAATTCAACATCCCGGGAAGAGGATTCCAATTCAAAATAATAATAGTTTCGTTGCGGTGTCTCACAGTAGTAAACATCGTCTATGGCATAAGATGCATAAGTGGATGCACGAAGCACATCCATGACAGTCTGGGGAACAGAATTTTTATTGATTTGCATGCTGGTGCACATCCATTCTCCATCGGTGTTGAAAAGTAGTTCCCGGTGAATAGTTCCATCAAGAACATCTACCTCGATCATACCTTTCTCCGACTCCGTTTCCAATATTTTTGCCTGCGGATAATTGGTGAAAATGTAGGCTGTTATTTTCCCGGAAAGCGTTGAGGGAAGATACTTCCCATTATCGTTACTGTCGTAGGAATCGGCAACGGTTTTAAGTAATGTCCCATCGGACGAATAATAGAGATCGTATTCCTGATTCTCTTTTTCCGCTTCCAATACATAGACTGTTTCCATGTCCTTTCGTTCAATCATATCAATATCATCGATACGCCACGATTGATATTCGCCGGTCGAAAATGCAGTTTGAACTGCTTCAGGAAGCGCATTGAAAAGAAGGTCGGTTTCGGTCAGGTACCATTCGCCGGTTTGTCCAAACCAAGCTTCCATTTCGTTGGCGTCACTGTAAAAATCGACTACCCAGTATTCACCTTCTTTTTCCCAGTCAATCCGGGTTGCATCGGGATATTTTGACGTAAATGCCTTTTCGGCTGTCTGGTTTCCAGGATGAAGGTTGTCATCATTTTCACATCCGTAAAATATGAACGCATATATGACAAGTGTTTGTATCAAAAATAATCTTTTCATTTTCTTCATTTTTTACTGATCAATTTCTATCAGGTTAAATTTCAAATCAAACTTAAGCTCAAGTCCGTTGCTCAATTTGACCTCATAATCACGCTTGTCACGGTCTATTTCGACTATTTTTGTGCCTTCGTAATTGGCGGCTACATAATTTTTGATTTGTTGCGGAGTGATTCCGTCGGGTACCTGTGTAAATTTGCAATCCACATCCGTCCATTCTCCTTTTTTGTCAAATTCTATCTTACTTCCATCTACAAAGACGATTTCGTAACTTTTGTCGAATAGTTCAGTTTCCATTTTCGTGTAGGAAACTTTCAGATCTGAAAAATGTTTTTCGATAAATTGCTTGGCATTTGCCGGCAATTGGTTTATTGTAATGGCTTTGTCGTTGTCGGCAAATACGGCGGTGGTCATCACGATCAGACCTGCTAATAACAAAATACTTCGTTTCATGATTTTTTATTTTTAAAGTTTATGAAACAAAGTTCCGGGGTAAAACTGAAAAGAATATGAAATTCTAAAGAAAAAGAGAGAAAATATGTTTTTTATCTGCAAACTCGTACCGGATATCCATTCCATAAAGCTTACAAACGGATTTACTTAACGCGAGACCAAGCCCGGTTGAGTCTTCTTTTTTCACGGTTTGGGAGAAACGGTTGAACACAACAGCGGCATCCAAGGTTTCCGGGGTTCCGGTATTTGTTATCGAAATGCGTGAAGTAGTAATATGAATATGTATAGATCCATGATCGCAATTATGGATATATGCGTTTTTTAGCAGGTTGCCGAATAATATCAGAGCGAGTGCTTCATTCATATTCAGGGTTAGGGCGGTGTCTTCCTGCAATGAAGCTGCAATGTGGCGTCCTTCATAAACTTCGGAATAATCTTCTACCAGTTTTTTGATTATCCCGTTCACCGTTATTTCCTTTTTTTCGGGAAACTGATTATTTTCTATTTTCGTGAGCAACAACAGCGTTTTGTTGAGTCTGATTGCCTGATCAAGCGATTGTTTTACTTTCAGGATTTCGTCCAATTGCGTTTCGTTCAGTTGCGGGTCTTCCGAGATCATTTCCAGTCGGTTGCGACAAACGGCCAATGGTGTTTGCAACTCATGCGAAGCGTGTCCGATAAATAATTTCTGCTGCTCGTATGTTTCAATATTACGGCGGGCGCTACGGATAACTGCCTCATTCAGTTTTCGAAACTCACTTATATTCGTTGGGTTATCGAGTTCGGTAATTTTCTTTTCTACTCTGAAATGATCCAACCATTTCAATAGAAAGTACAACGGCTTGAAACTCCGGTGAAGTATCCACCAATTGATGCCAATGATCACAACCAGCAAAGCCAGGTAAAGGAATACGATCCAGTGCAGAATAGCTTCCTGGAGATCCTCTTTTTCTATCGTGGGGATGGAAACAGTCAATTCATAATGCCTGTTTTCTGCATCACTGAATATGGTTGTAAGGACACGGGCGGGCTCAGTTTCTTTTTTCGACTCGATGTATACCATTTCGTCATGGTATTGTATGGCATGCCTTTGGACGGCGTATTCGGGTGTAACTTCTTCAATGTGGTAGCTGTTGTTTGTTCCGTTATCCGTTGATGGTAACGTTTCTCCGGCCAATGCCCGGGTGATGATATATTCCGAGTAATCCTCCAACGAATCGTCTGTTTCGTCATTAATTTCCTCCACGATAATGAAGTAAAACAACGAAGCCCATACAGCTATAACAGTCAGTAAAGCAAGTGACAAGCGCGATGTTATGCGGTAGGATAATTTCATAATTCTTCCACGATCATTTTATAACCAAAACCATATACGGCTTTAATTTCGATGGTTGCACCGGCATCATTCATTTTTTTTCGCAGATTTTTTATCTGGGCATAGATGAAGTCGTAATTATCTACTTGATCGATATGATCACCCCACACAGCCTCGGCCAGTGTTGTCTTATCAACCAACCGGTCCGGACGGACAATGAAGTAATTCAGGATATCGTATTCTTTTCTGTTTAATTCAAGAATTTGATTATTAACGTATACTTCAAACTTATCAGGAACAACTCTGACATTACCCAGATCAATAGAGATGTCACCATTATTACGGTTGCGGCGGATGAGACTTTTGATGCGGGCATGGAGTTCCGACAGGTGGAATGGTTTGGCAAGATAATCATCTGCACCCAGTTCTAATCCGGCAACTTTATCATCTACCGAGTCCTTTGCCGAAATGATAATGACATTTTCCTGCTTGTGCATTTTTTTGAGTTCCTGCAAAACTGAGAGTCCGTTGCCATCGGGCAACATGATGTCGAGCAGGATACATTCGTAATCGTAAAGAGACACTTTTTCCAATGCTTCCCGGAATGTTTTCGCTGTTTCCACCACGTAACGCTCTTTTTCGAGGAAACGTTCCATGATTTCCAGCAACGATGGTTTATCTTCCACAATCAGGATTTTCATTTTAACTCCATTTTTTTGCAAATTACAGATTAAAAACTGAAATAAAGTTGAAAAAATGAATCAATATCCAGTAAAGGTAACTTAAAAATTTTACAATGGCTTAACGCAATTTGTTTCTGCTGAAATACCCGGCAGTTACTAAGCCGTAATAAATCAACCCCAGCACGATTAGTATGGTGCAGATTAGGTATAACCATTCGAAATTCAATTTTTCGATTATGGAGCCACCAATAGCGGTACCAAGTCCTACACCCATATCCCAAAAGGTGTAGTAAGTAGCATTGGCTGTGCCGCGTTGATTGTGTTCGGCCAGGTTAATCAGCATGGTTTGAAATGCCGGGTTGGTATATCCCATGCCGGCGCCCAGCAAAAATGCCGTGAGATAGAGTAGGAGCGGACTGTTGCACACAGCCAGCAAAACAAAGGAGACGATTAATATACCGGCGCCAACATAAATCATTTGGACAATCTTTCCATTGTTGATGGCACGTGCCGATAAAATACGTGCCAGGATAAGTCCTGCTGAAATGAAGATGAAGAAAATACCTGCATGAGCATCCAATGAAGTACTGTATAGCCCAATATAGTTCACTACTGTGCCATAGCCCAAACCGATAAAGAAAAGCAACACCACACAAGGCAAGCCCTTCAGCAAAATAAAGCGGTCGAGCGATAAGGCCTGCTTGGGTTGCGGAAGTTCTTTTATAATAGGCCTGATTGGCAAAATGGTACAGAAACCGACAATACCTGAAGCGAAAGCTGCCAGGAACACAACATTGAACGAGTAATGGTGGTGTAGCCATAATCCGGCTACCGGTCCCACAGCCATTGCTATATTGGCGGCCATGCCATAATAACCAATACCTTCGCCACGCCGTTCTGATGGCATAACATCCACTGCCACTGTGCTCCCGCTTACCGTACTGATGCCAAAAGCAAAGCCATGCAGGATACGAAGGATAATGAATAGCGTCAACGTGGTGGCGACTACATAGCCGGCAAATATCACACAGAAAAAAGCGTAGCAAATCAGGTACAATGGTTTACGGCTGAACGTATCGACCAAGAAACCCGAAAAAGGTCGCATCATAAGCGCCGAAATAGTGTACAGCGACAATACGATTCCGGCTAATGAACCGCTGGTTCCCAAATTTTCGAACAGATAGAACGGTAATACCGGTACCAACATATAAAAAGAGAAAAACAGCAACAGGTTGGAGACGAAAGCCAGCAAGAAATCTTTTGTCCACAGAGCGGGACGGCTATTATAAGTGGTTATGGTCGATGCCATATATTAGTTCAGGTTGTTTATTAAAAAATCATGCAAAAAGGTCAATTCTGTAATTGTGTGTTTAATTATCAAACAATTACAGGATTGACCCTGGTTGCAAAAACTGTCGCAAGGTACGTATTTTTGGTGATATGTCTGAATGCTGTGTGTCGGAAAAATATGTTGGGTTGGAATGTTATTATACCTCTCGCGGTCAAGTTTTGTGCAAAATAGGATTGCTTCATCGCTCGTACCTCGCGATTCGCAATAACGCGCTGTTGCCAGTCGTCATTGCGAGAGCCTACCCCAAAAAAATGTGGCATAATGCGGCTATGACAGGTTGTCTTAAAATCAGCGATTTACGCAAATCTGTCATTGGTAGGCGTTAGCCGAAGCAATCTCAAATTGTAATGCATAAAACTATACTATGAGTGGTATAATTCAGAGGTCGTTATTGTGTCAAGCATGATATATTTTCAGCTATTCCAACTTTATTGCTGCGCTCCCAATAATTTATTCAATGAGTATTTTACCATATTCGGCACAATCAAAAGGTGAAACGGATAAATCAAATAAAAATACACATATCCCAACCAATTATTAAAATGTACGATGGTACTGATCGTTAACTTTTTTTGTCCGTCGTTCGGGTCGTCGATTTTAACTGAAAAATACATTTTCAAATGCTTGTCGTCGGCGCTGATCACAGTTTCGGTATCCGATTTTGCAACAACACTCATGAATCCATAGCTTCCGCCGGTTCTGACTGCCTCTTCCAGTTTTCCCCTGCTCCGGCCACTTCCTGTTTGAATACCGAACGGTTTGACCATCCAATCGCGCAATGCAAAAAGTTTTTCTACCCATCCCGGCGAATTTGTCCAAAATGCGATCATAAAGTCATCTGCCGTAATTTTGTGATTGCTGTAAAATGCATATTCAAAAGCATCTTTATAATTACCAGGTAGGTATTGAGAGATCAAATCTGTCTTCGCAACAACAACTTTATTGACTTTCATAAAGCACAGTTTATGCCTAGAACAATCAAGACGAAGGCGATTAGAAACAACATCCATTGCCCTTGGTTGAGATAATTCATTCGTCCGGCTTTTGAAACCAACAAAGTCAATAGCCAAAATACGAGATATCCCAGGTAAAGCAGGGATATGAAGACCGATAAATAGAGATTGAAAGGAATTGCATTAACACCCATTAAAAAAATAAAAACGGAAGTCAATAACAGATCTACACTGACCATCCGGAAGGTTCCGCGTCCCATCAACCAATATCCAAACATTTTACCGGATTTGTCGCTTTGGTTTCGTGGATTCAGTTTGCGATATTCCTTGTCACCAGCCACCATGTGGATAAACAGGGAAACAAACAGGAAAATTCCTGCCGAAACGAAAAAGTAATTCATAACATCTTGATTTATTATTGGATTGTAAAACAATAATTTAAAGCCGTTTTTTCGGGTTCTTTTTAAAACTTTGCTGAAAAATATTGATTCAGACGATTTTGTTCTTTTTTCGGTAAGTCGGGAAATAATTGTTGCAACCCTATGAACGTAGCATAACTGAGTATGGCAACATCTTTGGCCCGGGATGGACTTTTACCTTCCTGTTTTTCCAACTCGATCAGATATTCCAACCGGATTTTATCCGTCTCATTAACCTGTTTTTTAACTGTTTCGTTAGAATATCCCCACGCTCTGATTGTTTGTTCCAACTTCAAGGAACGGTCAATCGCCAACTTATCCAGCATCTTCTTCTTTGATCTGATTCCCTTTGTTACATTTACTTGACGAATGATTGACAGTGTATTTTCTTCCAACCAATAGTCCATAAGTGCCGCCACATAACCATCCATATTTTTAAAATGATGGTAAAATGAACCTTTTGTTATTTGAAGCCGGTCACAAAGGTTATCGATGATAATTTTGGCAAAACCATCAGTTTCCAATATCAGGAAACCTTCTTTAAACCAGTCTGTTTTTTTAATTTTCTTCATACCATACCATACGTTATAGTATGCAAAAGTAAAGTTATTTTATAAAACTACAAAATGTTTTTTGATTTTATGAGAAATCGTTTGAATTTCAGGGCAACCGCATCAAATTTTGAGTATTTTTTTCATGTACGCCACATCCAACGCTGCCTTGTATTGCCTCTTCTTTAAACTGAGTTTGTCATTTACATTTGTGATCATTTGTAGGGTAAATTTTCTGACTGTTGATAGGTTTTCGGGGGCATTTCCTGTTCTAGCCCTGCATTGATCCTCTTTAAAAGTGACATCCAAATGCCAATGCAATTTATTTTCTATAGCCCAATGTCCCCTTGCCAAAGAGTTATAATATGCAGCATTCTTGATACTTTCATCGCTGATGTAATAGCGGGTATCCCAGGTAAGTACGCCTTTAATTTCCCGGGTAGCTTCTATCTTTATTAATGTGGTTATATCTTTCCATGGCGTTAGGTTTTCGTCCATCAAAAAATCTTTTGCCGGTAAAATACTGCAACTTCGGGTTTCTATACGACCATGATCACAGTCTGTTTCCCTGGCATGATAATGGCCTTGATTTGTTTTAAAAGCGCATTGGATATCTTCAAGCAGTTCTTTCTGGTTGCCTTTGACCGAAAGCATGTAATGCCCTTTCTTATAACGTATTTGTTCGGCGATTTTGGTTTGTGTTCCCATGGCATCTATGGTAACAACGGCCTCTTCAATATCCAATGAATCCAATACCTGGGGAATGGCTGTGATTTCGTTGGATTTATCCTCCACTTTTTGCTGACCCACACAGATACTGTTTTCACTGACCCAGGCGTTCAGGATATACAATCCGGCATTGCCTTTGCTTGTGGGAGAAACTCCTTTTAACACCTTGCCATCCAAGACTATTTGCTTCTCTGCCAAGCACGATAGGATGTCTTTGCCGTAAGTCTCCAAGCATCTCTTGAATGCAACCGGATCCAACCGCTTGAAAACTCGTTCGTAGGTATCCGCCGAAGGCGCACCATTGGGCAGTTGGAGTATGTCCCCTTTTAACTGCTGTCCTCGGTTTTTGCCAAACAAATTCATGTCCTGATAATCCGAACCGCCTGTCATATAAGTACAAAGGGCGATCAATAGTATGTCGGATAACAAATGATCGCACATGTTAACTACACGGGGATCGGGGACTTCTTGAAAATAGTGAGATATATCTTGTTCCATTCAGCAAAGGTAAAAAAGGATGGAAAAATTTGATGCGGTTGCCCTGACTGCTTACTGCGACTGTCATACAATTCAACAATTCAACGACCCACTGTTACTGCCCACTTTTCAATTTTCTATTGTCAATTATTTTCCACTTATTTCGGCTTGATTTGGTACATTGTTTGTAGCGTCCTGCTTAAAAATAATCCATAACATGATGTTTCGGCTGTTTCAAATCCCTTTTTTCATAACCACATTGATGTTGGGGGTAGTATCATGTGCGGGTCGGGGGCAATATCCGGGTTCTCCCGTAAATGATACTGTTGAAGATTCGATTTCAGTTGAATATGCGCAGGGATTCACCATAAAAAAACAGGGAGATATCACCGTAGTCACCGTTTTGAATCCTTGGCAAGGTGCGCAGAATGTAGCATATCGTTATGTATTATGTCCGAAAGGAAAGACCATACCACGTGAATTTTCTGATTATCCGGTCATATACACACCCGTGGAACGGGTCGTTTGTCTTGCCACCACGCATATTGCCATGTTGTCTGCTTTGGGTAAAACGGCGAGTGTCAAGGCTTTGTCGGGAACAGCTTATGTCTCCGATACTACTATCAGACATGCTGTTGCGAAGGGCGAAGTTGTCGACATTGGTTATGACCAGGGATTGAACTATGAAAGGATTATCAGCCTTAAGCCTGATGTGATTTTTGCCTATGGGGTAGGAGAGGAGGTAGTCGGCAGGCTGGCCAGGCTTACTGACCTGGGAATGAAGGTAGTGCTTAATGCCGAATATCTTGAACGGACAGCTTTAGGAAAGGCAGAATGGATAAAATTCATGGCTGAATTTTACGATTGTGGAAAACTGGCCGAAGAAGGGTTCAATACCGTTGAAAACGAATATGATGCCCTCTGCCGGCTGGTAAAAGGAACGAAACATAATCCGACGATATTGTGTGGCTTGCCCTGGCAGGGAACATGGTATATTCCCGGAGGCGAAACCTCCATAGCCGGAATGATTGCCGATGCCGGGGGAGACTATCTCTGGAAAAGCAATACTTCACACGAAAGTTTTCCGGTCAATATCGAAGCGATTATCAGTAAAGCCGGAGGAGCAGATTTGTGGATCAATACAGGCGCTGCCCGTACCTTAAAGGAAATTCAATCGGTTGACGAACGTTTGAAATATGTAACACCTTATCGCACCGGTATGGTATACAACAATTATGCCCGGGTGAGTCCCGGAGGCGGTAACGACTTTTTCGAGTCGGGAGTGGTTAATCCGCATATCATATTAAAAGATATGATCAGAATATTTCATCCTGATTTATTGCCTGATCATGAACTATATTATTACATGAAATTAGAATGAATAATGTGTGTTTAACTTTTTCTTTACAGCACAAGGATTGTTTTTGATAAAAAATTTATCATGTACCAGCACATTATTGAAAATAAAGTATTAGGTTTGTTTGGTTTTTTTATATATCCGTTATATGAATAAAATAGATTCCCTTATTGCTCCGCAGACAAAAGAATTTATAAAAATTTGTCGTAAATATTTTGAATATCTTGAGGCATTGCCTGACAAAAAGATTGCCGATTTTTGGACTGTTCAGTTAAATATGTTGTCCGACATATACAGTAGGGTTTTTCATCTACCTGAGGTTGACGCACGTTATTCGTCGGATGTTGAGAAGTTCGTTACCGAACGTGCCTATAATAAGATACATAGTAATTTAGTGACCTATATTGGCGCATTGGATCAGTTCCCTGATTTTAACGATCTGAGCCATCCGGGTACGCTCAAAGTCATTGAGGCCAGCCTATCGGAAATGTTGACCGATATCTATCAGGAATTGAAGGATTTCGTGATGTTATACGAAACGGGTACGATCGAAAATATGAACGATGCAATTGCCGAATGTGTGGACACTTTCGGACAATACTGGGGTGTGAAACTTTTGAGTGCACTGAGGATTGTACACGTCAACCTATATCAGCAGCGTTATGCTGAGTCCAAAAAATCGTCGCAATTGGAAGTGGATATGGAGGATGTTATCGAAGATTATGACGAAGTGGAGTAGTCTAATAAGGTGTTAAAAAATAGATGTTTGCATCCGAGATATCCAAGGAAGAACTTTATGCATTATCATTGGTGCATTTTGAGGGCGATATTCGCCTGGTTGAAAATGAACGGCAAGCCGATGCTGTGGTGCAATACCTGAGGAATTGTCCTGTACTGGGTTTTGACACCGAGACTCGCCCGTCATTTACCAAAGGCAAAGTGAACCGCGTGGCATTGCTGCAATTGTCTACAGATACGGATGCATACCTGTTCCGTCTTTGCAGGATGACGAATATTCCTAAAAGTCTGATTTCTCTGTTATCCGATCCGAATATTTTAAAAGTTGGGGCAGCGATAAAAAACGATATTGATGTATTGCGGCGGAGCGCTAAAATACAACCGCGTGGCTTTGTTGATCTGCAGGATATGGTACAGAAATTCAATATTAAGAATATCGGACTAGCCAAGATGGCGGGTATTGTATTGGGCGTACGGATTTCAAAATCGCAACAGCTATCCAACTGGGAAAACGATAGTCTAACCGAGGCACAACAACGCTACGCTGCTACCGATGCGTGGATGTGTTACGAAATATACCAAAAGCTGAATCGATTGATTTGCGAAAATTGATTCAGTACGACTGTCTGGTTCTATTTTAGGATAAGTGTTTTCTTAAATTTTTGTTTCAACTCACTATTGTTGATGTTGATGTTTGTGTAAGTTTCTGATTAACAGCCTGCTTATTGGGGATGGCCGATACATTTCAGTTATTCGGATAAATGATTAACTTTGCGAATATCCGGTTTTCATGAATATGACGATGAAACAGATTAAAATTCCAGCGTCAGTTAACAGATTTGGGACGGCTCCCGTATTTTTCACCTCCCTTTCCACCATACTTGGAGCCATCTTGTTTCTTCGGTTTGGTTTTGCTACAGGCACACTCGGTTTTTGGGGAGCTATTCTGATAATCATACTTGGACACCTTATTACGATTCCTACAGCTTTAGCTATCTCAGAGATAGCAACCAATACACGGGTAGAAGGCGGCGGCGAATATTTTATCATATCCCGTTCGTTTGGCTTGAAGATAGGTTCCACCATTGGCATTGCCCTTTATTTTTCACAAGCCATCAGTGTGGCTTTCTACATTGTGGCTTTCACCGAATCATTCGAGCCGTTTTTCAACTGGTGGATAAGTCGTTTCGGATTCGAGCTCCCACGCCAGGTTATCAGCGTACCGGCCTTGGTACTTATGTCTCTCATCATCTTGCGCAGGGGTGCCGGTTTGGGAGTAAAAATGCTGTATATCATCATTTTGATTTTGTTTGTGTCCCTGCTTTGCTTTTTTATGGGCAAGCCCATTGACGTAGGCAGTGATCCGGCACATATTGTCGGTAATAATTTTGGTTTTTTTAATAAAGACAAATTTTTTATCCTGTTTGCTATTTGTTTTCCGGCATTTACCGGCATGACTGCAGGTGTAGGCCTTAGCGGCGATCTTAAAGATCCTGGAAAATCTATTCCTTTGGGTACCATGGGGGGAACCATTGCAGGATTGATTGTCTATGTTCTGGTAGTGTGGAAATTATCTATTTCTGCATCGCAATCCGATTTGATTGAAAGCCAACTGATCATGTCAAAGATTGCCGTGCTGGGGACCATCATCATTCCGTTGGGGCTTGCAGCTTCTACTCTTTCGTCGGCTATCGGTTTTTTGATGATATCTCCGCGGACATTACAGGCGCTTGCTAATGATAAAAGTTTTCCGTTTAAAGGTGTCAATCAGTTTTTAGCCCAAGGAAAAGGAAAGTCATCCGAACCATTCAATGCGTTGCTGGTGTCGATTGCTATCGCTTTAGTATTTGTTGTGGTGGGCAATGTGAATATGGTGGCCGAAATCATATCCATGTTCTTTTTAATCACATACGGTACGCTCTGTCTGATCTCGTTTCTCAATCATTTTGGTTCGCCCCCTTCATACCGTCCCCGTTTCAAATCAAAATGGTATCTTTCGTTAGGCGGTTTTTTGCTGTCGGTATGGGTTATGTTCCGGATCAACCCGGTTTACACTATCATGGCCTATATCCTCATTATAATGATATACCTGTTCTTAGAACATTATAATAAGGATCAGAAAGGACTTGTAAACATATTCAAAGGGGCTATTTTCCAGTTGAATAGGCAACTTCATGTCTTTATCCAAAAAAACCAGGCCGGTATGGATAACGAGGATTGGCGTCCTGCCGCCATTTGTATTTCATCGCACTCGTTTGAACGTGAAAAGGTACTCGACCTGATGAAGTGGATCAGCCACCAACATGGATTCGGTACTTACTTTCATTATATTGAAGGGTATTATAGCAAACAAACCTATGCCGAATCGCAGAAGATATTGGGGCTGCTTATTGATAGTCAGAAAGAGCAGGAAAGCGCTCTCTATATCGATACCATGATTTCGCCTTCCTATACTTCGGCCATAGCCCAGGTGATACAGTCGCCGTCCATTTCCGGCATGGAGAACAACATGGTGGTATTCGAGTTCGAAAAAGATCATCCTGACGAACTTAGCCGGATACTTGAGAACGTGAAATTAATCAAAGCAGGTAATTTCGATATATGTCTTTTTGCAATATCCAATTCGCCGGTCAGATACCGAAATGGTATTCACGTGTGGATCAGAGCCACCGACGAAAAGAATACCAACCTGATGATTTTGTTGGGATACATCATTATGGCGCATCCCGATTGGCATAAAAGCTATATCAAGATATTCAGCATCAGCTCAACAGGACAACACGAAGAAACCAAAAAAGAACTTGAAGAGCGGATCGCTACCGGAAGGTTACCTATTACCCTGGCCAATATTGAAATCGTGAAACTTTCAGAACACCAAACGCTTAATGAAGTTATTACAGAACGTTCCAGGAATGCGGGGCTAACTATTGTCGGATTTCGGGAGGAGATAATAAAACATGATGTAAATAAATTTTTTACTGATTTTCATGATATTGGTGATGTCTTATTTGTGAATGCTTCGCAAACAAAGGAAATTAATTGAATAATAGGGCTTCAATGTTGTTTAGTTAAGCCCGCCTGACAGTGGAAGAAAATACTAAACCATGTGTGTCTTGACACTGCTTACATGGGTGGTCCTATTGAATCCGGACTGATTTAACGGAATTCTTATTTCAAATGCGGACTCTCAAAACCTAATTTTTTCAATCCAACCTGAACATCGGGATGGCTCATGAAGAGCTTCCACAACAACTGACTACGATGGTTCTCGATCATCACCGGAATGGTACCCTGATCAATGGCTAAATACTGTTGTGGAAACCAATTTTCCGTTTCGCTGAACGCATCGTAAAAACCAAATTCACCCCAGAGCTTTTCGCCCAAATCATCATAGAGATGACGCATCACCTGCATGGAATATTCAGGGGTATAAACGATAGACGACAGGGCAGCGGTGGGCGTAATTACTCCCAGATCACGCTCTTCCGACGGAGCATGTCCGGCATAACCTTTCACAGAATAACTTGAAGTGAGCCCCCAGCAATTCGCGCCATAGCCTTTATATCCTTTGGGATTACGGATGCAGTAGGCTCGATTGATCAACGTTTGGTTGCGGTTTTCTTCCCAATAATCGCCATACCTGTCTTTTAGGCCACGTGGGTCAAGCCCGAGATATGAATAATGCGCCCAAAAGAGCGGGCCTCCGGATGGTACATCACCTTGATGGCCAAATTGTAAGGGTAAGCCTTCAGCCATATGATGGTTGACAATCTTGCCGTTTTCAGCCCAACCTTCGTGGTATACTTCGGCAGGGATGCCAAACGTAGGCGACGATGCTGCCAGGATATACATGATCAGGCATTCGTTATATCCGTGTACGGGAAAGTTCATTGCCCAGCCTTTGTCGGGACTCCAGTGCCAATACAGAACATTCTGGCCATTGCGATACCAGCTCCATTCTACTTCTCGCCACAACTTGTCAATACGGGCAGCAATGGATTTTTCGGCTTCGCTCCCGTTTATGAAGTATTGATGCACACAGAGTAATCCTTGCATCATGAAGGCGGTTTCCACCAGATCGCCGCCGTTGTCATTCGAGCTGAACGGCTTTACTTTTCCTGTGGTTCCTTCCCACCAATGTGGAAAAGCACCGCGAAAACGGTCGGCATGTTCCAGGAAATTCAATATCTTATTGAAACGATCCACGCCTAATTCACGCGAAATGTACCCACGATCGATTGCAGCAAGGATTGCCATAACTCCGAACCCACTTCCTCCGGAAGTAACCACTGTTTGATCACTTTCCGGATATTCGTCGTCCATATGGATGCGTTCACAGGCCAAGCCACTGTTGAGGTCGGCGCCATTCCAGAAATAGTCGAAGGTTTGTTTTTCCACCAAGTCCATCAACTGTTCATCGGTATAGATGGGTTTTCCGGATTGTCCACGTTTACCGGGTTTACACGATCCTAACAATATTAGAAAAAGTATTGCCGGGATAAAATATCTCATCTTGTTCATATTGATTTGATTTTTGGGAGCCTCACCCCCCACCCTCTCCAAAGGGGAGGGAGCCCTTGCGTAGTCCGCAATTCAGATGATGAGTCGTCACCCCCCTCTCTATGGGAGAGGAGGCAGGGGGGAGAGGCTATAACTAAATTTTACAATTTCTACATCACGGCTGTTGCCTCCGATTTGCACCTCAAAATCGCCCGGCTCTACAACATATTCCAGATTATAATTATAGAATTTCAACAATTCCGGTGTAATATAAAAACTTACAGTTTTCGTTTCGCCGGGTTGCAGGCTGATTTTTTCAAAACCTTTCAGTTCCTGCACTGGGCGGGTGATGCTACCTACCAAGTCGCGGATATACATCTGTACCACTTCCTGCCCGGCAACTGTGCCCGTGTTGGTTACTGTGACCGAGGCTGTCAGCCTTCCGTCTTTTGCTATTACTTTTTTATCCAGATGAACCTTTCCATATCGGAAGGTGGTATAACTCAGTCCGAAACCGAAAGGATATAACGGGTCATTGCTCACATCCAAATAATTACTGCGGAACTTCTCGAACCATTTGCCTTCGCCTAACGGCCGGCCGGTATTTTTGTGATTGTAGTACAACGGTATCTGTCCCACGTTCTGTGGAAAAGTTGCCACTAATTTTCCGCTTGGATTGGCATCGCCGAATAATACATCAGCAATGGCATAGGCTGCTTCGCTTCCGCCGAACCAAACATTGAGGATGGCCGGAACGTTGGCCTGTTCCCAGGTGAGCACCAACGGGCGTCCGGTAAACAATACCAGTACGACAGGTTTTCCGGTTTTCAGTAAGGCTTGTAGGAGTTCATGCTGTACATCGGGTATACGCAAGTCGGTACGGCTGCTGCTTTCACCGGTCATTTCGGACGACTCTCCCAATGCTGCTACAATTATATCGGCCGTCCGGACTGTTTGCAAAGCTTCATCCAGGAGCGCCTTATCCGTACGATTGTCACGGTTGAGGCTGCGTCCGAACATGGTGGCGCGTTCCTCGTAAGCGGCATCGCTGATGAGGTTGCTACCTTTGGCATACGTTACGTTCACATCAGTGCCGGCTACCTCCCTGATTCCTTCTACCAGGGTGGCAGGTCTTGATAAATCAACCGCTACACTCCATGTGCCGGGCATATTGGTGCGTGTATTGGCTAAAGGCCCCACCACTGCAATGGTCCCGTTTTTTTTCAATGGCAATGTGTTGTTCTGGTTTTTGAGAAGTACAAAACTTTCGGCTGCAATCTTACGCGCAATTACCCGATGATCAGGTGTATAAATTTCCTTAGCAGCACGATCTTCATCGCAATATTTGTAAGGGTTATCAAACAATCCGAGCTTGTATTTGGCTTCGAGTATGCGACGACATGCGGTATTGATCTGACCAATAGTCACCTTACCTCCCTTAAGTGATTGAGGTAAAGTTTTCACGAACCCTTCGCTTACCATATCCATGTCGATACCAGTCGCTAATGCTCGTGCCGATACAGTTTGCAGGTCGCCGATACCGTGGTCTACCATTTCGGAAACACCTGTATAATCAGTCACCACAAAACCATCGAAATGCCATTTCTTGCGCAACACATCGGTCATCAGCCAGCGATTGGCCGTTGCCGGAATGCCGTCCACTTCGTTGAACGATGCCATTACGCTGCCCACGCCTGCCTCTACGGCGGCCTGATACGGATACAAATATTCATTGAACATCCGCACGCGGCTCATGTCCACTGTGTTGTAATCACGCCCTGCTTCACTCGCTCCGTATAAAGCGTAATGTTTCACGCAAGCCATGATATAGGTGTTAGCCGGGTAACTGCCGTCGCCCTGGTAACCGAGTACCATGGCTTTGGCCATTGCTCCACTCAGAAACGGGTCTTCGCCGAAGCCTTCGGAAATACGTCCCCAACGGGGATCGCGTGAAATATCCACCATTGGGCTGAATGTCCAGCAGACGCCGTCAGCGCTGGCTTCAACGGCGGCAATCCGGGCAGAATGTTCTACTGCTTCCGGATTCCATGTGGATGCTAATCCCAGTGGAATAGGAAATACGGTTTCATAGCCATGGATGACATCCATCCCGAATAATAAGGGTATTTTCAATCGACTTTCTTCCACGGCTAATCGTTGTACTTCCCGGATCTTTTTCACACCTTTGATGTTGAACAATCCTCCCACTTTACCGGTCTTGATTTGTTCGGCAATATCGGAACTTGATGCCTGGCCGGTGGTGATATCTCCGGCTACCGGTAGGTTCAACTGGCCGATCTTTTCGTTCGTTGTCATTTGTTTCATCAGGCCGTTGATGAATTTGTCCATTTGCGGATTGTTGTGTCCCGGTTTTTCAGGTATCTGCCTGCATCCGGTAATAATTGCCAGGCATATCCATGTAATCAATATTTTTTTTGTCATGACCTGATTTTTTGCGATCAAATTAATCTCTTCAGATAAAATTAGCCAATCATTTTTTGAAATATCCTTTCAATTTTTGCTTCGTGTGCGAACACGAAATGATATTTTTTCATCCGTGTCCGCACGCGTACTTTTAAATTGACACTATTGTTAAATCAAGAATTAAAAATTAAGAATTAACTCTTTTCATGTTGTTTGTCACTCTTCGTTCTTCGTTCTTCGTTCTTCACTCAACTACTGTGAAACCTAATTTTTTCAATCCGTCCTGTACTTCGGGGCATGACATGAATAGATCCCACAATAACCCTGTACGGTAATTTTCGATCATCACAATAATTGGCGCCTGGTCGATGGCTAAAAACTGAGCATCGAACCAATATGCGGAGAAATTGAACGCGTCGACGAACCCATATTCTTTCCAAAGCATGTTGCCCATTGTGTAATAATAAAAGTGCAAAGCCCGCATGGATTGATCGGGGGCGTAAGGCATGGAGGCCAATGCTGCAATCGGGGCAATCACTCCTTGATCGTTGGTTGGCGAATGAGCGCCGTAGCCTATATCACTGTCCGAGGCGGTCAAACCCCAGCAGTCTGCACTATAGCCGCTGTAACCTAACGGATTGTCCACACAATAACTATAATTGATCAGGGTGTGGTTTTGGTTTTGTACCCAGTAATCGGCGTATTGATCGCTCAATACCTTAGTACCTTATCATTTAACTTGGTGTTATTTTTGGCATAAAAAATCAATAACAAAGAGAAGGCATGATGATCGCCTCCTTAATTTTCAGGGCACATACCATTGTTTCCTTCCCCAGGCGTGTAAGATAATACTTATAAGCATTTTGAGCCTTTTTGATCAATCCATGAACCTTTAATCGCTTGAGAAGCCGGCTGACTTGTCCCCCGGTCAATCCAAGGCGGCTTTTCAAATCCTTGTTGCGAAGTCCATTGATATTGAACTCACCCCGCAAGATAGTGATCATCACCACAATGTCTTTTGGGCTAAAGAAATTGAAGCCCTTATAATTACGATTGTTTACTTCTTTGGATTGGGAGACTTTTTCGAGCCGCTCCCTTCCAATTTGCTTGCTGTTAAAAGAAGAAATGAACTCCAGGTATCGTTTGTTAGCCGCTTTCATATTATCCATCAGAAAGCCCAGCGAATAGATGTTCTTTTTTAGTGGAGCTATTTCCATTGACCTTGTCCCGTCACGGTGTACCACCTCCCGGTAGTGTTTAAAAAAGGGTATATCGTTGGTTGTTGTTTCAATACGAAGTATTTTGCCGAATTTGTCGTACATTTTAATGGAACAACCGCCCATGGCATGCTTGATACGGGAACCTTCAATGCGTACATGATAGTTGTTGCCGATCTCCCCCTGGTACCGGTGGTCTAATTTACGCCCAAGGAATGTGGCGATATTATCCGGCTTAACGGTGTGGATGGCAGTGAGGATCAGTTCGGAATAAACCGGCTGCAAATCCTGTTGTTCCTTGAACACAATGTCGGTTGCATACTCCGCCTGGGTCACACTCCAATGATACCGCAACCCCAATTCCTTATATACCGGACAAAATCGCCAGGTCAATGCTTCCAAACGGCGATGGAGTTTTTCAATGCTCAATTCATCGTTCAGTTTCTGTGCCCGCTCGGGATCGGAAAGACTGTCAAAGGCATTGTCAATCATGGTAAAGTCTACCCCGGCTTCCTTTAGTTCAGAGGCCAACACGTTATGCCCGTTCAAATAGACCTGCAAACGGAACGGACACCAGGTGGGAACCCTCACATAGCATAAGCCGATGTATTCATCGATAAAGTAAAAATAATAATGCAGGCATTGGCTTTTACCGGGCTTCAGGTAGGTTTTGCCGCTTGACTTGTCGTGCCACGGATCAAAGGTGTCACACACTTCCATGACAGAAAGGACGCAGACCAGCCCGGGATGATAGCCCCGTTGAGCCAATTTCTCAGATACTACGCTTTCTTTGCGAATATTTGACTTACGGATAAAATCTATCCCTATCCCGGATTCTCGGGCTAATAATTCTGCATTAGCTCGTATTTGATCACGCAATGGCTCGGCAAACTTCGCATAATCAAAGATCCTGATACCTTTTTGATAAAAGTAACTGGTGATGCCTTGACCGTAACTGATTTCCGGAAGGCTTCCTGTCAGTATCAACCTGTCGTAACAGGATAAACTGAAACTGATGGCTGATTTATATGTGGTGGTCAATAAGTCCATATACAAAGATATACTTTTTCCTTTTTGGTTCCGGCTTGTCCGGGTTAGGGAT